>PBVS01000020.1 GCA_002728725.1 Woeseiaceae bacterium
TAACTTGTTTTGTCTTAATTGCTAAGATAATTGCAATGATTGGAGGAAGCACTGAATACCATTGTGGATCATTAATCATAGATAGCTTGTATCCCTTTACTCTATTGTGTTTCGCAAATATTAATGTATCTAGGAGTTATCTAGGAGTTATTCATAATCAAATTATTTGCTTATATAACTCTGTTCTTGATCTTAATATAGCACATTTTTTTCAAGCGTAAGCTTGTCTGTAATCTGTATGAAGCTGTGCCTGTTGAAGGGCATGCATGCGCCATAGCGGGTAGGTGGGGAGTATATATAATCCTTCTACATTTCAGGAAGTTTAGGTTTGTAAACCAGAGTTCTCACTTTGAAAACTTTACACACTATATAGATCTGTGACTGCTGTCTGGTGCTGTGAAGGTAGGTGTTGGTTTAGCTGCAGTTTCTTGATGGGATGGCTTCAATAAGCTTTATAAATTCTGTGTCGAGTTGTCTCTTTTTGGCTTCCCATACACGCTCCAAAATTCCACAATCTCTATCTGTTGATTCTTCACGTGATTTTATTCTCTTCATTATGGAGTATCTTGATTGCCAGATACTCTCATCCATTAATCCCAGTCTGTATTTCAAGTAGTCTGTCTCTGAGATATTCCAGAACATGTGTTGGAAGTTATAAAAAAATACCTCGTATTCGTTATAGTCATTATTTGGATGAAGATATGCCAAGTTATTATTTGTGGCAGTATTATACAATTCAGTAAAGGCTTTTGTTCTCTCGACTTGTTGCTCAACTAACGCAATTTGCTGAGACTGCCTTAACTCCATGCCTACGAATATCAGAGAAGCTATCAATCCAATCACACCAATAATCTGAAAAAGATCACCATACTTAGACAACGTGTTCATTGAGAAGATACTTTTATTCATAAACAAAGCCTACACAATCAACAAACTCTTGTGAAGGCATGCTCAACCTCATATTAAAACGAGTAAGTGACACCCATAACATAATTAGTCGGTGCGCCAGGTGTAGTCCACCACTTATGGTAAGAACTGACGTAATACTTCTCATCTAATAAATTATCAATATTCATTGTCAGTTTCACCTGATCATTAAGTTGATATGAGCCGAATAGATTCACCAATGTGTACTTCGGTAATCTATAGGTTGGGTCAATGGTTTCACCTAAACGGTCATCAACATAGTTGATGGTAAAGCCAACGCTAGCATCAGCACCATTCATATCGAATTTCTTACTCATCATCAGGTTAGCACTGTTTTTAGGTATATTAACCAACTCACTTCCAGCAGGAAGCGTAACCCACCAATCAAAGTTCCATAGATCAGATGTAGTGCCTGCATCAACATAGGCATAGGAGAACATCATATCGACAGAATCAGACAACTCACCGGCAATATCAATTTCCAATCCTTTGCTTTCAGCACCACCCAGGGCTGCGCTTTCACCGGCATTGACTGGATCTGCAGTTAAAATATTAGATTTTTCCATCTTAAACCATGCGATTGTTGTGTAAATATGACCATCCAAAGAAGCTAACTTCATCCCCAATTCATAGGATTTGCTTTCTTCAGGATCAAAGTTGTTACCGTAGGCGTCTGCTCCACTATTGGGGCGGAACCCCTCAGCATAGCTGGCATAAAGTGAGAGATTATCCGTAGCTTCATAGGTCACACCAAATCGTGGACTTAGTGCGGTCTCCTCAGACGTGCTCACTGTCGCAGGATCATTTCTTCTGTTAGTGATGTCTTGGCTAAAGTCATCGTAACGTAAGCCTAACAGGACTTTCCACTGATCAGAGATATCGATTTGGTCTTGGAAATAGATGCCAAAGGCCTTTTGTGTTTCCAAACGATCAGTATTGGGCCCGAGGACTTGATCCTGTGCTTGCCCATAAACAGGATTGTTCAAATCTACGTAGTAAGTAGATGTTTGAAAATTATCACGCCAACGATTCTGCACCGTATCAAGCTCATAGTCATACGCGTCCATACCAACAAGAAAGTGATGTGTCATTGAGTCGGATTCAAAAGTACCAGTAAGTTCAACACGGGCAGACAGATCAGTTGCATCATAATCGCGCTCACGACGCTGACGGTTAACATATGAGTTTGGAGCGACTTCGATCTGGTCTTGGATTTGTGTCCTAGTCAGAATTTGACGGCTACCCGAGAGTTCTGTTTCACTGGATAAGCCTTCAAATGAGGAGTCACGGTATCCCAAACCTGCGAGGACAGACCAACCGCTATCTAAATCATGCTGAAGAAGAAATTGATGTCCAGTAGCTTCAATCTTAATTGGACCATCTTGCGGCTCACCATAATAGTTCTCAACATCAACCACTTCTGGGTCAAGATCGATAGCAACAATACCGCGATCGAATGGTGTCTCTTGATCTAAAATTTCTAACTCATAATTTATTGAGGTTTTATCGGAAATCTTGAACAGTAGAGAAGGCGTTAAGTCCAGCTTTTTGGTTTCAATGGTATCACGGAAACTACCTGCATCTTTGTAGGCACCATTAATACGGAAAGCAACGGAGTCACTGAGCTTATTAGTGTAGTCAGCCTCAACACGACGGTTGCTGTAATTCCCAAAACTAGCATTGATGTGGCCCCGTTTTTCAAACTGTGGTTTTTTGGTCACCACATTAATTGTACCACCAGGCTCTCCGCGACCATAGAGAGCTGAGCCGGGACCTTTCAAGACCTCAATGGTTTCAATGTTAGAAGTATCTCTGTTACCGCTGTAACCACGGCCACCACTAAAACCATTAATTAAATAGCCTGAGGGTAAATTTTCATCTCCAGCAAAACCCCGAATAGCAAAGCTGTCCCAAAGGCCGCCAAAACTGTTTTGTCTTGCGACACCTCCCGCCATATCCAGAGCACTTTGAAATTCCGTATGATCCAACTGATCAATGAGATCAGCAGAAATCACCTGAACCTGTTGCGGTAATGACTCCAAAGGGACATCACCACGATAGGGTTGTTTCTGGCCAAATACTGTAACCTCTTCAATTTCAGAAGCTGACTGTGCATAAAGCATCGGTGCAGCAAACAAATATATTGTTACTCGTATGACTGATATAATAAAGTGACTAGTATTTTTCAATTTGACTCCCCTGTTAGCAATTAAGCTAGGTTAAGTTAAGTTTTCGATTAAAGATGATCGAGCGACCAAAAGACAATTTTTCTAAACATATTGCACAATCAAAATTTGTATCGTGCAATGTTACTTAATTTAGATATATGGGAATGAAAATATTTGTTAAGAAGATACTTTAAAATCATCATGTGATGATTTATTAGATCATGATTATAAATTAGCTCCTTTTGTATATCCCTCAAGAAAAGAACGAAGATTAATTCCAAGCTCAACCGAGAGATAACCTCCTTCTTGCACAATAACGCTTGGTAATTTCATATCACCAATTCTCTGACCGATTCTCTCAAAGCCATTTGTTGTGATTGAGAGACCTCTCAATGGATCATGTTCATAAGCATCTAAACCAAGAGCAATTACAAGAGCATCTGGCTTGAATTTTTCGATAGATGCAATCGCATCATCTAGTATTTTGAGATAATCGTTATCGCCTGTGCCTCGTTTTAGGGGGTAATTCATATTGAAGCCCAATCCGTCCTCCTCACCTTTCTCATGTGCATGCCCCCAAAAGAAAGGATAAAAACGAATTGGATCGGCATGAATTGATAAAGTCAGGACATCTGAGCGATCGTAAAAAATATCCTGTGTACCGTTTCCATGATGGACATCAATATCGAGGATTGCTATTTTTTCATGCTTTTCTTTTAGGGCTTCAGCAGCAATCGCTGAATTACCAAAAAAACAAAAGCCAGCAGCATAATCTTTAGCCGCATGATGACCCGGTGGACGGGATAATGCGTAACAGCTTTTTTCCCCATGATTAACTAGAGACGCTGCATGCGCTGCAGTTTGGGCGCTCCAGAAGGCTGCTTCCCAGGTGTGAGGTCCGATCGGACTTGATAAATCAGCATGATGAAATCCTATCTGACCCTCTGCTGAGTCAGGGTACCCACAATTTCTATGATCTGGGTGTATACCAGGAGTTACCTCCATCGAGGTGTTCGATCTTCTTGACCATCGGGTATAGATAGTTTGCAGATAGTTTATGTATCTGTCTGTATGCAATCGTTTAATGTACTTTAGTTCATATGATTCTGGCTCGGTGAGTTCCAGGCCAAATTCACGCGAAGCATTCAGTAATATTTCTGCTCTTTTGGGTTTTTCTGGATGATCCACCATGAATCCACCCACCATAAATTTTTCTGGATCGTGGAGTGCATGTTTATCGGAATAGATTACTTTCATTTTTTTTATCTTATGAATTTTTTAGGACTGCAGTCTCAATAAAGTAGTTATGTTCTTCTGTTCTATAACTAAAGCCAAGCTTTTCGTAGAATTTTTTTGCTTCCGTATTATTATGATCTACATTAAGCAATACATGTGTAATTTCTTGTTGCTCGTTTTGAGCGACCACTTCATGAAGCAGTTTTTTCCCAATATCGAGTTTTCTGTATTTTTTGGCCACAAATAGGTCTTGGATGAAGATACCAGGTGCTCCCATCCATGATGAAAAAGTATAAAAATAAAGGCATAAACCGATGGATTTTTTTTCACATTTGGCCAAGAGTGCATGAAAATGCTGACCCTCAGTAAAACCATACTTTAAAAGATCATCAATTGTACTGATCATCTTCTTTTCCATTCCCGTATCGATAGCGAGTTCTTTCAATAATCTATGTATGTCATTAACATCCTCTTTTTTCGCAGCATGGATTGTAATGATGGGATTTGTTTTCATGTTTAAAGATTCAATTTGGCTTTCAAAGCCTCTAGGCTGTGATCAAGGATTTTATGTATCTCTTCGATTTGTTCAGTGTTGATGATAAGTGGAGGGCAAACCATAAAATGATCTCCACTGAGCCCCCCGCGAGTTCTTCTTGAATAGATGATTAGACCATTCTCATAGGCTTCTTCAACCAGTAACTGGTGAGCTTGCATTGAAGTTGGAAGTGGTTCCATTGTTTTTCTATCAGCAACGAGTTCAAACGCCATCAATAAGCCCTTTCCTCGAACATCACCGATGAATGAGTATTTATTTTTTAATTCGAGCAATCTCGAACGAAGTATGAGACCCATTTCATTGGCATTTTTTATCAAGTTATTATCAATTATTTCGTTTATAACTGCGAGACCAGCCGCACATGCCAGGGGATTACCTGCGTAGGTATGACCATGAAGAAATCCGCCCGACTCATTAACGACCTCAACTATCTCATCCTTAGCTGCGACCACTCCCAATGGGGCATAACCAGCCGCAAAACCTTTTGCCATTGCGATAATGTCAGGAGAGAAATCCCAATGTTCACCTGCTAAAAACTTACCCGTCCTGCCTGCACCCGTCATAACCTCATCAGTAATTATAAGAACATCATATTTCTTACAAATTTCGTATATTCTTTTAAAGTATGAGTCAGGTGGCACAATGGCTCCTGTCGAGGCACCTCCAATAGGCTCNAAAATAAACGCGAGAACAGAATCAGNCCCTTGATCCAGTATTTCTTTTTCAAGAAGATCCGCATATTTTATTCCTCTTTCCTCCTCAGTCAGTTCATCGTTATCAAGGTAACAAGTTGCGGCGGGGATTTTTGGCATGACTTTCATCATCTTTGAGAAAGGATCTACAAAAGGATCCATTCCAGTAATCGCCAGCGCACCAAGCGTACCTCCGTGGTAGGATGGATACAGCGAAATTATTTTCCATTTACTNTCTTTTTTCGTATTGACCGCATATTGACGAGCGAGTTTTATACAGCTCTCCACAGATTCAGAGCCACCTGATGTGAAGAAAATTTGATTGATTCCCTCCGGCATGAGCGATGCTGTTAGCTCTGCTAACCTTTCGGTTGGCTCAGTAAGAAANTTAAGGCGGTAACCGAAAGTTGTTTTNTCCATTTGTTTTTTCATGGCAGCNATAACATTTGGATTTGAATGACCTATATTNGAAACAATTGGACCGCTTGAAGCATCTAAATAACGGTTGCCAGATTTATCGTAAAGATAAACTCCATCAGCGANATCCAGCATCGGCCTGTNTGTATTGGATAAATAAAAAAAATGACTTTTTTTGTCTGACTGTTGTTGCATGNTCTTNGTTGATTTAATATTTTGTTTATCAATATATATTGAAGATTTNGTTAGAGCAAAGATAAGGAGTGACATGTTACGNAGATATTTATCATTTTCATTAATTATGTTTTTGGNAGGTTGCAATACTTCTCAGAATAACAAGGCTTTATTTTGGGATGATGCAGATTCACTGGTANCACAAATTCAAGGCAACAATATTCGTGAGCACATGATTATATTGGCGGATGATGATATGCAGGGCAGAGAGGCTGGAACAGAGAATTATGANAAGGCTGCAGATTATGTCATAAATAATTTTAAGGAATTAGGGATACAGCCATTGCCAAATAACAATGAAAGTTATCTTCAGCCCATCAAGTTTANAGAAACACGCCTTGATCTCACCTCGCCAAAAATGTCGATAACAAATGGAACAGAATCTGTTGATTTTGCTTTTAGGGATGAATTTATTCGGTCCGGTGGCTATGGAGAGATAGACGAAGAGATCTCGGCTCCCTTAGTTTTTGCCGGATACGGGATAATTTCACCTGAGTATGAGCGTGATGATTTTTCTGATATTGAAGTAAGAGATAAAATACTCGTGTTGTTGAGTGGCGCCCCACCTTATTTCAATACTGCAGAAAGGGCTTACTATTCATCTGGTCGAGTTAAGGCTGAGACAGCCCTATCAAAAGGTGCCGTGGGAATTGTATTCATCAGAACGCCAGTTGATCAGAAAAGACGCGCCTGGGAAAAGTACCTGCCGGGACTTGGAGCGCCCGGAATGCGTTGGCTAGATGACGACGGTAAGCCTTATCAAGGTTTTCAAGAACTCAAGGGCACAGCAACCATGAGTGATACTGGTGCGAAAAAAATGTTTGAATTTTCAGGTCATGATTTAGACGGAATTTTTGCTCATCATGAAGATGGTGGAACAGGAAGCTTTGATATGAATATCTCAGCACACATGTCTAGGAAGTCAATCAGGAGGGAAGTTTATTCATCAAATGTGTTGGGCTTCATAGAAGGCTCAGATGAGAAACTNAAACANGAATACTTAGTTTATTCATCTCACCTAGATCACTTGGGTGTAAGAGGNGANGGTGAAGATAATATATATAATGGCGCTTATGATAATGCGGCAGGTATTGGCGCTATCATTGAAATAGCCAAAGCCATTTCAACTATGGAAGTAAAACCNAAGCGTTCAATCATCTTCGCCGCTGTAACCGCTGAAGAAAAGGGGTTGCAAGGNTCATCTTACTTTGCAAAAAATCCATTGGTAATGAAAAAGAGCTTAATCGCCAACATAAATATAGACATGCCCTATCTGGGTTTTCCAGTTGCAGATCTCCATGCATTTGGATCTGAACACAGTTCATTATATTCTGCGGTCGAGAGTGCGACCTCTTATTTAGGTATACAGTTTACACCGGACCCACTTCCAGAAGAGGTTCGCTTTGTTCGTTCTGATCAATTTTCNTTTGTGAAAGAAGGNATTCCAGCAATTGGGTTAAGACCAGGGACCGTCTCATTTGACCCTGACATTGATGGTGCTAANGAGCTAGATAATTATTTGAAAAATTATTACCACCANCCCAATGATGATTTAAGCCTCCCATTCAGTTCGAGAGGGGCAGAAGGTTTTGTAAGAAGCGCTCTCTTGACTGGACTGATTATTTCCGATGATGAAAATCGTCCCTCATGGAATAACAACGATTTCTTTGGCGAAAAATTCAGCCCTAAGTAAAAGTTAATTTATGTGTGTCTCTTAGCACATTCTTCTGTACTTTTGACATTGTGTTTCTCGGCAGGGCATCAACAAATATAATTTGCTTAGGTACTTTATAACCAGCCAATTCTTTTTTGGCTTTCTCAATCAGGATTTGTGCTGTGATTTCTGCTGATGTTTCATTTTTTACTACAACTGCAACAACAGCTTCACCCAAATCTTGATGCGGGACACCAATTACTGCGGATTCATAGACACCTTCGATATCATCTAAAATCAACTCGACCTCCTTTGGATAAACATTAAGTCCTCCAGAAATGATCATATCTTTTGATCGCCCAACAATACTCACATAGCCATCGTCATCAATTTTCGCCTTATCACCCGTTTTGAAGTACCCATCTCGAGTGAAGTCTTCCTCGGTCTTCTCTGGCATCTTCCAATAACCTTCAAATACATTTGGCCCTCTAACGAAGAGGTTGCCTATCTCATTGATACTAAGGTCATTCTCATTGTCATCGACAACACGAACCTCAACACCAGGAAGGGGTGGTCCCACTGTACCTGGCTTTCTTTGGCCGCTGATCGGATTGGATGTATTCATATTGGTCTCTGTCATACCGTATCTCTCAAGTATTTCGTGGCCTGTAAGTTGTTTAAAATCGTGAAAGGTTTCTTCAAGTAATGGCGCAGATCCAGAAATAAATACACGCATATTTGCACAGGTTTTTTCTGAAAATTCTGGTGAAGCCAATAACCTCGTATAGTAAGTTGGAACACCCATCAAAACAGAACAGCTGGGTAAATTAGCGATTATTTTTTCAACATTAAATTTTTCAAGCCAACACATCGAAGCACCACTGTATAAAGCACATCCAATTGCAACAAAAAGACCGTGCACATGAAATATGGGTAACGCATGAAGTAACACATCTTCATTTGTGAATTCCCAATATTCTGACAATGTCTTCGTATTGCTTATTAAGTTTTTATGCGACAGCATAATGCCTTTTGGTCTGCCCGTTGTTCCTGATGAATAAAGTAAAGCCGCTATGTGGTTTGATGACGTCTCGATTGTTTTAAACTCATGCACACAATGATCTGATTCATCAACCAATGTTCCACTTCCGTCCTTTTCTAGGGTGAACACATGATCAATCTCGTTAATTTGGGCGAGTTTTTTAAACAAATTGAATTTCTTTTCAATGCAAACAATTACAGTCGGTTTTGCATTTTCGATAAAAAAACTGAGTTCATTTTCTGTGTAATCAGGATTTAATGGGTGGTATGTGAGGCCCGCTTTCAGGCATGCCAAATAGAGGCAGAGTGATTCCGGGCTTTTATCTATTTGAATTGATATTCTGTCTCCAGGTTTAACGCCTAGTTCACAAAAAAATGAAGCAAATTTAGAAGAGATATGATTAAGTAGAGTGAAATTATATTCTTTGCCTGTGTCAAGAATTAGTGCAGGTTTAGATGGATTCTTACTGAATGAATGATCGAAATGATCAAATAAGTTAGAGAATTCTTTTGGCATGCTTTTCCTGAAAATAGATTAATGATAAAACATTAATTAGATCATAAAGAATAACTGACAATTAACAAGATCTTGGAGTAATTTTATGGTTGTTTATGGTGTTGCCTTGCTCTCCTTTTGTATGCTTGCTGGTGTGTTTCTTGGGCGACTTCTTGGTTATTTACTTGGAATCGATGCCAATGTCGGAGGAATAGGCATTGCAATGTTGCTGTTAATATTCATTGCGAATAAGAAAAATACGGCAATAAAAATCGATGCCAGTTCGAAGTCCGGTATTAACTTTTGGAATGCCATGTACATTCCTATTGTGGTTGCAATGGCAGCAAAACAAAATGTTCTTGCCGCCATTTCGGGCGGTTGGATGGCTTTGACCGCTGGAGTGTTGGTGGTTTTTCTGAGTTTTATTGCTGTACCAATACTACATAAATTATCAAAATCCAAAGAACACTGATGATCGATATATTTAACAATACTCTAATATCGAATTCGATAATTACAGCCTTTTTATTTATTGGTGTTGTAACCTATTTTTCTTATTGGATCTCAAAAAATCTCACCGGCGGTTTAATACATGGCTCCGCAATAGCTATCGTTTTGGGCTTGGTATTAGCATATATTGGAGGACTTCTGGAGGGTGGGACGAAAGGTTTAGCTGACATGCCAATATTCGCTGGAGTAGGAATTCTGGGCGGCGCAATGTTCAGAGATTTTGCTATTGTAGCGACGGCATTTGGAGTGGACATAAGAAATCTCAAAGAGGCTGGATTCATTGGTTCGGTATCCATTGTTTTTGGGGTTGTATTTTCCTTTTTAATTGGAGCTTTGGTCGCCTTAAGTTTTGGTTATACTGATGCGATATCAATTACGACTATCGGCGCTGGAGCAGCGACTTATATTGTTGGTCCTGTTACTGGAACTGCGTTGTCAGCATCTACAGAAGTAATTGCTCTTAGCGTTGCTGTCGGACTTATAAAATCAATACTGGTAATGATCATGACGCCATTCATCGCTCCAATTATAAAATTAGATAACCCATACTCAGCCATGATTTTTGGTGGGTTGATGGGAACCACGAGCGGAGTGGCAGGTGGATTGGCGGCAACAAATCCAAAGCTTGTCCCATACGGCGCAATGACAGCAACTTTTTATACAGGTGTGGGTTGTCTCCTTGCTCCTTCAGTTTTGTTTTTGCTGATTGATTTTTTTATTTGAATTATTCATAAACTATTTTAATGAAAAAACGATTAAGATTAACAAGAAGAGAGACCATAAAATCACTGGCATCAATCGGTTTGCTACCCTCGGTAGCTACCTTACAGGAAAATATAAAAATGAAAGATATAACCGAAATGTCTGCCTCTGTTTTGTCTGCACTAATAAGAGATAGAGTCTTAAGCTGTGAGGAGGTAATGCAGGAATACCTCTCTAAAATAAACAAATATAATCCTACATATAATGCGATTGTGAGTCTTGTTGATAATAACATCCTGATTGACCAGGCAAAAAATGCGGATTTAGAATTAGAAAAAGGCATATACAGGGGCTGGATGCACGGAATGCCGCACGCAATCAAAGATTTGGCTTACGCTAAGGATTTATATACCAGTGAGGGGTCTCCAATACTTGCTGGTTCAATGTCAACAAAAGACGACTTGTTTGTTTCAAGAATCAGAAATGCAGGAGCAATTTTCATTGGCAAGACAAATACACCGGAATTTGGGCTTGGATCACAGACGTATAATGAGGTTTTCGGAGCAACTAGAAATGCCTATGATCCATCTAAAACAGCTGGGGGAAGTAGTGGTGGGGCAGCTGTAGGACTTGCAACTCAAATGCTTCCAGTCGCCGATGGAAGCGATATGATGGGCTCTTTGAGAAATCCAGCGGCTTACAATAATGTTATTGGTTTTAGACCCAGTCAAGGTCGGGTTCCAGTTTATTATGCATACTACCCAAACACGGATACCTTTTATCAACAACTCTCAACAGAAGGCGCCATGGGTCGAAATGTAGAAGACACCATGAGATTATTAAGCACGATAGCTGGACCAGACGACAGAGTGCCGCTGAGTCTTAGAGACAAAATGCCTGCTTATGAAAGTTTAAAGGCAGTAAATTTAAACAACTTAAAAATTGGCTGGCTTGGCAATTATGACGGATATCTCCCTCTTGAAAGTGGTGTGCTTGAATTATGTGAGAAAGCAATAAGTTCACTCGAGATTCATGGTACAAGGATTGAGCCTTGCCATCCTAATTTTGATATGTCGCTACTTTGGGAGACATGGTTGGTATTGAGGTACTGGTCAAATTTATGGGGAAAATCCTACCTTGAAGACCCTGAGATGAAAGCATTACTTAAACCAGAATTAGTTTGGGAGATAGAAGGCGCCTTAAGAGTGACTGCACCTCAACTCAGTGATGCGGGTGTACAAAGAATTAGATGGTATCAATCATTGATGAAGTTATTTGAAGATTATGATTTTTTGGCACTTCCATCAGCTCAGGTATTCCCATTTCCAGTAGAGATCAATTGGCCAAAATCCATCAATAATGTTCCTATGGACACATATCATCGATGGATGGAAATCGTAATTGGTGGCACATTATCCGGCCTCCCAGTTATCAATTTACCGGCAGGTTTTGATAACAAAGGCAGGCCAATGGGCATTCAGTTTATTGGCAAAATGGGAAGAGATGCAGAATTAATTGAATTTGCAATGTCTTATGAGACGACGACAAATTTCCTCGATATAAGGCCAAAACTGGTCACAATGACTTGATTTAATAGGCTGCGACGCCTCCATCTTCAGCTCTAGAGTCTGCAGCACCCGATATAACACCGGTTTCAGGATCACGGTATACAGCCATTGCACTTCCGATTGAATTTCTTATTCTGATTTTATGCCCTAAGGACTCATACATTTTTCTCGTGTCTGGTGAAATTCCTATTTTTTCGAATGAAGTCACATCGGGTAACCATTGGTGGTGAATCCGGGGAGCTTCGATTGACTCGGCTATGGTCATTCCATGATCGACTACATTTAAAATTGTTTGCATCGTGGTGTTAATAATCGTCTTTCCGCCTGGCGTGCCTGTGGCAAAGAGTGGTATGCCATCTTTAGCTACAATAGTAGGTGTCATGCTTGAGAGCATTCTTTGTTCCGGTCGAATCTGATTGGGTGGAGTCCCAATTCGTCCAGAGGCGTTTGTCAGCCCGGGTATAGCATTAAAATCACCCATTTCGTTGTTGAGGAGGAAGCCGGCTCCACCAACTACAATGTGTGACCCGTATCCGAATTCAAGTGTATAGGTTAGTGAAACCATATTTCCTTTTTTATCGACCACTGAAAAGTGAGTTGTTTCTTCACTTTCGTATGCTTGTGCAAATAATGCTGGATCACTCTCAGACTTCATTGCTGTGTTTATGCTTCCTCTTAAATCGGCAGCATGTTCTTTCGACAACAATTTTTCTATTGGCATGTCTTCATTGAAATCAGGGTCACCAAGGTAATTTGCTCGGTCTGCATATGCCCTTCTCATTGACTCAGTTAATAGGTGCAGATATTGAGCTGAGTTATGACCTATTTGATTAAGATCGTAACCTTCTAGGATATTAAGCATTTCAGATAAGATAATGCCACCTGAGCTTGGAGGAGGCATACTAACGATAGTATGCCCTCTGTAATCATTTACAATGGGTGTTCTCTCAACGGCATTGTATTTTTCTAGATCTTCCAGTGTTATTAAACCACCATTCTGTTTCATGTAGTCAGCAATTAATTTCGCTGTTTCACCCTTATAAAATCCGTCCTTTCCTTTATCCTGAATTCGCTCTAAAGTTTTTGCTAAGTCTTCCTGTTTCCATATATCACCTGGCATATACTCAGCACCACCTTCTTTATAGAATTTTTTTACTGAACTCGGATACTCACCAAACCACGCTTTTCTTCTATCGCTATTGAAATCATCGTGCAGTTTCCAGGTAATTGGGATTCCATTTCTGGCCAACAGCACGGATGGTGCAACCAGCTCCGACCAATCCATTGTTCCGAGTCTCTCATGAGCTAGAGCAAGACCAGCAACTGTTCCAGGAACACCAACTGCTTTAATACTAAAATGATTCTCTGGTCCAATTGAATTATTAATTACTTCTCCCTCTTCATCCAAGTACATGTNTTTGCTTGAAGAGAGAGGAGCTTTTTCACGAAAATCAAATGCGGTTATTTCTCCATCAACTCCGTGATAAACCAGGAANCCACCTCCACCAATATTTCCNGCCGTAGGATGCGTTACGGCCATTGCAAATGCAGTTGCTATTGCNGCATCAANAGCATTTCCTCCTTTTTTTAATACTTCTACTCCAACCTGTGAGGCTGTATGAGATGAGGAGGCAACAGCTCCATTGTAACCTCTGACAGCAATTCTTCCATCAGAGTGAACTGTTGCTGAAAATAGAAATAAGAAGATGGTGATTATGTTGATAGATATTTTTGTTTTCATGATTTGAATTTTNAACCCTCGATATGATTGTGTTTATTTGTTTGAATCAATCCTTAATAATTTTATAATAACTCAACGAAGGAGCTATGTTCCAGAACGCCAAGTCATTAATTTTAATTCAAGGTATAATATACTAAATATAGAATAATTTAAGGAATCACACATGAGAACTATTTTTACAATAACAATGATGTTTTTTAGTCTATCTGCGATGGCCTGCAAAAGCTCATTGTTAGATCATAATTTCAGAAAATTGGCTTCATCAGAAGAAGTGAATCTATGCGAGGCTTATTCTGGTAAAGTCTTATTAATTGTAAATACAGCATCAAAATGTGGCTTTACATATCAATACGAAGGACTGGAAAAACTCCACGATGAATNCAGCGATGAGGGTTTAATGGTTCTTGGATTTCCATCAAATGATTTTCTTGGACAGGAACCTGGAACAGAGGAGGAAATTCAAGATTTTTGTCGCTTAACATACGGAGTTGAATTTCCTATGTTTGAGAAAATTACGGTGAAAGAAGGAATCGCCCATCCTTTCTATAACGATCTCGCAAATTCTGCTGGAACGCATCCTAAATGGAATTTTCATAAATATCTTATCGGTAAAGACGGTGAACTCATTACCGATTTTAGTACTCGTACCAAGCCATATGACGAGAAGGTAATCACCGCCATTAACAAAGCATTGTCTGAAGAAAACAGCTAAGTGTGTTAAAAGTTGGATGAATTAGGTATTTTATCCCTCTTTCCGGTATTCGTTACCTTATGTGTGTCTTTGANACTAAGGAATGTACTCTTAGGGNTGTTCTCTGGTGTAATCACTGGCACACTAATTCTTCATTCCTATTCTTTCATTACATTTCTACCTCTTTTAATAAAGGAATATATAGTTCCGGAGATAGCTGATACCTATAATGCCAGCGTACTTGTGTTACTGGTATTTATAGGTGGATTCGTCAGACTGATAAAATACTCGGGTGGTGGAATGGCTTTTGCTGCATCAACAGTAAAATATATCTCAAATAAAGCTTCCGCACAGATAAGTGCATGGTTTGGGGGAATAGTAATTTTTTTCTCTGACCTTGGCACACCTTTAATAGTTGGCCCGGTGTTCCAGTCACTTTTCGATAGATTTGCAATATCTAGGCAAAAACTTGCTTTTATTATCGATTCAACATCCTCACCAATTGCAATTTTGATTCCATTTATTGGTTGGGGTGTATTTTCAATGAGCATCATAAAATCAAGTTTTGAAACCAATAATATTTCAATCAATGAGTGGAATGCCTTTACTTCAGCGATTGTGTTTCAATTGTANACATGGCTTGCTATCTCTGTGGTTCCAGTCTTGTCGTTGCTTGGATTTGATTTTGGAAAAATGGCAGAGGCTGAGGAAGCTGCAGTATCTAGAAATGAGGCAACTACAAAAGTCCACAAAAATGCGATGGCAATTTTTGTTTGGTTGCCGCTTATAGTTCTTGCGCTGACACTATTCTTTGGTCTGAATTTTTATGGCTTTCCATTTAAACAGGTTGCTGGATCTGATTTTAGGGCGGCGCTTGCCAGTGCTTATCTTTTGGCAGCCATAACTCTATGTGGACTGATGTTTTATTTTACTAACAAAAAAATTACTAATGTGTTTTCTGAGTATGTAAAAGGAATGTCTGGGATGCTACCCATTATGGCAACTTTAGTGCTCGCTTGGGCACTAGGAACTGTCAGTGATGAGCTTGGAACAGGTGTGTATGTGGGTGAGCTGGCAAAAGATTTTTTAAATCCAGTTTTTCTTCCGTTATTAACTTTCATAGTTGCTGCAATATTGTCATTTGCGATTGGCTCATCATGGGGGACCATAATAATAATGATGCCATTAGCCATACCTTCAGCGATATCAACGGGAAATGAATTTCCATTAATAATTGGCGCAGTGTTATCCGGAGCATTATTTGGTGATCATTCGTCCCCTATATCCGAAACCACAATACTCTCATCTACTGGGGCCGGTATAGATCCTCTATCACATTTCAGTACACAACTTCCGTACGCACTTTCAAATGGAGTAATTGCAGCAGTAGGATTTTTGATAGCTGGTATCTTCTACTCTAGCTGGATTNTGTTTTATTTGATCCTTTTTCAGGTATCAGCATTAATACTATTGAAATATTTTAAATATTCTTAACGTATTTATATGTATAAACTGAGGTATAATTGAATTATACATCTACGCTATGGAGTAATAATGGATAGAAGATCTTTTTTTGAAATTNTTGGAACTGCAGCAATTGCTATGGGGTTATCTAAATCAAGTAATGCGGCAATTTCAAGGGATGTTGAAAAAACATTAGAAAATATGGGATTGAAATTGCCCGAAGCTTCCAGACCTGTGGCCGTATATGTGCCTTACAGAATTTCTGGCAATCAAGTATTTATTGCAGGACAAATTCCTCCAAATGATATAGAAACACCCACATATGGCAAATTGGGTAGAGATCTCACTTTGGATGAGGGTTACATNGCCGCCAAACATGTTGGATTAAGAATCCTGTCGCAGCTCAAAGCTGCTTGTGATGGGGATCTTGATCGAGTTGTTAAATGTCTACAAATTAGAGGTTTTGTTAATTGTACAGATGATTTTACTCAACAGTCCGGCGTAATTAATGGTGTGTCAGAACTGTTTCGTGATATTTTTGGAGAAGATGGAATGGGAGCAAGGGCAGCACTTGGTTCCAACTCTTTNCCATTGAATGCTTCNGTTGAAGTTGAATCAATTTTTGAAATTAAAGTATAAAAAATAAGGAAAAAAAATGAAGAAAATAGCATTAACTTTCATCTTACTAATTACAATNGGTCAATCGTATGGCCATGAAGCCAAATTCTTGGTTGAGGAAGTAGCAAGTTTCGATCAACCGTGGTCAATGGCATTTCTTCCAGATGGCAATTTTTTAGTAACAGAGAAACCAGGAAAAATGTTTTTGATGAATCAAGCTGGAGAAACACTTTCTGAAATCTCTGGAGTGCCAGAAGTTGCTTATGGAGGTCAAGGTGGACTTGGTGACGTAGCNATTCATCCAGATTTTAATGAAAATAAAACTGTTTATGTGAGTTTTGCAGAGGAAGGCGAAAATGATACGCGAGGCGCTGTTGTTATCAAGGCAACACTCGATCTCACTGAGGAAGGAGGCGCACTTACTAACTTGGAATACATTTGGAGACAAGTTCCAAAAGTTACAGGTAGAGGTCATTATGCTCATCGAATGGCGTTTTCTAGAGACGGTTATTTATTTATTTCGTCAGGAGATCGCCAGAAGTTTGATCCTGCTCAAGATATGACATCCAATATGGGAAAAATAATTCGATTGAATGATGATGGCAGTATACCAACGGACAATCCTTTTTATAACGATGGCGGTGTTGCTGCGGAGGTTTGGTCACTTGGTCATCGAAACCCACTTGGTATAGATTTTGATGCAGATGGTAATCTTTGGAATATCGAGATGGGACCGAGAGGGGGCGATGAGCTCAATTTGGTTCTTAAAGGCGAAGATTACGGTTATCCAACTGTATCAAATGGTATACATTATAATGGCAGCAACATTCCTAATCATGATACACGACCCGAATTTGAGGAACCAAAAGAGTGGTGGGGTGATGGATATTCCATCCCTGTAATTTCTCCAAGCTCCTTTGTTATCTATCAGGGTGATTTGTTTGACGACTGGCAAGGGAGTGGCTTTATTTCTGGTTTATCATCAGAATCTTTAATCAGAGTTCAATTTGATGGCGATTCGGCAAAAGAAATTGAAAGATTTGACATGGGCAGAAGAATTCGTTCAGTAGAAGAGGGACCTGATGGTGCGTTATGGTTGTTGGAAGATTATCCTCGAAGGCAGGANACATCGAANGGGAGGCTTTTAAGGCTCACACCACACAGTCATTAAACCATCTGTTGAGATAGTCTTTTCAAAAAAATAAAAATGAAAGAGCCCAGAGATGCATCTTTGATTGATTCGCTGATACCGATTGTTTCTCTGGTATCAATGTTGTCAGTGTCAGTTTACCTTTTTGAGTCTGACTCATCTTATGGGCCCAATCAGATAGCTCTAATTCTCTCTGCTGGGATAGCCACAATTGTAGCCATTAAAAATGGATATCTATGGAACGATATTCTTGATGCAATTGTTCAGAGCATTGGCACAGCAATGGGAGCTCTTTTGATTTTTCTTTGTGTAGGCGCTCTCATTGGATCCTGGTTACTGTCAGGAACGGTGCCTACATTAATATACTATGGATTGGAATTGCTCCATCCAACTATCTTTTATCCAGCCGCATGTGTAATTTGTGCAATTGCAGCGCTTGCCACAGGCAGTTCTTGGACAGTAGCTGGAACATTGGGCGTCGCTCTTATCGCTGTATCAATTGGTTTAAATTTATCACCTGCAATTGCTGCNGGTGCAATCATTTCCGGTGCCTATTTCGGTGATAAAATGTCACCTCTTTCCGATACAACAAATTTAGCCCCTGCGGTTACTGGTACTGATCTATTTACCCACATCAGGCACATGGTATGGACAACGGCACCATCATTCGTTGCGGCATTAATTATTTTCATGTTCTTAGGTNTGGGCGTCTCCAATGAAGCCGAAGATGCAACAATCAAGCTATTCAATCAAACTCTTCAGGAGGCATTCAATATTACGCCAATCACTCTTATTCCACTTGTGCTTGTATTTTATATGGCAATAAAAAANGTTCCAGCACTNCCAACAATATTGACTGGTGCGCTATCAGGTGCCTTAGTGGCATTTTTTTTTCAAACTGAGGTAGTTCTTGTCTTTTCAAACTCTGACGAGTTGCCATTCATCTTATCAATGGTAAAAGGAATATGGATAGCACTTGCCTCTGGTTATGTTTCTGCAACAGGAGTCACTGAAATAGACAGTCTTTTATCANGAGGTGGCATGGAATCGATGCTAAANACCATGTGGTTGGTAATCAGTGCAATGTCATTTGGTGCAGTTTTAGAATACTCGGGCATGCTCCAAAGAATCATTTCCTCAACATTGAAAGCAGCCAAGACCACTGGTTCATTAATTTCAAGAATTATACTTAGTTGTATCAGTATTAATATTGTCTGTGCGGATCAATACATTTCTATTGTTCTNGCGGGTAAAATGTTTAAGGCTGAGTTCGCTAACCGTGATTTAGACCCAAAGAATTTATCCAGAGTAATTGAGGATTCAGGCACACTAACATCACCTCTTGTTCCATGGAATACCTGTGGAGCATATATGAGCGCTACCCTTGGAGTAGCCACATTTGCTTATCTTCCCTTCGCTTTCTTTAATTTAATCAATCCGATGGTTTCCATGATTTATGGTTATACTGGATTCACAATCGAAGATGCTAGGTCACAAAAAAATTTGAAAAACTCAGCGTAATTTTCTTAATTACAACAAAACATATCTCTGATTAAATTTTAAACAATGATCATATGATAAAAAATATACAGCTAAGCATTCTATTCTTTTTTTACTCGATATCGACTTGCTATGCAGGTGGAGGAGTTTTGCTTTCAGAGGACAGTTGTATCATCACAATAGGTTTTTACACCGCCCATTTTACAGCTTATCAGCCGAAAACATCTGGCGATAAGCAATTTTGCGAGGATCTTGACGACGCATCGGAAACAGTTTTCGTTTTGGATTACCTTCACAAGAGTCTAAGTGAGGTTGCTGTTGATTTTCGAATTATTCGAAACGTTACCGATAAAGGCGAGTATGTTCAAATTGAAGACATAAATCTGATTGAGAATATTGATCTCCACACAGTTTTCTATCAACCTCCTATTATTAAGGAAAATGCTTCATACATGGTCACTCATGTATTCAATGAGCCCGGCAATTATGTTGGCATAGTAACGGCAGGACACCCGTCTAAGCCTATTATATATTCTTCAGTTTTTCCTTTTGCTGTTGGTTCTGCAAATATTCCATGGNCAATCATATCTTTTTTATTTTTGACATTGGTATTTGGTTCTTATGTTTACTTTGGAATTAGAACAAAATAATTATCATGATTTTTTTAAAATGACTGCGGCACTATAGTAAGAGCATCAATTTATATTGAAAATAGTTATAAAGACCTCACTTATTGTGGTGTATTCAGCTTAGATTGAATCAAAAATCAACTATGAAAAAAAACAATATAATTCTTTTTTTATCAATAATCGGGATATTAATATCTTTCCCTCCTCAGTGGTATCCTCTATCGTTAAAAATTTCTCTGACTTCACTTTTTGGCGCGAACGANTATGTGTCTCTTCCAGAGTCTAAACCGCAAGAATNCACAATCACCAATGAAGCAGTTTGCCCAGAAGACTTGAGTGGNTGGGGTAATAAACAAACAATTGAGGGTATAGAGATCAACGAATCTAAGACATGCGTCAGCGATAATCCATTCTTGGTTGCAGCCTCTGTATTGGGAACAAACAACATCAGTAATGAGACACTCTCAAAGAGTGGNCTGTCCTCTGATGCAATAGAAAAAGGTCGAGACTTGGATGGCGATGGCGACCCAGATGAAATTCATATAAAGCTCGAAATCGCAGANTTAAATGGAAGCTCACCAATCTCAGACAAACCAGTTACAACATATGATATTGCTCCTGGTATTCAGCCAGGGTTATGGGTATTTGCTCCAAAATTGGCCGGCATGGCTGTTGAAAATTTTGAAACACAAGTAGCTAGAACATCACTAAAAATTCCATCACCCGCTCTTCGAGTTGAACAAGGAGATACTGTAAAAATAACAATTCAGAACACACATTATATGCCACACACATTACACCTCCATGGAGCAGATCATGGTTTTTTGGATGAAAATGGGGAGGGAAATGATGGTGTTCCAATAGCCAGCGAGATGCCAATACTCCCGGGTGAATCAAGAACCTACAATCTGAAACCAAGAAAAGCAGGAACAATGTTTTATCATTGCCATGTTCAACCCCATGTTCACGTTCAAATGGGTCTTCAGGGTTTATTCGTTATTGAAGAAAATAAACCAAACAATTACTTGCAAACCATGAATGTCGGTGCTGGGAAAGTTAGGGTGCCATCACAAACATCAAAACAATCTTACGACAGTGAGTACGATATTCATTATATGGATATTGATAAGGAACTAAGNTCAAGNATTCAAGAATCGAATGACCCAAGAATTGTAACCAAATCGATGCATCGAGATTATGATATAACAGATGCAAATGTAGATTATTTCACACTAAACGGCCGGTCTTTTCCCTATACATTTAGAGAGTCTCTCATCGTTGCCGAATCTGGAAAGAAAGCAAAATTGAGATTAGTCAATGGAGGCAGTAAGGGAATCTCTTTTCATACTCACGGTCANAAATTTAAAGTCATTGAACGAGATGGAGTGCCTCTAAATGAAACTCAAAGCCCACCTCAGGACGTCCTCTGGGTTCCAACATCCCAGAGATATGATATTGAATTAAATTTCACAAATGATGGGACAAACTCATATGGTCCAGGCATATGGTTGTTCCATGATCATCAAAATAAAGGAGTCACGACTGATGGAATCGGACCCGGTGGTAATATTAGCGCCATAGTATATGACGAATTTCTTGATGATGATGGTTGGCCTATTTCAAATGGGATGAATTTAAATCAATATTTCAGTTCAGACTATTATGATAAAGAAATACCAATATGGGGTGATATTGCTCCAGAAGTATCCTCAAATCCAAAAGANGACATAAAGTTAATATTNAGATTGATTCTATTGGCACTGTTCTTCGGTATATTCTTCTCATGCACACTGAAACTGATAACAAAAGGTCGAAAAGAATGAGTTATTTAAAGATATTCGTCTTAACAATCTTCTTACTGTCATCCTTCTCCGCTAGGGCACAAATGAATCATGATCATCACCATCATCATCATGATATGTCTGATAATAATGGTGGGTTTGTTATGAATGAAAATGTGGACAGATTACCAAATGGTTGTGATGCAATCAGGAGTGAAAAATCAATAACAGTCTATGCGAGTAAAAAATATGCAACAGGAGTTCCCGGAACTGTTTATGGTATGAGCGACTATGAATGGAATGTTGAACCTTGCAGTAGAATAACTGTTACTTTTATCAATGAAGACAATGTTAGACATATGTGGATGATTCATGAACTCCCCAAGTACCTTTATCCTGCGGGCATGTTTCATATCGAAGCTTTAGGTGGAAAAAGTCAAACAGGAACGTTTATTACTCCGAGTGAAAATAAGAATTATCTTGTGCACTGCGACATGTCTCANCATATGGAGATGGGTATGCGAGGCCAAATAATTGTGGGCAAGGGAAGCGGTGATCTATGGTCAGTTACTGGTATAACAGATCATTTGTATCGCGCATCATATTTACCACAATACATCATATTTTTCTGTATGCTGGCTTCTATTTTCGGTTATATCTTAAATGCAAAGCTTGTTAAGAAAGGACGAAAAGGTTAGATTTACTAGGAATAATCTAATAAAAAAATTGTTATGCAAATAGAAAGCAAAAATATAAGGATACTTTTAAGTCTCACCGCCTTATTCATAATAATTTATTCCCTTCAAGCTGCGGCACAATTATTGATTCCATTTTTACTCGCTATTTTCATAGCTCTAATAACACTTAAACCAATGTTTTGGTTACAAGAAAGAAATGTACCAGGTATTTTAGCTGCATTTTTAATAGTCATTTCGATTATGCTATTGCTCTTATCCATTGGAAGTATTGTTGGCTCATCAATTGTTGATTTTACAAATGCGCTGCCTTCATATCAGGCCAGGCTGGACATCATTATTGATCAGTTGGTATTAACTTATTCAGGTTTTTTACCTCTATTTGAATCTGATTTTTCTCTGAGCGAGGTGATTGATGCAGGATGGGCAATGGGTCTGGCTGCATCGATATTGAANGCCCTTCGAGATGTTTTGACAAATACTCTTCTAATAATGTTNACGATGATTTTCATTTTGTTAGAAGCTTCAACATTCGAAATAAAATTAACAGCTGCATTTAACAGAAAAAGTGANTCTTTCATTCGCCAAAGAGCCTACATCTCAAATCTTGGGAGATATCTNGGTATCAAGACTGTNGTGAGCATCATAACTGGACTAACNGTTGCAATTGCAACATCTTGGATTGGTTTAGATTTTCCTTTGTTATGGGGTATGTTCGCGTTTCTGTTGAATTATGTTCCAACTATTGGATCCATTATAGCTGCAGTTCCGGCTGTGCTGATGGCATTGGTCCAACTTGGTGTAGGTGATGCTGTAACTACTGCTATCGCATTTTTTTTAATTAATATTATTTTCGGAAGTTTCATTGAGCCCAAGTTGCTCGGGCATGGTGTGGGACTGTCACCTCTNGTGGTTTTTATTGGCTTATTTTTTTGGGGATGGATTTTTGGGCCAGTAGGAATGATACTCTCAGTGCCATTGACAATGGCCTTAAAGATGGCTCTTGAAAGTGATAAAGAAACACAATGGCTAGCTATCTTAATCGGCTCGGAGACAGATGCCTTGCATAAAATAAAATCAAATTGATGTAAAAATCAGCTTAAGAGTTTTCTAGATTTATTTATTGCTCTAACTACTCTGTCGGCATGATCAATTGTATTGTATATGTGAGGNGATAATCTTAATCCACCTGTTCCNGCCAGAATAACACCTGCATCGTTAAGTATATTTTCTAGAATTTTCTTTCTATTCTCCTGTGCCGCTTTAAGAATTATTACATTGCTTCTAAAATCATGATGATTGGAGGAAACAAAATCAATATCCATATCTATAAGGCTTTCTCTTATGTATTCGGAAATTTTATATGCATATTTTTGAATTTTTTTAGGTGTGATTTCATTATGAAATTTAACAGTCTCTGCCAAAGACGCGAGAGCAGCATCGTGTCTTTGTCCGTATGCTTCAAACTTTTTTGCTCCAGCAGCGGATGTTTTTCTTTTGCNGCCCCAACCAATGCTAACAATACTGGGCCAAATATTTTCAACAGCTGATTCTTTTACAAAAAGAAGGCCGGTTTCTCTTGGCCCCATATACCATTTATGAGAGCTTCCACTGAAGCTATCGCATTTCATTGCGGCCAAATCAACATCCTCAACGCCCCATGTCTGTGCTCCATCTACATGAATGTGAATGCCATTATATTTTTCTTTTATTGATTGACATATCTCAGCTGCTGGCAATTTGAATCCAGTGATATTAGAGATATGCGTGAAAGAGACAACTCTAGTCTTCTTTGTGATTTGATTTTCTATGATATTAATAATGTTGTCGTAGTTATCAGTAGATAATGGGATATCAAAATAATTAACCTTACATTTACTTCGGTCAGCTCTGACGGCCCATGAGACATCATTAGATGGATGATTTTGATCCCAAAGCAATATTTCATCATCAGGTTTAAGCGATAAACCTTGAGCGATAATATTGTTTGATTCAGATGTATTTCGAGTAATTGCTATTTCTTCTTTTTTGACATGAAGCTGTTTTGCTATACCTGCACGAGCCTCCTCTTTCATCGAGCCAATTCTNGACCTATTCATCCCGCTCATATCAATGTCAAGATCCTCATTAAAATCTGCAATTGTTTTGCTGATTGATATCGGCATTGGGCAGAGATTTGCTGCATTCATTGGAACTTTGTTGTTTGAGAAACCAAAGGCTTTCTCAGGGCTATAACTTACAAAATCTGCTACGGCTTTCTTATACCCTGTCACAGATAAGGCGATCGGTGATAAGCTCAGTCCTTTGATAAAATTTCTTCTTTTTATTGACACAGAAAATTCCTTTGCTTTTTATAATAATTAAGACTACACAATCACTTGAGCATTGTGAAGATCACTCTCATTTTGATAGATTCATTATATGAGTTAGACTTGAAATGGAAAAAATGGAAATTCTAGATAACAAATTAATAATTGGGTGATATCAAAAATGTTTAAAAAATTCACTCTCCTGATATGCATATTTTCAGCTTTTGGCTGTGAGAGCAACAATGTTCAATCCGATGCCGATATNATTCTCATNAATGGTCGTGTTTATACAATGCAATGGGAAAAATCAGATTCTGATGGAAACATATCAGACCAAGCACCTTATGAAAATTCATGGTTTCCAGATGCCAGTGCAGTAGTTATCTCAGGTAATAAGATAACTTTTGTTGGAAGTACTTCGGATGCCATCAGCAAAAAAAATGATGAATCTCAGATCATAGATCTTGCAGGAGCNGTCGTCGTTCCAGGATTGGTCGATTCCCATACGCATGTCTTTGGTGTGGGCGCGGCAATAGAAAGAGTTGATCTTGTTGGGGTGGACACAGAAGAGGAAATGCTTGAGAGAGTCTTGTCAAGAGCTACGGTGACCCCCAAAGGTGAGTGGATAATAGGGCGTGGATGGGACGAAGGTGTCTGGGCAAATAGATATCCTGATAAATCACTTCTTTCAAAATTAATTCCAGATCATCCTGTGTTTTTATCAAGTCTGCATGGATTTGCAGGTCTGGCAAATCAAAAAGCCTTAGATGCTGCAGGCATTACTGCTGATACTCAAGTTCCAGTTGGGGGAGAAATGCATCTAGATGAGAATGGTGAACCTAATGGATTATTTTTGAATCGAGCCGTAACACTCATCCGTTCAGCAATTCCTTCACCAAGCAAAGAGGCATTGATGCAGCGAGCATTAAAGGGTCTTAACCGGATGGCGAGCGACGGATATGTCGCAGTTCATGATGCTGGTCTGGATACAGAGATGATGGAAGCACTAGAGCAATTGGAGGAAGACAAATTATTGCCAATTCGAGTATACGCAATGCTGTCACTGAGAGATGAGCCTTTGATGCATAGATGGATAGAAAAAGGACCGGATCGTGATTCAGAGAGCATGTTAGTGACGAAATCTGTAAAAGCATATTACGATGGTTCACTTGGCTCAAGAGGAGCAAGATTGCTCTATGATTACAGTGATCATCCTGGACATCGAGGAATAAGNGGAGAGGGGTATGGCTTTAATCAAGGGTTAATGGCCGATGCTATGAAAAAAGGTTTTCAAATTGCAGTTCATGCAATCGGTGATGCAGGAAATCGTGAAGTGCTAAATATTTTTGAGAAAGTTTTTNATGAAGCGCCATACACAAAAAGAAACAGGCATCGAATCGAGCATGCACAAGTCATTCATCCTGATGATATCCCAAGATTGGGTGAGCTTGGCATAATTGCATCAATGGAGCCACCGCATGCTGTAGAGGATAAAAAATGGGCAGAAGATCGATTGGGACCAGAGCGAATAAAGGGTGCTTATGCATGGCGTACGTTACTCAAGAANAATACTAATTTAACNTTTAATTCCGACAATCCAGGATCAGATCACGATATCTTCTATGGNCTNCATTCGGCTATTACCAGGCAAGACAAAAACTCTGAACCCGAGGGTGGCTGGTATAAAGAAGAGGCCGTCAATATTGATGAAGCAATAAGAGCTTATTCATCATGGTCTGCATATGCGAATTTTACTGAAGATTTTACAGGCATTATCGAGAAAGGACGATGGGCAGACCTNACAATAATGAATCTTGATCCTTTTGTTTTGTCAGAGGACAGTCCTGTTGATATCCTTGATGGTGAAATTTTAATGACCATTGTAAACGGAGAGATCGTTTACGAGAAATGAACAAATTTTTGAGAAAATAATGAATAAGTTAATCACCCTATTAGCAATGTTATCAATTCCAATTTCTATAATTTCTTGTACTGGCTCTGATGACAATCAAATAAAAGATCAGAACATAAGTTCTTATGAAAAAGAATCAACTGGCACAAGAAGGTTAGAATGGGATGATGTTAATGATATCGGCTGGATAAAGATTATGCTTGAGCAGGCTAACCTTTTAGAAGCTGGTGTTGAAGTTGCTGAAATATATTTCCCTCCAGGCTATCAAGATGTTGCTCACATGCATGAACTTGAGTTGTTGTATGTTCTGGAAGGCGAGCTTGATCACATTGTTAACGGCGTTTCACATATCCTTAAGCCAGGCATGCTAGGGGTGGTTAAAGAACCTGATTTAGTTGTTCATAGATCCCANTCTGATGATGGCGTCAAAGTCCTAGCAATATGGCCTTATGGAAATGAGATTAGAGCTCTAGACGCAGAAGGTTTAAGAGAGATCAGTTTAGACTAAAAAAAGTTTTAAATACTAGAGTGATTGATAAAGGTTAATCAAATTGAAAAAGATAGTTCGTTACAGTATCCCAAATATCTTCACAGCAGCGAGTCTTTTGCTGGGTTTCTCCGCAATCATCACAAGTCATTATGGGAGTATAGAGCAAGCGGCTTGGATGATAGTCTGGTGTGGTATCTTAGATGTGATGGATGGGCTTGCTGCCAGATTGCTAAAGGCAACTTCGCCATTTGGAGCTGAATTTGATTCTATGGCCGATCTAGTTTCATTTGGTGTTGCTCCTGCGATAGTCATGATGTATGCAGTAATGCAGATCGCAAGCATAGAAAAATACTCTAGTGAATTTTGGGCATTATCAATTTCTGTAAGTGCTTTCGTGCTGGCCGGCGCACTCCGATTAGCAAGATACAACATCACAAATGANAAACCAATTAAAGGTTGGTTTTCAGGCCTGCCAATAACAGGGGCTGGTGCCGGACTAACTGCGACAGCAATTATTTTAATTGTTCGATACCAGGATCAATTCAATACAGATCAGCTGACCTTGTTGGTTCCTGGTTTTATGCTCTTTTTATCTTTATGTATGGTCTCTACATTTAAGTTTCCCAAGATGGCAAAAAGAGATGGAATTTATATAAATTCATTTCAAGCATTAAATTTTATTGTTTCATGTTACTGTGCCGTCACNAAGAGCTATCCAGAATTTCTATTTTTTATGGGAATATTTTTACTGATTACCGGAACAGTTGCTGGATTTTTTGTAAAGACAACCCAAACAGAATAAATAACTGAGATATCTTTCGGAGAGTTAAAAATAAACAGAAATAATTCTTCTTTGAGTGACCAACTGTCCAAACGCAAGAAACTTTTGGGTCCAGCCTACAGGCTATTTTATGACGANCCCTTNAATATCGTTCGTGGNGATGGCGTCTGGTTATACGATCAAGATAATCGACCGTTTCTTGATATGTATAATAATGTTGCTCATGTAGGNCATTGCAATCCTCACGTAGTTGAAGCCATAAGACANCAAGTTGGCATTCTAAATACACATACAAGGTATTTACACGATANNGTGCTGGATTATGCCGATCGAATACTAAAAACATTGCCAGGTGATCTGGATGTAGCAATGTTTAGTTGTACTGGAACCGAAGCAAATGAGCTTGCTCTNAGNATNGCTCGACATTATACAGAAGGNNNAGGATTGATTGTTACAGAAGATGCTTATCATGGGAATTCTCATGCTATAGCTGAGATCTCAACAGAAGATAANGAGCCTGAAGATCGATCTGATTACATAGTCACTGTACCNGCNCCTGATACTTATCGGGGTCTCTATAGAGGAGAAGACGCAGCAANAAAATATGCCAACCATGTTAAGGAAGCAATAGAAGAATTGCAGAAAAGAGGGATAAAATTAGCTGCATTTATTATAGATACGATTGTTTCCAGCAGTGGTGTGGTTGGAGCACCGAGCGGATATTTAAAGATGGTAGCTAAAATTATACATGATGCAGGCGGCTTATTTGTAGCAGATGAAGTTCAACCCGGATTTGGCAGAACAGGTGAAACGTTCTGGGGATTTGAATCAGATGCGTTCTTACCCGACATAGTCACAATGGGAAAACCGATGGGGAACGGCCACCCTCTGGCAGCCACCATAATTAAGAGGAACCTTGTTGAAAAATTTGCAAAAAAAACTGGTTATTTCAATACTTTTGGCGGAAACGCTGTATCTTGTGCTGCCGGCATGGCCGTTATGGACGTAATTGAACAAGACAATCTCCAAGAAAATGCATTAAGTATTGGGAAATATCTCAAGGAAGAAATTAAATCGCTCGCTAATAAATATGATTTGATTGGTGATGTGAGAGGAAAAGGCCTTTTTATTGCCGTAGAGATGATTAGCGATTGTGATATGACTCCCGCTTCTGAAGCTGCTTCTTCAATCGTCCAGCAACTGAAAGAATCTGGANTCCTGACGAATACTATTGGACCGCACAGTAACATTTTGAAGTTGCGTCCACCGATGATTTTCTCACGTGAAAATTCCGATTATTTTCTTGATAGATTTGACAGTATACTCAAAAAAAATTGTGC
Source organism: Woeseiaceae bacterium (assembly GCA_002728725.1). Classification (GTDB taxonomy): domain Bacteria; phylum Pseudomonadota; class Gammaproteobacteria; order Steroidobacterales; family Woeseiaceae; genus SP4260. Next base: position 29,303 of record PBVS01000020.1, read on the forward strand.
GAATTATTTCAATGCAAATAAAAACTAGGAAAATATAATGATGTTTGGNCTTCCNNANGAGACGTTTTTCTTGATANTTGGTTTTCCACTTTTCTGGATAATTTATACATTAGTNTTCTTGTATTCATCGAGATCGTGGAAAGAAAAATTTTTTGATAGAGATCAAAATTGAATACAACTGTNCTAATTTTTTTGGTTCTATATTATGTTGTTGTTCTTGGTATTGGCTATTGGGCCCTTAAAAGAGGCGGAAGTGAAAATCTAGAAGGGTATTTACTGGGTGGAAGAAGGATTGGTCCAGCAACAACAGCTTTGACACTTCAAACAACCTCCATGAGTGGTTTTATGTTCCTTGGTGCTGGAAGTCTTGGTTATGCTCAGGGTTACTACGCACTCTGGTTTGCATTTGGGGACATAGGCGGCGGTGTATTAAATTTCTCCATAATCGGAAGGCGTATGCGTAAAATATCAGAGTTATTTGGCGCCTTAACAGCAATTGAATATTTAGAAAAACGCTATCCATCAACAATATTAAGGGTTTTTTCTGGATCCCTGACTATATTCTTACTCGGATTTTATGTGCTTGCACAATTTATCGCCGGTGGAAAAGGAATGGCATTGGTTACAGGCATGCCATATCCTTATGCCCTTGCAATAGCAGTCTCAATCATTGTTTTGTATACATTTATGGGNGGCTACTTGGCTGTTGCGTATACTGATTTTTTTCAAAGTATTATTATGTTGATAGGTGTTTTGTGGATTTTTTTTGCAATCCTATACGAGCTTGGTGGGTTTACATCAGCAAATAACATGATAGCAAATATTGATCCAAGCTTATTGACAGTCTGGGGAAAAGATTTGGGTTTCCAGGGGCAATGGGGAGTGATTGCTGGTGCATTGATGATTTTTTCAATAGGTTATTTGGGGTGGCCACATGTGGTTACTCGTCATATGGCAATGAAATCTCCAGCAACTGCCAGAGAGGCAGGTGCATGGGCAACAGTGTGGAATCTACTATTTGTACCTACCCCCTATTTGATTGGTGTTTTTGCAATTTTAGTTATACCGGGCATATCGGATCCGGAGATGGCAATCTTTGAAGTTGCTGGAAAATTATTGCCTGCCGCCGCAACGGGACTTGTGATGGCAGCGATTATGGCAGCAATAATGTCAACAGCAGATTCTCTCCTCCTGCAGACAGGCACAATAGCTGCGAGAGATATTTATGAGAGGTTTTTTAATCCTGATGCATCAGAGAAGCAGATGGTTTTTGTTTCCAGATCGCTCGTATTGATGATTGCTGTTTTTGGTTACTTTATAGCGCTGGTTGAACCACCTTCAGTTTTTAGTGTTGTCATATTTGCTACATCTGTTTTAGGCAGTGCTTTTCTTCCGGCCTATGTTTGTGCAGTCTGGTGGAAAAAAGCGAATACACCAGGAGCCCTCGCATCTATTTTCACTGGCGCAACGGTTGCTTTTTTATGGGAGTATTTATCAGTTGTCTCATGCACAACAATAGCTCCTATGGTCGCAGGTGTTGTTTCCTCAACCATTGCAATGATTGCTGTAAGCCTCCTTACCCAAGCCAGATATCCAGTATCAGAAGAGATTCTTGATCTTATTGATGAGGCTTCAAAAATTAGACCAATTCCAGAAAACATGCTCGATAAAAGCTCTGTATTAAACATCGAGTCAGTTGAACTAGAGAGCCATTTGAGGAAAAAGAAATGAAACAAAAACTTTTGGTGCCAGTGATCAATGAAAATTTTTCTTTTGAAGATGCATCAAGCATTTACGATAAAAGTCTTCCAGATCAAGCTTATAATATGGTTTCAAAATCTTACTATCCGTATTATCTTTTCCAAGCTAACTATCAAGTACCCATTCTATTTCTGCAGAAGCAATTATCAGTTAACTGCATGATCGATGCACTCAACGGTCAAGCTGCTACCACGGATAGTTTTCAAGTTTTTGAGACTGAAGTCACTCATGAGGACGTATTAGCTAACTGTATTAATAAAAAACAAGCAAAAAAATACGGAAAACGCTTCATGATCAATCATCTTGGTCGAAGCCTAAAGTGTATTGCTAATTTCGATGTTAGCATGTGTTTTAAAAATATAGTTTATAAATCTTTCTGGGTTTTTGAGGGGGATGAATGCTCTCTTGTGATTGATTCGGTGACCGGATCATGTAAAGCTATAAATATTAGTAATTCAGCATAATGATTATTCACGGTATACAAAGATATTCGCAATGAGTAATTTCTCTAGAAGACGATTTTTGGGTGGCGCGGTAACTGCATTGCCGTTTGGATTAACTGGATCACTTGTTCCAAAAAATTTAACTGCTGCAAATGTTGCTGGACAGGCAGATATGCTCATTGTTGGCAAGATTCTAACAATGAACTCATATACACCGGTTGCAGAAGCAATGACGACTTTAGGAGATCGAGTCCAAGCAATTGGCAGTCTTGAAGAAGTCATGCCATTTGTTGGTGCAAGTACGGAGAGAATTGATGTTAGAGATCATACGGTTACGCCAGGCTTCATTGATTCACACAGTCATCCATTATTCGCTGAAGAAGCTGTTGGTGTAAACGTCAATCTCCCAAGAATTGAGGATGTTAAACAGGCGCTTGCCAGACAAGCTTTAAAAACTCCGCCAGGACACTGGGTAAGAGGAGTGATGTACGATGATACAAAATTTACGGACGAGCGCGCGTTAAACAAAGACGATATTGATGATGCTGTAAAAAATCATCCTGTATTTGTTGCTCATAGAGGTGGGCATACTGCTGTTGTCAACTCAAAGGCTATTGAAATGGCTGGCTTAACGATTGATTCACCCGACCCCTTTGGTGGGAGATTCTTTAGAGAAAATGGAGAATTCACTGGTAAAGTTGCTGAGCACGCTATGGATGTATTCTTTAAAGTTGGAACTTGGCCGATCATGGATCGGAATGTGCGACAAGAAGCCGCAAGGATAAGCTCTAAAAATATGGCTGCCGCAGGCTTAACCTCAACAACTGACGCGTTTGGAAATAAGGATGATCTGATCGCATATCAAGATGCAAGAAGAAATGGGGAGCTCTCTTTTCGGATCTCATTTATGCCGGGAGGAAACAGTAAGGTATATAGCGGCCTAAAAGAAGCAGGAATTGGTTCAGGTTTTGGTGACGAAATGATTCGAATAGGGGCTGTTAAATTTTCAGCTGATGGTTCTGCTTCCGAGCGAACAATGAGTATGAGTACCCCCTACAAAGGCAAGCCAGAAGATTTTGGTATTTTAACCATGACGCAAGAAGAGATATATGAAGCAGTGGAAGATGCTGTTGCACATGATTTTAGAGTGGGTATTCACGCAAATGGAGATATTGCTATAGACATGGTGCTTAATGCTTATGAGAAGGTTCTCGAAAATCACAAAGGAATAAATCCTAGGCACCGAATTGAGCACTGCTCACTTGTTAATAATGAAATTCTAGCTAGAATAAAAGCAGCAGGTGCTATTCCAACTCCTTTTTATACTTATGTTTACTATCATGGGAACAAGTGGGTGGATTATGGTTATGACAAAATGGAAAATATGTTTGCTCATAAGAGCTTTCTTGATGCAGGAATACCTGTAGCACCTGCTTCTGATTATACTCCTGGGCCCTATGAACCAATGATGGCAATCCAAAGCATGGTAACAAGAAAAGATATCAGAGGCAGAGAGTGGGGCCCTAGTCAAAAAATTAGTGTTTCAGATGCAATGAGAATATGTACGATTCATGGCGCATACGCTTCCTTCGAAGAAGGGCTAAAAGGATCACTTGTTGCTGGAAAATTAGCAGATTTTGTAATTTTAGAAAAAGACCCTCATGAAGTAAATCCTGATGAGATTGTTAACATTAAAGTCCTCAAAACAGTGCTTGGCGGTAAAACAACTTTTGAGGCTTAAAAGGTAAAAACTAATCATTTTATGAGTCGTATCTAGACGTGAAAATTGATCAGCATTTCATAATGTAAAGCAATTCTTTTTTGTTGTAGAAATCATTTTGCTAATACTTTATATTGCCTCATAAGTGCCACTAAATGAGACAATTTGAGGGAATTAATCATAACAATTATTAGAATTATCTTTGTTACAAGATATTGATATATATGGTTTTTTTTGTTGTTACTGAGGATTTGAATAATTGTTTAAAATGCAGCCTTTGAATTATTGAAAAAAAAAGATGCGCACCAATAATGTATTTTGTTGGTAAATAAAAAAAAAATTAAAAATTACATAAGGAAAAAGCTGGGATGCCTATTGCAATTGTTCTAATCTTTTTGGTCGTAGGTTCTGTAATATTTCATCTATGGAGCCCTTGGTGGTTCACGCCTCTTGCTTCTAACTGGGGCGCGATAGACGATACCATTGATCTCACTTTTTGGGTCACAGGTTTCGTCTTTGTTGCGGTAAATTTATTTATGGCTTATGCCGTTATTAAATACAGGGCTGCTCCTGGGAAAAAAGCCACATATGATCCTGAAAATCACAAACTAGAAACGTGGCTAACTGTATTTACCTCAATTGGAATCGTTGCAATGCTCGCTCCAGGCTTACTTGTATGGGGACGATTTGTAGATGTGCCAGAAAATGCACTCCAAGTCGAAGTTTTAGCTCAACAATGGCATTGGAGTTATCGTTTACCAGGAGAGGATGGTGAGTTTGGAAATGTGAGCGCTAAACTCATCACTAACGAAAATCCGTTTGGTATGGATTATGATGATCCTGTAGGTCAAGATGATATTCTTATAAGCAGTCCAGAACTTCATCTTCCTGTGAATGTTCCTGTGAACCTTAACCTCAGGGCTAAAGATGTGCTTCACAATTTCACTGTTGCTGAGTTTAGAGTGAAAATGGATATGGTTCCTGGAATGGTAACCAGTATGTGGTTTACTCCGACAAAGACTGGGCGTTATGATCTTCTTTGCGAGGAATTATGCGGTATTGCTCATCATGCTATGCGAGGTGCTGTTATTGTCGATGAGGCAGAAGATTATGAAAATTGGGTTGCCTCGCATCCAACACTTAACGAAACACAAATTCGTATGGCTTATAATCCTGAACCTAGTGCAGCAGCTTCACAATATGCAGTATGTGCAGCATGTCACGGCCAACAGGGAGAAGGTATGGTTGTGTTGAATGCACCCAAAATCTCAGGTCAAAGTGAATGGTACTTAAGAAAGCAATTAGAAAATTATAAAAATGGTGTAAGAGGTACACATAAGGACGATCTATATGGTCAACAGATGGCACCAATGAGTATGACACTGTTTAATGAGGAAGCGATGGACAATGTTATAGCACACATTCAAAGTTTTCCCGATAATCCGGCACCTAAAACAATCACAGGTGATATAGAAAAAGGTAAAGAAACATATGTTGTCTGTGCATACTGTCACGGACAACAGGGCGAGGGGATAAAAGCGATGAATGCACCGAGAATGGCTGGAATGACTGATTGGTATCTAGAGCGACAATTACAAAACTTCAAGAAAGGCATAAGAGGTCAGCATCCAGAAGATTACTATGGTAAGCAAATGGGCTTTATGGCTAGAATTCTGCAAGATGATAAGAAGATTAGAGATCTTGTAGCTTATATGAACACACTGTAATTAAAAATAAGATGAAATTTAAATATCAAGGGGAGATGAATGTCATACGTATCATTATATGATCGAGATCATGAGATGGATCATCATGATCCTGATACATTTCTAACAAAATATGTT
>PBVS01000021.1 GCA_002728725.1 Woeseiaceae bacterium
CTTGCTGATAAGAAAATGGAGTTTCCAAAAATTTCTGGCAATTCAAAATCAGTCTCTAAATTAATTTCATTATTATTTCTCTCGATCTGTATCCGAGGAATAGATAAATTAATTTCTTCTTGACCTGGTAATGAAATTTTTAGTTTTACAATTTCACCCACAACACTTAAATTAGAAGAAGTGTCATTTTCTTGACCTATCAACTCAGTTAAATTAAATAACGAGAGACCTTGAAACAGAAGATCGCCATCAGGTGAGAAGCTTAGATCAATTGCTAAGCTCCTGAATTTTAATTGATTCGGCGCGATTGCTCGTCCCATTATGAAATCGATGAAACCGATGTTAGCAATCAATTCTTCCATTTCAATAATATTTAATCTGCTCGATTTTTCTCTTATTACTGGATTAGCCAGAATCAGCTCTGGGCCATCAAAAATCCAATTTGCACTCATCTCTTTAAAGTCTATCTCATAATTATTGTTTTCATTGAGCCAGCCTTTTATTTCAGCGCTATATTGGTCAATATTTGGAGAGACAGTACTAATTATTCCTATTGAAATAAAAACAGTTATGAGAATAAATATTGCTAAGTATTTTGTTAGGTTTGTTAGAATTATTCTCATGATTATATGACTTTAAAAACTTGGCTCTTTATTTTTTTATCTCTTAGCATAGAACATTAGTCTCTATGATAAGGGTGGTTAGACATTAAAGTCCATGTTCTGTAAATCTGCTCGATAAGAATTATACGAGCTAGGCCATGAGGCAGAGTAAGTTTTGAAAAAGCCCAGATTAAAGAGCTATTTTTTTTTAGCTCCTTTGATACCCCATCNGCACCCCCAATAACAAAACAAAGTTTATTATTTATTTCAGCCAAAGAGGTCATTTTCAGATAAAACTCTTTCGTGGAAAGGTTTTCTCCTGACTCATCNAACANAATTATTTGTTCATTTTTACTTATTTTGGAAATTATTTTACGACCCTCCTCATCAATTGCTTGTCTTGATGAATCATTTTTAGGTCGTTTNACAGGATTAATTACATCAGTGGTTAGCTTCCAATTTNCTGGAAGNCGTTTCTTATATTCATCAAAAGCACTTTTTTCCCATTTCTTTGGTTTATTTCCAACAGTAATTAGGTGAAATTGCATTGTAAATTACAATTCTTGAGAATGGTTGATGTCGATAGATTCAAAACCCCATAATTTCTCTATATTATAAAACTCTCTTACCTTGGGAAGCATCAAATGCACTAAAAAGTCACCAAAATCAATTAATATCCAGTCGCTTCCATCTTGCCCTTCCACACCAATTGACGATAAATTATTCTTTTTTGCCTCTGCCATAGCGATTTCAGACAAACCTCTGATGTGTCTAGAAGATGTTCCACTNGCAATAACCATAAAATCAACTGNGGATGTTAATTTCTTNACGTCAATCTTTAAAATATCAATGGCTTTATTTTCTTTTAAAATATCTATTATGGANTCTATATTCTTTGAGATGTTCATTATAAAAACTATATTCCTTTTTATTTTTCTATATAACAGGAACTTTCATTAATTATTTTTGCCACTGAAGAAGGCATCAAAAATCTTGGACTTCTTCCTATTCTCACAAGCCTTCTGATGTCAGTTGAAGCAATTTCGAGTTGGGTTACCTCATGAATATAAATATGCCCAGATTTTGACTGATGAAGATCATCTAATCTNTGTGTTCCCCTNTCTTTCAATAATTCGTCCAACGGGCCTACATCGGGCATTCTCCATCCTGGTCTGTGGGCAACCACAATGTGTGATAACTCGAGTATCTCTCTCCANTGATACCACTCTGGTAAACCCAAGAATGCATCCATGCCTATTATCAGTCCAAGAGATCTTAATGGAAAATCCGTTCTGAGTGTTTTTAGTGTGTCTACTGAATAAGAAGGTCCATCTCTGTATATCTCTCTGTCATCAACTATAAACCCCTTACGTCCTTCAACTGCTGCAGTTACCATTGCCAATCTTAATTTACTATTGGCTCTTGGTTCACCACGATGAGGTGGTTCGCCGCATGGCACGAATCTTACCTCATCAAATTTAAGGGCTTGCTGCACTTCGTATGCTGTTCTCAGATGTCCGTAATGAATTGGATCGAACGTTCCACCAAATACTCCTATTGGATTCATTACTCTAACTCACCAAATTTTTCCATATATGTTAATCCCTTGCATTATTAACAGCTAGCTGAATAAGTATATTACTGATTAGTTGCCAAACCTCACCTTTTTTTTGACCTTTTGCTACACTATCCGCATTTATGCAGGACTTTATTATATCGTAGAATCCTTCTGTATTATGTCGACGCAAACAAGAGTTCACAATATGTTTACGCGATTCCCATATAAGTCTTGAGCTAACGGCTTTCTTTAAAGCCCCAGTTGTACTGAGACCTTCATTTATAAACTCTGATATCTTGACGAGTGTTCTGATCTCTTTTAACAACAAAGCAATAATCGGAACTGCATCGGTCCCTTCATTTTTCAATTTACTGAGAATTTTTAAACTTAATTGCAATTCACCTTGCAAAGCCATATCAATGAGCTGAAAGACATTGTAACGACTGTCATCAGAAATTGCTGCATTAATAATTTTTTCATTAATTTCTTTTCCTTGATATGAAAGATATATTTTTTCTACTGCCTGAGATGCTGCTAAGAGATTTCCGTCAACTCGATCAATCAACAAATCTATTGCCCCATGAGTGATCGTCAGATTTTTTTCTCTAAACTTATTTTTAAGCCATAACCTAAGCTGATTTCCTTTGATTGGCCAGACTTGGATTATTCCACCTATTTCTTTGATGCGCTTGATCCATTTGGAAGAATTGGCAGCCTTGTCTAACTTTGGGCATGATATAATTATTAACACATCGTCATTTGAATTGTTCAATACATCTAAAATTGATGATGAGCCTGACCGACCCAATCTTAATGAATCTAATCTGATTTCTAGGATCTTTTTTTCGGAAAATAAAGAAAGATTATTCATTGAGCTTGATATCTCATTCCAATCAAAAGAATCTCTTTGATTATAAATTTCTTTTGAATTGAATCCCACTTTTGCGGCAGCCGATCTAATTAGATCCAGTGACTCCTGAATTAAAAGTGGCTCATCTCCTGAGAGNAGATAATAATTATGTAATTTTTTCTNAAGANCATCATTCAAATTTTCCAAAGAAATATTCATACAAGTGATCTATTAGAACTATCAACTAGTCTTTNTNTTATCTAGCTGATTCATTTTAATTGATTCATTTTCTAATAATACNGGTATATCATCTCTTACAATATATGCCACCTCGTAATCTTCGGTAATCAAGGCTTGGTCTATCTTATCTTCGAGTATTTTGCCTTGATTATTCTTAATAAGCCCAGCGGATATTGCCTGATTAAGATTCGCTAGGCTCTCCTTATTGAGAATTCTTAATTGTTTTTTTGAAGATGGACAGCATATTAATTTAAGAAGCTCTTTGTTCATATTTTTACTGATTTCCATGAGAGGTTAAAATTAAAGTGTTATAATGTATCAATATTTACTTATACATAATGTCATATTATGACTCACACAAATAATAAAACAAAGAAGCTCGATAACATATCAATTTATATTTCTGGATTTTGCTTAATCCACTGTCTTGCATTCCCAATATTAAGTGTATCTATCCCAGTTTATGGCTTTTTTACGGAAAACCACTTCCATGAAATACTGTTATTTTTTATTATTCCGATAAGTTCGTTTGCTTTATATCGAGGATTTAAAAACCATAAAAATAGACGCGTAATATCAGTTGGAATCATTGGCGGCTTTCTTGTTTTTCTTGGTGCTACAATATTACACAATCAAGCAAATCCTACTTACGAGCTAACCATAACTGCAATTGGTTCTATATTGCTAGCATTAGCCCATTTCAACAACAACCGTATTTCGCATTACTGAGACCTAAATTACTGGGTTGATCAGAAAAAATTATTCATCAGGAACCGGGTCAAAACCACTCTCTCCCCATGGGTGACATTTCATTATACGTTTCAAGGTCAATTTAAGACCTTTCATCAGTCCATGCTTTATTATTGCTTCTTCACAATAATTAGAGCATGTCGGTTGATATCTGCAATTTGATCCGATTAGAGGTGAAATAATAATTTTATAAAACTTCAATAGCTTCAGAACAAATAATACAGCTAGCTTACTCATACTCAACAGCACAACTCTCAATTGCATGGATCATTGATGACAAACCATTACTTCTCGTGGGGCTCAAATGCTGATCTAGACCCAATGAAACAATAAAATCTATCGATGCCTCACGAATATCACTTGGTTTTTTATTGCTGTATATTCTAATTAAAATTGCGATGAGACCAGAGACAATGGCAGCATCGCTTATTGCACGGAAGACAAGCCGATTATCTTTATATTCAGGTACAAACCACACCTGAGATTGACACCCCTTGATTTTATTTTTTTCTATTTTTTCATCTTCTGTCAAAGGAGTCAGCTCTCTCCCTAATTCAATAATATATTGATATTTATCAATCCAATTATCGAATATCATGAACTCTTCTATGATTTCATTCTGACTGACTTCCACTTCGTTCATGATTCACCAAAAATCAACTTTTAAAACTCCATCTCACACCTGAGGGCGTGTCTTCAATTATTATATCCATATCCTCGAGCTTTTTTCTAACCGAATCAGCTTCTTTGAAGTCTTTTTTCAAACGAGCTTGATTTCTCATCTCAATCAATCTCTTTATTTCGTCCTCGCTTACATCCCTGCCTGTTATATCTGAGAACCAAGTCTCTGGGTCTGATTGCAAAAATCCCAGCAACCTTCCTGAAGCATATATTTGTTTTGTGATGAGTTTTTTTTGATATAAATCCTTTTCTTTATTGAGCTTCTTCACTAACTCAAAGATTTCTGCAATAGCTTTGGGTGTGTTTAAATCATCACAGAGTGCTTCAAGTACTGACTGAGCAATATTTGCAGTATCATCAGTTTTTTGAGAAAACTCAATCCCTCTTATTGAGCCATATATCCGATCTAGCATTTTTTTTGCTGATTTTAGTGTATTTTGAGACCATTCTATGGGTTGTCTGTATTGTGCACTCAGTAAAGCCATTCGGATAACCTCTCCTGAATAATCTTGCAATAAATCCCTGACCAGTTGCATATTACCCAGTGATTTCGACATTTTTTCATTGCCAATACTGAGAAAACCATTATGCAACCAATAGTTGGCAAAGACTTTTCCATCATTAGCACAAGTGCTCTGAGCAATTTCATTTTCATGATGAGGAAAGATCAGATCTTGACCGCCTGCATGAATATCTATTGTTTCTCCAAGGAATTTCTTTATCATTGCTGAGCATTCTAAATGCCAACCTGGTCTACCCCTTCCCCAAGGTGAATCCCAACCTGGAAGATCTTTTGTGGATGGTTTCCATAGCACAAAATCAAAAGGAGATTTCTTATACGAAGCAACTTCAATCCTTGAGCCGGCTTCCATATCTTCAATTTTTCTGTGCGACAATNTCCCATAGGATGAATAAGACATGACGTTAAATAANACATGANTTTCTGAGACATACGCATGNCCCTTTTCTATTAATGTCTCTATCATTGATANCATTTCANTTATATTTTGTGTGGCTCGAGGTTCAATATCTGGCATACCAACTCCGAGCTGACTCATATCTTCGTTATAAGCTTGAATATATTTTGAAGTTATTTCTTCTATTGGTATATTTTTTTTAGAGGCTTCAGCATTAATTTTGTCATCAACATCAGTAATGTTTCTTGCAAAAAACAATTTATATTCCAGTCGCAAAACACGTGTAAGCAAATCAAATACAACAGCAGGACGAGCATTACCAATGTGCGCATAATTGTATACAGTTGGNCCACATAGATACATTGTCAACCTTTTAGGATCAATCGGTATAAATTCAACTTTTTTCCCCAAAAAAGTATCNTGTAGATATATCTTCATTTTATNTNCCATGCCTAAGCTTAATTNAAACTCATCTTTGAGACGATATCTGTCTCAGCATCAGNCTGACTAGATCTGATGCNAGAGCCTCGATCAGGACTTCCTCTTCCTGCGATTTTCCCAGNACCAAATTTTCATTAAAGGTATAGCTTCTNGTTAGTTCGAGNTCTTCTGCATTCGAGTTTCNTTCTTCATTAATNAAACTATAAGACAATCGATAAAAAACTTCATATTCCGTGGCCACATTTCTTGCAGATACAGATAAAACACGGCGACCAGTCTCATCTCTATGAATTGTTATTGTATTTTTCGCGATAGATTTTGAGGTAGCTAATTCAATATTATTAGAAATCAATTCTGCTTTAAGTTTTCTGTAAAATATGCTTCTTGAGTCATTTGTTTCAATGAATGAATTTTCAAGTTTATCGATATCAATTGCTGATTGTCTCAATTGAAAACCACATGATGATAATAAAATTAATAAATATAATATTATTGTTCTCTTACACAACAACATTGACGAGCTTTCCTCTTACATGAATGAATTTTTTTATAGGATTGTCCCCAATAAATTTAATTACCTTCTTATCCTTAAGAATCATTTGCTCTAATTCCGCTTCTGCAGTATCAACCTTAACTGATAGCTTGCTTCGTAATTTACCATTGATTTGAATGATAATCTCAATGTCATCTTTAACAAGGAAATCATCATTGTAAGTTGGCCAACTTTGATAAATTAGTGGCTTTTTATGGCCAAGATTAAACCAGAGAGAATGACAAATATGAGGAGTTATTGGCGATAATAACTTCACTATAGCTTCAAGCCCTTCATGTTTTATTGTCTTTCCTTCATCTGAATCATCATGAAACCTCATAACTGTGTTCAAGAGCTCCATTATGGAAGCGATCGCTGTATTGTATTTGTACCTCCTGCCAATATCATCGGTAACTTTTTTTATAGTTGTATGAATCTTGAATCTCAAATCATCTTGCTCTTTTGTAAGCTCGAAATCAGAGACTTTTTGATTGGATATCGAATTATCATCAACGGCATTCCATAATCGATTTAGAAATCTATAAGCGCCTTGGACTCCAGCATCTGACCATTCTAACGCCAACTCAGGTGGTGCGGCTGACATCATGAATAGACGTACTGTATCTGCGCCAAATTTTTCAATTAAACCTTGCGGATCTACAGTATTTCCTTTTGCTTTTGACATTTTTGCTCCATCTTTCAAGACCATACCCTGGGTCAAAAGATTGGTGAAGGGCTCGCTCTCCTTGGATATCCCTTCATCACGCATCAATCTTTGAAAAAATCTAGAATACAGTAAGTGCAGAATGGCATGCTCAATTCCACCTGTGTATTGATCTACTGGCATCCAGTAACTTTCTCTCTTGTCTAGCATACCTTCTTCAGCATCAGGGCAGGCATATCTTGAAAAGTACCATGATGACTCAAAAAAAGTATCGAAAGTGTCTGTCTCTCTCCTCGCACTCTTTTTGCAGTTGGGGCAATCAACATTGTAAAATTCTGGCATATCTTTTAAGGGTGAGCCTGTTCCACTAAATTCAACATTCTCAGGCAATACAACTGGCAATTGTTCTTCTGGAACAGGAACCGAACCGCAGTCCTCACAGTAAATTATTGGTATCGGTGTACCCCAATATCTTTGTCTCGATACACCCCAGTCTCTTAGCCTAAAATTCGTTACTCGCCTTCCTTTCTTGGTTGATTCGAAAAATTTTGCTATCTCATTAAATGCTTCTTCAGAAGTCATACCAGTATAGTCCATCGAATTAATCAGAGTTCCATGATCTAAAAAAGGAGCTTTTGCGGTATCGAAGTTTTTATCAGCAGGCTCAATCACTTTCTTTATTTCTAGATCGTATTTTTTTGCAAACTCCCAATCACGTTGATCATGTGCCGGCACTGCCATTATTGCNCCACTTCCGTATGTNATGAGGACAAAATTTGCCACCCAAATTGGAATTTTTTCACCAGTNATTGGGTGAATNGCGAAAACATTCAGAGGCATCCCTTTTTTTTCCATTGTTTCNATNGCTGCTTCNGATGCTTTGTTTCTTTTGCACTCCTCAATAAAACTTGCAATATCGCTATTTTCAGAAGCTGCATCAGAGGCAAGAGGATGCTCTGCCGCAACCGCCATATATGTGGCACCCATGAGTGTGTCTGGCCTGGTTGTGAATATTTTTAATGCATCCTTGCTATTCTCTATATCGAAAGAGATTTCGAGTCCTTCTGATTTTCCTATCCAATTTTTTTGCATCGTTTTAACGGAGGTTGGCCAACCATCAAGTTGGTCAAGACCATCGAGAAGCTCGTCAGCATAGGCAGTTATTTTCATGAACCACTGGGGTATTTCTCTCCTCTCTACTATTGCATCTGATCTCCAGCCTCTTCCATCAATCACTTGCTCATTAGCCAATACTGTTTTATCAACTGGATCCCAATTCACTATCGCATTTTTTCTGTAAACGATTCCTTTTTTAAAAAGACGAACAAAAAGCCACTGCTCCCATTTATAATATTCGGGTCTGCACGTAGTCACCTCTCTTGTCCAATCATACGCATAACCCAACCTTTTTAATTGGGTTCTCATGTAGTCAATATTCTTATAAGTCCATTTTGCAGGCGGAATGTTTCTCTTTATTGCCGCGTTTTCTGCTGGCATCCCAAAAGCATCCCAACCCATTGGCTGAAGAACATGTTTGCCGATCATTCTCTGATATCTTGCAATTACATCACTGATTGTAAAAACCCTTACATGTCCCATGTGTAACTGGCCACTTGGATAAGGAAACATAGTGAGACAATAAAACTTGTCTTTCTTCGAGTCTTCGGTTACCTCAAAGCACTTTTCAGTTGCCCATAATTCTTGAGCTTTTTTTTCTATTTCAGCAGGTTTGTATGAATTATTCATTTTTCTTTGCTTTTATGATGCCACATTCATTTAAATAATTAATGATTGCGCTAACCTCTGACTCCAGTGACATTTCATGGCTGCGTAACTGTATTTCTGGTGATTTTGGTGGTTCATATGGATCATCGATTCCTGTGAAGTTCTGTATTTTTCCTGCTCGAGCCTTTTTATATAGCCCTTTTGGATCTCTTTTTTCAGCAACTTCAAGAGGGCAATCAACAAATACTTCAATAAACTCCAAATTTGACTCAATGTGTAACTGTCTTACATCATCTCTATCATGAGTATATGGACTGATAAAACTCGAGATTGCTATCAATCCAGCATCGCCAAAGAGTTTACAAACCTCACCAATTCGACGAATATTTTCTTGACGATCTTTCTCAGAAAATCCAAGATTCTTGTTTATTCCCATTCTAACATTATCACCATCTAGCCTATAAGAGAGAATTCCATCTTTGTAAAGCGCCTTCTCAAGCGCTACTGCAATAGTGCTTTTTCCACTTCCAGATAAGCCTGTAAACCATATCGTTGCTCCTTTCTGAGGTAATATCTTGTATCTATCAAATCGTGAAATCTCACCTTCATGCCATGATATGTTTGTTGCTTTTTGTAATTTTTTTGAGTTCATATAATCACCTGATGCAATTGCACATTATATAACTACCTTCTGATTGATCACACTCTGGTGTTGAATTATTTGCTGATTAATAATTTTTTTCGGATAACNTATAAAATCAGAAATGATGATAACAGAAGTACTGGCGTATCTCCGAGAGCGACATAAGGCGTAGAACCTTTTCTAGGATAGACTGAATGCTGCAATATTTCATAATTAAATTGACCGGATTTTTTCACGACCTTACCCTTGTGATTAATAAATGCACTAATGCCGTTATTGGTAGCTCTTATTATGGGCCGGCCAGTTTCTATCGCTCTCATTCTGGTTATNTGAAGGTGCTGATGAGGAGCTATTGAATCACCAAACCACGCATCATTACTNACATTAATAAGAAGATTAGCTTCGGGAAAAGCATGCAACAGCTCATAGCCGAAAGCGATTTCATAACAAATTGCTGCTGCTATATTTGTCTCATCGTTATATTTTATAAGAGATTGATGTTTCTCACCGTGCATTAGATCAAAGCTGGGTAGATTATTCATCTCCATCCACTCTCTTAGGAAATCTGGGACGGGAAAGTATTCACCAAANGGAACTAGGTGTCTTTTTCTGTANTGCTGGGTNTCTGTTCCATTAAAATACAAAAAACTATTGTAAGATCCTNCCATGTTATGAATCGTCTCCAACGCACCTATCGCCAATGTCTTGTTATTATCTGATAAATGCTCTTGCATCGATTGAAAATAATCTTTCAAGTAAACTGTTGAAGCTGGAATTGCGACCTCTGGCCAAATGATGAGCGTGTTATCTTCCGATTCATATGTNGCTTTCNTATATATTTCCATTGTTTTTTNNAGTTGTTCTCTTCTCCACTTTTGATCTTGCGAAACACCACCTTGAATGATTTCTACCGGCATTGAGTTACCAAAGCTACTGGTCCAATCAATCGGCAATATTAGATAGCCCAAAATATAAGGAAATATAAGAGACAGGCTTGCAATAGATTTTTGTTTTTTCATAAAGAAGTATAAGAATGATGAAGATGAAAATAACAATATCCAAGAAACTCCGTAGACTCCTAATAAAGGAGCGAATGAAATTAAGAACGAGTCAATCTGACTGTAACCGCTTGTGAGCCAGGGGAATCCCGAAAAAGCCCAACCTCTAATCCATTCAATTAAAATCCATACTGACGGCCCAATAATAATGATGTATTTTTTTTTATGCCTACAAAGATAACTAATAATAAAACCAGCAATTAGAAAATAAGAAGACATAAGAATAACTAAAGCAAACATAAGAAGAATTGCAGCCCATACTGGAGCACCACCGAAAATATGTACTGATATATATACCCAATAGAGTCCTGATAGGAAGTGCCCCAATCCGAAGAAAAAAAGATATATTGCCGTTTGTTTAGGTTTATATTTTAAGCAGAGATAGAATAACGGCACCATAACCAACGGGACCAATAAAAAAAAATTAAATGGAGCAAAGCAGAGGGTAAATAGAGACCCTAAAATGAAAAATAAAATACAAACTTTAAACGAAAAGTTGTTGGAATGTTTTTCTAGGTATAACGTGCTGAACATAAATTTGAAAAAAATTTAGTTACTATCTTTTTCTACTTCTAATGCTTCAATTCGTCTTCGATGTGTCTTCGTAACCTTAAACTTAAATCCTGAAAATCTTAGTTTTTCGCCATTTCTTGGTAAACGACCAAATTCATTTACAACAAGCCCACCGATCGTATCATAAGAACTATCATCAAGATTGCATTTGAAATATTCATTAAAATCCTCCAATCTTGTTAAAGCCGAAACATTATAGGATTTTAACCCTTTGGTATTTGTTAAGATTTCAATTTGATCTTGTTCGTGAGGATCATGCTCATCATCTATCTCTCCAACAATTTCCTCAATAACATCTTCGATTGTCAATAAACCAGAGATTCCGCCATACTCATCAACTACAACGGCCATGTGATTTCTGCTGACACGGAATTCTTTTAACAATGTATTCAATCTCTTGGACTCTGGAATGATTGATAATGGTCGAATGTATTTCTGCAAAGATAAAGTATCATTATCTCCATTCATATAATGCCTGAGTAAATCTTTTGCCAGAAGCACACCAATGCTCTCATCAGAGTCTTTATTCATAATTGGAAATCTTGAGTGACCAGATTTCACAATTGTGCTTAATATTTCTTCTAACGAGTCATCCTCATTAACGACAATCATTTGAGATCTCGGGATCATAACATCGCGAACTTTCATTTCAGCAACATCGAATACACCAGTGAGCATCTCTCTCTCGTCTGGATCAATCACCCCATTATTTTCTTGAAATAAATCTTGTATTTCTTCTCGACTGTATGGTTCTCGATTGATTGCCCTAAGAACCCGGCGAAATAGCGCCATGATTCCAGAGTTTTTTGAAGTTTGTTTGGTTTCTTTCATTTCCTCTCTTTAGTATTTAACCTTGTTATAAAAATATCAATCATTATCTATAGAATTTTATTTGTAGGGATCAGCAAAATCTAAACTTTTACAAATCTGTGTTTCCATTAATTGCATTTTTGCTGCGTGTTTTTCAATTATATGGTCATAGCCAAACAAATGGAGAAAACCATGGACGCAGATATGGCACCAATGAAACATTTGCTCTCTATTTAACCTTTCGGCCTCAGATCCAACAAATTCTGCACAAACAATAACATCACCTAGATGGTGTCGATTTATTCCCTCTAGGTGCAACATTTCTTCGTAACCTGAGGGGAATGACAATACATTTGTAGCAGTATTTTTTTTACGAAATTTATTATTTAAATCTCGCATGCAATCTGAACTAATTATTTTATAACTCACTTCAAATGACTTTCTTCTTATATCAATATCCTCATTGATGAAATCCATGGACCTTCTTAACCACACCTTTATATTTTTTTTTGAAGGCACAAACTCTTCGCTTATTTCATTGATTATATCTATTTTGAGGTTTGAGTTTTCTTTCATAATGATACTAAGATTGATTAATTTGAGTCATAAGCTTCAATGATAAGTTTTACTAAATGGTGTCTTACAACATCTTGAGCAGAAAAATGAGTGAAAGAAATATGATCGATATTTTTCAAAACATCGATACAGTGTTTTAAACCAGATTGTTGTCCTTTAGGAAGGTCAATCTGAGTAATATCACCTGTAACAACAGCTTTTGAACCAAATCCTATTCTTGTCAAAAACATTTTCATTTGTTCAATTGTTGTATTTTGCGCCTCATCGAGAATCAAAAATGACTCGTTAAGAGATCGGCCTCTCATAAAGGCTAAAGGTGCAACCTCTATGAGATGCTGCTCAATAAGTTTTGATACTTGATTGGCACCTAACATATCATAGAGTGCGTCGTACATCGGTCTTAAATATGGATCAACCTTTTGAGACATATCCCCAGGGAGAAATCCAAGCCTCTCACCTGCTTCAACAGCTGGTCTGACAAGGATAATTCTTCTGACGTCATCATTCTCTAGTGCTTCTATAGCACTCGCAACTGCTAGATAAGTTTTTCCTGTGCCAGCGGGACCGACCCCAAAGGTGAGATCATTCTCTTTTATATTGGAAAGGTAAGTACTCTGATTTTCTCCTCTTGCACGAATGACTTTTTGCGCTGTTTGGATTTGATGCTCATTTTTGAGATCGATTTCTTTAGTATTCGTATCAGATTTTTCTTTATTTTTTTCTATGTCATGCTCTCTTAGAAGAATATGTAATGTTTCTAGATTAATATCTTCATTTTCTGTTATCTCATAAAGTTCTTTTAGGATTATACCAACACTTTTTACAGCTCTCTGTTCACCCTTTATTTTGAGAAGATTTTCTTTGGAATAGATATCTACTCGAAAATATTTCTCTATACGCTTTATATTTTCATCTAATTTTCCACACAAGCTAGAAAATCTATTGTTATCGAAAGGATATAGCTCAATCTCAAGTGAGGAATTGTTGATATCTTGCATGATGAAGTGGTTGCTTGGCTTTAAATTAATCTAGAAATACGCCCACGTAAAGAGTTAGCCAGTGCTTCTGTTATATCGATATCTACAAATTCTCCAATTAAAGATCCAGGGCCATCAAAATTCACCCAACGATTATTTTCAGTTCTTCCTGACAGTTGATTCTCATCTTTTTTTGATTTTTTTTCTACAAGAACTGTTTGTGATGATCCAACCATTTCTTCACTTATTTTTTTTGCATTCTCTGTGATCTTAGATTGAAGCTGTTGCAATCTTTTTAGTTTTGTTTCGTGATCAACATCATCAACCATTTCTGAGGCTTTTGTATTTGGTCGCGGACTATAAATGAAGCTAAATGATTGATCAAACCCTACTTTGTCTACTAAATTCAAAGTTGCGTCAAAATCTTCCTGGGTTTCTCCAGGAAAACCTACTATAAAATCTGACGATATACTTATATCAGGTCTAATTAATCTCAATTTTTCTATCCGATCAAGATATCTATCAACTTTATACTTTCTTCTCATTAATTTGAGAATTCTATTGGATCCACTTTGAACGGGAAGGTGAAGATAATTCGCTAATTTCTTATCTTCATAAGCAGCTATTAGATCATCAGTAAATTGAAGAGGATGAGATGTCGTATATCTAATCCTATCAATACCATCAATGTCGCAAACCAATTTCAGTAGATCTGCTAATTTAACTTTTATTTCCTTTTTATTTTTTGCTAGATATGCATTGACATTTTGTCCCAATAAATTGATCTCTCGTACACCTTTTGAGGCAAGATCTTTAATTTCATCAATTATTTGCTCAGGTGGCCTGCTAACCTCATAGCCTCTTGTTGTTGGAACAACACAAAAACTACAAATCTTACTGCACCCCTCCATGATAGAGACGAATGCTGAGACTTTTACATCTCGAACTTTTGGAAATTTGCTAAATTTCTCAATTTTTGGAAATGATATGTCAATTGATGACCTATCTGATTGAACTGCATCGCTGTACATTTTTGGCAGACGATGAAGCGTTTGCGGGCCAAATACCATATCTACATATGGTGCACGATCCAAAATTTTTTCTCCTTCTTGACTGGCAACGCAACCACCAACACCTATTGCTAGGTTTGGATTTTCTTTTTTGAGACTCTTCCATCTTCCTAATTGAGAGAAAACTTTTTCCTGAGCTTTTTCTCTTATTGAACAGGTATTGACCAATAGTAAGTCAGCATCTTTCTCGTTCGATGTTAATTCGAAACCATGAGACTCCCTGAGAATATCAGCCATCTTGTCAGAATCATAAACATTCATCTGGCAACCCATGGTTTTAATAAATAACTTGTTGGTCATGATTTTAGATCAATTTAAGAAATTAGCAGTGAACCCTAATCTTTGCCTCATAAATGACGAGATATACTATTAATTAAAAAGGAATGTCATCATCAAAATCGTCACTTGAATCTGCGTTATCTGATTTTGGTGCACTCTGATTATCATTATTACTGTATGAAGAGGATTCCGTATTGCCAACTGATCGACCGCCTAACATTTGCATCTCATTTGCTACAACTTCAGTTGTATATCGGTCATTACCTTCCTTGTCTTCCCACTTTCGTGTTTGGATCTTACCTTCAATGTAGACCTGAGAACCTTTCCTTAAGTATTCAGTCGCAATTTCTGCAAGCCTATTGAACATGACCACCCTGTGCCATTCAGTCTTTTCTTTTTGCTCGCCTGTTTGTTTATCTTTCCAAGTTTCATTCGTAGCAATACTCAAATTAGCTACTGCGGCATTACTTGGTGTGTAGCGAGTATCAGGATCTTGCCCCAATGTTCCCACTAGAATTACTTTGTTTACTCCTCTTGCCATATCTATACCCAAATATATAAATAAATAATAATACTAGATATTTTATAAAAATTCGTCACAAATTATTTACTTTGTAAGTTTTTATTTCCGTTTTTATCTTCACAGATGTTTACGGAATGCGAACATAATGAAAAACCAGACAAATATAATAATCGTTAAAAAGAAATGTGCTTGTGAAGGCTCAAATAATCCAATAAGAATTCCACCAATTAATCCCCCAAAAAATGCACCTAAAAATTGGCAACTGGAGAATACTCCTAATGTGGCGCCCTTGATTTCTTTTTTTGAAAATATTGAAATCCTAGATGGTAATGTTGCCTCCAAGTAGTTAAATGAAATAAAAAAAACTAATAAACTTGAAAAAAGAAGCAAAGATGAACCTTCTCCCACAATTAAAACAATCTGACTGAATAAGAGAAATGCTATTGGATAAACTAGACTCATCTTTTTCTTATTCCTATCATCACTCATTATCAATGGCCCCGAAAATAACAATGATACGATGAGAGATGAAATGTAAAATTTCCACTGATTTTCAGTCGATACATTAAACTCACTCATCATCATGAACGGGAAAATAACAAAAATTACTGTCAACACAAGATGCAGGAAAAATATATTAATGTTACACAATAAAATAGGTCTTTTTACCAGTTCACGCATATCAAGAGGAGCATGATAATTGAGACGTTTAGCATTAGGCATAGCTACCAAGATAAAAATGGATAAAGTTGACATAAAAACGGCAATAATAAAGAGAGATTTGACACCAAAATGTGATGAAATAATTGGCCCTAACGCCAGAGACAGCAGAAAAGAAGCACCTATCCCAACGCCGAAAATTGCCATGGATTTTGTTCTGACACTATCTCTAGTGACATCACTCAACAGTGCACTCAATGTGGCTGATATTGCGCCAGCACCCTGCAAAAGTCTACCAGATATCAAGCCAATTATAGTCTCGCTATAAAAAGAGATTAGAGAACCAAAAATAAAAATTACTAACCCAAAAAATATTACTGGTTTTCTACCAATCTTGTCAGAAAAAAAACCAAACGGAATCTGAAGTAAAGCCTGAGTTAAACCATATGCACCTACTGATAATCCAATCAATATTGGCGTGGCACCATCTAAATTACTGGCATATATTGAAATTACTGGGAGCAAAGAAAACAACCCAAACATTCTCAACATTGCAATAAGCGCGATTAACAATACTTGTTGTATTTCACGTGGTTGCATGGAGGCGCTATTGTCTTGATTCATTTCCATTAGAAAGACTGTTTGTATTTGTAAGATATTGAAAAAATTAAGAATATTTTAATTATTCTTATTACCTTGAAATCAAAAGTATTCTTTTTGAGATTCTTTAATTTTATTTTTTTTGTGTCTTTGATCTGTATCACTCTGAGGATGTATATTAGCAGGTTGGCCATTATATTTGATACTAAAAATTATGAAATCGATAGACATACGTGGTGCGAGAACACATAACTTAAAGAATGTTGAAGTCAGTCTCCCAAGAGGAAAATTGATCGTTTTTACTGGGCTTTCTGGTTCAGGAAAGTCATCACTCGCTTTTGACACCATTTATGCTGAGGGCAGAAGACGTTATGTTGAATCATTGTCCACATATGCAAGACAATTCTTATCTGTAATGGAGAAACCTGATGTAGATTACATTAATGGTCTATCACCAGCAATTTCAATAGAACAGAAATCAACATCACATAATCCTAGATCTACTGTGGGTACAGTTACTGAAATGTATGATTATTTGAGATTATTGTTTGCGAGAACCGGTATTCCACACTGTCCTGAACACGTGACAAGACTTGAAGCACAATCTATAAGCGAAATGGTTGATAAAACACTGACATTCACTGAGGGAACTGCAATGATGTTGCTCGCTCCCGTTATCAAAGAAAGAAAGGGTGAACATTTACAGCTGATGAGGAATTATTTAACCCAAGGTTTTATTCGCGCGAGAATTAATGGCGAAATAATTGAATTGAGTGATCCTCCCTCACTTGAGCGCAATAAGAAACACACCATAGAGATCATTGTTGATAGATTCAGAGTAAAAAAAGATATGAAACAAAGGCTAGCTGAATCATTTGAGACGGCTCTGAAACTCTCAGATGGCGTGGCTCATGTCTCAGTAGATTGTCCCGATACTACTGAGGATATCGTTTTCTCAGATAAATTTGCATGCAATATATGTGGCTACAGCCTCACTGAGCTTGAACCGAGATTATTCTCATTTAATAATCCTGTGGGCGCCTGTCAAGATTGCGATGGCTTGGGTGTAAAACAATTCTTTGATCCTGATAAAGTCGTGGTGAATGAAAACTTATCATTAGCAGGAGGTGCAATCAGGGGAAGAGATCGTAACACTGGTTACTATTTCAGCATGATCAAAAGTCTCGCAAATCATTATAAATTTGACGTTGAGAAACCATACAAAGACTTGAGCAAGAAAATTAAAGAAATTCTTCTATTTGGAAGCGGGAACGAGAAGATAAGGTTCTCTTATGCAAGCTTCAGAGGAAGAAAAATGAGCATAAAAAAAACGCACACCTTTGAGGGTATAATTCCAAATCTTGATAGAAGATATCATGAAACTGAATCAAATTCGGTCAGAGATGAATTGGGTAAATATTTAAACACACAAATATGTCCAAGTTGCGATGGCACTAGATTAAATATCTCAGCAAGAAATGTATTAATTAATGATATGTCACTTCCGGAAATCAGTGCAATGTCAGTTCAGGAAGCAAAGGAGTACTTTAAAAATATTGTAATTTCTGGATGGAGATCTGAAATAGCAAAAAAAATTACAAAAGAAATTAGTTCAAGGCTAAATTTCTTGAGTGATGTTGGTTTGGATTATCTGACCATTAATCGGAGTGCGGATACTCTCTCGGGAGGAGAAGCACAAAGAATAAGACTGGCCAGTCAAATAGGATCTGGTTTGGTCGGCGTATTATATGTCCTTGATGAACCATCGATTGGTCTTCATCAAAGAGATAATCAAAAACTATTGAAGACATTAACCTATCTGCGCGATCTCGGTAACACAGTTATAGTTGTTGAGCATGATCAAGAAGCAATTATGATGTCAGATCATGTTGTTGATATTGGACCAGGTGCAGGTGTGCATGGAGGATATATTGTTGCTTCTGGAACTCCCAATGAAATTAAAAACCACCCGAAGTCAATTACTGGGGATTATCTCTCTGGAAGGAAAAAAATTGCGATACCAAAAAAAAGAGAGGAGATTGATCCTGACAAAACTATCACAATAAAAGGTGCCTCTGGAAACAATCTGAAATCAATCGATGTATCAATCCCAATCGGACTAATGACTTGTGTAACCGGTGTATCTGGCTCTGGTAAATCAACACTAATCAATGAAACTTTGTATAAAGCTGTAGCAAATATTTTAAATAAATCCAATCGAAATGCAGCTCCCTATGATGATTTACTCGGAATTAAACATATTGAAAGAATAATAAATATTAGTCAGAGTCCTATTGGAAGAACACCTAGGTCAAATCCAGCAACCTATACTGGCTTATTCACCCCAATAAGAGAGCTTTTTGCTGGAACGCAGGAGTCAAGGTCAAGAGGTTATCTACCTGGGAGATTTAGCTTTAATGTAAAAGGCGGAAGATGTGAAAACTGTCAAGGTGATGGAGTTATTAAAGTAGCGATGCACTTCTTACCAGATATTTATGTTTCCTGCGATACATGCAATGGAAAAAGATATAACAGAGAAACTCAAGAAATACTTTATAAAGGAAAAAATATAAGCGAAATATTAAATATGACAGTAGAAGATGCATCTGATTTTTTTAAAAATATACCTGCCATATACAGTAAAATTGAGACGCTCATGGCTGTAGGCCTCTCTTACATTAAGCTCGGACAAAATGCTACCACACTCTCGGGCGGTGAAGCACAGAGAATAAAGCTTGCTAGGGAGCTATCAAAGAGAAGCAGTGGAAATACTATATATATTCTAGATGAGCCGACTACCGGTTTACACTTTCATGATATAAGTCTTCTTCTTGATGTGCTTCATAGACTTCGTGATAAGGGTAATACGATTGTGGTCATAGAACATAACCTTGACGTAATAAAAACTGCAGACTGGATAATTGATATAGGTCCAGAGGGTGGTGAAGGTGGCGGAAAAATTGTTGGAAGCGGAACGCCTGAAGATCTAGCGAAAAACAAACATTCCTTCACAGGTCAATATCTAAGACCATTACTATAGATGCGAAAATGGTCATAATCTCTCGGCTTTATAAATCATAACAGGATTATTTAGCATTTGTCCCTGAACATAAATATTCTCCGTTTTCTTTTCTGATGGTAGCAAATTAATTTTCTTCACAATATCCATACCCGAGATAACTCGACCAAAAGCTGAAAATCCGAGTCCATCCTTATTTCTTGTTCCACCAAAATCAAGTCCTTCATGGTCTCCAATACATATGAAAAAATCTGAAGTAGCAGTGTCAACCTCATATCTACTCATTGAAATTGTTCCATCTATATGACTTAATCCAGTGACATCTGTCGACTCATGTTTTATCGCAGAAAATGGTTTTATTCTGTCACCTATTCCGCCTTGAATGACTTCTATTTTTGGAGATCCATTATCATTTTCTATTGTCACAGTTCTGTAGAATGAACTTCCATCATAAAAACCTTCATCAAGGTGGCGAAGAAAATTGGTAACAGTTATTGGCGCCATATCACTGTATAACTCAATAATAATATCACCTTGTGAAGTCCTAAGTGCAACGTTTGTCTTTTCAGCTGTCTCCGACATTACGACAGATGAAAAAAATATCAGAATCATTTCAAATAATATAATGTGTTTAATTTTACTTAAGGCTGACATTAAAGAATCTCCTGAAAAAAATTAGTCCGTTCCAAATAACCTGTCACCAGCATCGCCTAAGCCAGGCACAATATAATTATTTTCATTTAAATGACTGTCGATGGAGGCTGTGTAAATCATAACATCTGGATGTTTACTCTCTACTGCCGCTATTCCTTCAGGACAAGAAACAATGCACATCACTACCATATCTTTAATTTGTTTCTTTTTTAATGCGTCGATAGCAGCTATGGTTGATCCTCCTGTTGCCAACATTGGATCAATAATTAAATGCAAACCGTTCTCTGTAATATCTGGTATATTTTCGTAGTAGCTCTGTGGTGTTGCAGTTTTTTCATCCCTGAACATCCCTAAAAAACCCACGCGAGAAGAAGGCATGATGGATAAGACACCATCAAGCATTCCCAGCCCAGCCCTCAGAATTGGTATGACAATAATCTCTCCTCGAATTTTTTTACATGTTGCCTTGGCAATTGGTGTTTGGACCTCAAGCTCTACTAGATCTAAATTTTCTAATGCTTTATAAGAGAGAAGCTGTGTTATCTCAGAAATCAATTCACGAAACTTGCTTATTGGTTGATCAACAGATCTTAACTCTGCAAGTTTATGTTGGATACAGGGGTGATTGACTTCAACATGCATGATTTTTCCTTTTTTTTAAATTAAAATTTTAAGCGAGTTTTAATCCATTTTTAACTTTTTTGTCAGGAACAGCAAGAATCACTGTACCGTCATCTTGAATAAATCCTGTAATAAGACACTCTGAATAGAATGGACCAATTTGTTTTCTAGGAAAGTTTATGACCGCACAAACCTGTTTTCCTATTATATCCGATGGGTCGTAATGATCAGTTATCTGAGCCGAGGATTTCTTTACCCCAATGCTTGCACCAAAATCGATTTCTAACTTTAGGGCAGGCTTAATAGCCTTTTCAAAAATCTCTGCATTTATAATTGTTCCAACCCTTAAATCAACACGTTCAAATTCTTCCCATTTTAGATCGTTCATAAAACTCCTCTCTAATTATTGAGATATATCTACTACCTCAAATATGAGGCGCCATTCAAATCTATCACTGCCCCTGATGCATAATCAATTCCATCCATTGAAAGCATCATAACTGCATTTGCTATCTCTTCTGGCTTTCCAACTCTCTTCATTGGGCTTTGATTTATTATTGATTTTCCTTCTGGACTAGACAAAATTTCGTTGGTCATGTCTGTTTCAACGAAACCTGGGGCTACCGCACCAACAAAAATATTATAAGGAGCAAGTGCCACAGCCAATGATTGACTTAATGAGTTCAGCCCAGCCTTACTGGCCCCATAAGCAGGAGCACTTGGCTCGCCTCGATATGCACCACGTGAAGAAATATTTATTATTTTTCCCTTCTTTTCTTTTATGAAATGTTTCGCAGAATAAAAACATACATTTGCTGGTCCGATAAGATTAGTATCAATTGTCGATTGCCAACTATTTTTCCAATCTCCGAAGCTTGTTTTATTAATTGGATGATCAATAAAAATACCCGCATTATTTACCAAAATATCCAGTCCATCCATTATGGTTATAGCGTCTAAAACGGCTTTTTTTATATGTTCTTCATTTTTGAGATCTAACTCTAAACATTGATGACCTTCTCCACTGAGTTTGCTCAACGTCTCTATTGCAATATCTCTCTCTTTGTAATAGGTAAAAACTACTTGAGCTCCATTTTCGGCAAAGGTCTGTGAAATTGACCTTCCTATACCTCTTGATCCACCTGTTACCAGAGCTTTTTTACCCTTGAGTAAAGCCATATTATTTTTCAATCAAGTCTTCCATAAAATGTCATTCGAGAGGTTTCGGATAAAGATATATTTGGCTCCGAGTTATATGCTAGCACTGCTAATATTCGTGTTTTTCCGCCCTCTACTGGAGTTACCCTATGGATTGAATTTTTTCCTCTAAATAATACAAGTGTCCCAGAATTCATATTTAATGTGTCGTAGCTTATCTGGTTTTTTAATAATTTATCTACTCCTTCATAATTCATGTCCTCTTTATCAGTATCACGAAAATCTCTAATATATTGGAATTCTCCACCAGATTCTGGCTGTTGTATTAGAAGGGTGACAGCGAAGGATGAATTATCAAAATGCCAACCAAGCTCTTGACCCTCTGATGCATAATGAATATTTACGGATGAAAGTTTATCCTCATATTCATAGAGATTCTTTTCGCCTACAACATTTGCAACGAATTGTTTAAAAATGTCAGAGCGATAGAGTAATTTTAAAGAAGAGTCATTAGGTATCTGGTCATCAGTAATACATCCTTTTGATGATACCACAAGACGATTCCTGGGATGATCAGATGGAAGATCTTCATCATTTGGCAAAATATAAACACTGTGCTCTTGCCTGCAGTAATATGCATGTTCCTGATTTTTGACACTTTCATCAATAAGATCTTTCACTGCACTTTCTGTTAAGAAATCTGGTAATACCACACTTCCATTACGATTGATGTTCATCCTGCAAGAATTGATAAAACTTCTATCGCTAAGGGGATATTTATCAAGATTAACTACCGGTCTAATGTCTTTTTCTTGGTTGCTTTTCATTTCGATCATAAACAAATAATTTCTAGTTCAATTTTCTAATACCTACCGCGTTCCTTATTTCTTCCATATAGGGTACTGATATCTCTCTGGCTCTTTCTGCCCCTTTTTGGAGCTCATCTTCAATTTTTTTTGGATTAGCAATCAATCTTTGATAATTTTCTCTGGCTGGTTTCAACTGATCATTTATACATTCATATAATATTTTTTTCATCTCTCCCCACGCTATACCTTGTGCATAGAGATTTTTAACATTCTCAGTTTCTTCGGGGCTTGAGAATGCCTGATAAATATCATATAAAATAGAATCATCAGTATTCTTTGAGATACCTGGTTCCAGACTATTGGTTTTGATTTTCATTATTAATTTTTTTAGTTTTTTTTCGTCTGAAAATAATGGAATTACATTATCATAACTTTTGCTCATTTTTCTTCCGTCAAGTCCAGATAAAGTTGCTGTATCCTCACTTATTACTGCCTCTGGCACAACTAAGATATTTCCGTATTTATGATTGAATCTTTGTGCGATATCTCTCGTCATTTCAATGTGTTGTTTTTGGTCTTTGCCGACAGGTACATGCGTTGATTTGAACATGAGAATATCAGCAGCCATTAGTATAGGATAACTATATAGCGCCATATTGATTCCTTTATCATTATCTTGCGCACCTGATTCAATGTTATTTTGCACCTGTGCTTTATAGGAGTGCGCTCTATTCATTAAACCCTTTGCCGTCATACTTGTAAGAATCCAAGTTAACTCAGGAATTTCATGAATGTCAGATTGACGGTAAAAATATGCGTTGTTTATATCCAAGCCAAGTGCTAGCCAAGCAGCTGATATCTCCAATGTGGATTTAGCTATTCTTTCAGGATCTCCTGACTTTGCTAGAGCATGAAGGTCTGCTAAAAAATAAAAATTATCTTTCGTTCTATCCATACTGGCCTGTATTCCAGGACGAATTGCACCCACATAGTTACCAATATGAGGGGTTCCCGTAGTAGTGATTCCTGTGAGATATATTTCTTTTTTCATGATGTTTTTTATTATGATTTAATTTACATCATAGTTATAGTCGGCTTTTTCATCAAATGTATCATTATTATGTTTTCATCAATCATGGAAATAACTAAGTTGAAATGATTATGAATACATCTATTTCTTGATGATGAATAAAATCGAAAGTTTTGAATCTATACCTGATTCACGGAAATGAGATCAACTTGATTCGGACTTATCTGTCTCTTGATTCTCTTGGTTGTTTTCAGGAATATCGAGTAACTGGACCAATGCCATAGGTGCTGCGTCTCCTGCCCTTGGACCTAACTTTAGAATTCGCAGATATCCTCCAGGTCTTTTTTCAAAACGAGGTCCTATCTCATTGAATAATTTTCCAATCACTACCTTATCTCTAAGTTGATTGAAAATGATTCTTCTATTAGCAACACTGTCTTTTTTAGATCTAGTTATGATTGGCTCAACAACCCTTCTGAGCTCTTTAGCTTTTGGAACAGTTGTTTTGATAGTTTCGTTCATTAATAGTGAAACTGACATGTTTCTGTACATGGCTTTTCTGTGTGAACTAGTTCGTCCTAATTTTCGACCAATTTTTCTGTGACGCATATTACTTTCTCAAGTTAATTGCCCAAAAGTTTACTGGGCTAAGTTTGAAGGAGGCCAATTTTCAAGCTTCATGCCAAGTGATAGGCCACTACTCTCCAAAATCTCCTTAATTTCAGTTAGTGATTTTTTTCCAAGATTAGGTGTTCTCAATAACTCAACTTCAGTTTTTTGAACAAGATCACCGATGTACATTACTTCTTCAGCTTTTAGGCAGTTAGCAGAGCGAACAGTCAGTTCAAGCTCATCAACAGGACGAAGGAGAGCTGGATCAATTTGATCCTCTTCATCCTCGACAGCTTCTTCTTCAGTCTCAAGATCTACAAACACGGAAAGCTGGTCCTTGAGGATGCTCCCAGCATGCCTAATAGCTTCCTCAGGATCAATTGTGCCATTTGTTTCAATATCAAAAATTAGCTTATCGAGATCGGTTCTCTGTTCAACTCGAGTTGCTTCAACATCATACGAAACTCTGTGAATTGGACTAAATGATGCATCAAGCTGAAGCCTTCCAATAGGTCCTGCTTCCTCTTCAAAAACCGGACCTCTAATGGCTGGACGGTATCCTCGCCCCTTTTCAACAAGGAGTTTCATCGAAATACTTCCAGAACTTGAAAGATTTGCAATAACAATATCTGGGTTCATTATTTCAACATCATGATCAAGTATGATATCTGCGCCTGTTATTACACCAGGTCCTTCCTTTGATATGGAGAGCTCTGCTGAGTTTCTACCATGAAGACAGACAGCAACTTTTTTCAGATTTAGCAATATCTCGACGACATCTTCTTGAACACCTTCAATACTGGTGTACTCATGAAGAACGCCGTCTATTTCTGCTTCAACTATTGCCGTTCCTGGCATTGAAGATAATAGTATGCGCCTCATTGCATTGCCGAGCGTATGTCCATATCCACGTTCAAAAGGCTCAATTACTACCTTTGCCTGCCACTCATTAGATGATACAACTTTGACGTTTCGTGGCTTTAAAAATTCATTAACTGATTCATGCATGGGATATACCCCTCCTAACTATTTCGAGTACAACTCGACAACTAAATTTTCGTTTATATCGGGAAGAATATCTTCTCGACCTGGTAATGACTTTAAAATTCCTGACATTTTTTTTGTGTCGACTTCAACCCAATCAGGAAGACCTATTTGTTGTGAAATTTCGATCGCACTTTTTATTCTTAATTGCTTTTTCGATTTTTCTTTTATAGAAATTGCATCACCTGCAGATACTTGAGCAGACGGGACATTAACAATCGATCCATTAACCTCTACACTTTTGTGACTCACTAGCTGTCTTGCTTCTGCTCGTGTCGCAGCATAGCCCATCCGATAGACAACATTATCGAGTCTTCCTTCAAGAAGAGTCAGGAGATTCTCACCAGTTGAACCTTTCTGCTGTGCTGCTTTTTTGTAGTAATTTCTAAATTGACGTTCAAGAACACCATACATTCTTCTCAATTTTTGCTTCTCTCTGAGTTGAAGACCATAATCTGAGCTTCTGGGACGACGCTGAGCGTTCCCACCAGGAGGTGTTTCAAGCTTACACTTGGACTCAAGCGGCCTAATACCACTCTTGAGAAACAAGTCAGTTCCTTCTCTTCTGGATAATTTACATTTCGGTCCAATATATCTTGCCATATTATTTTCCTTATACTCGACGCTTTTTTGGTGGCCTACATCCATTGTGTGGAATTGGGGTCACATCTTCTATATTTTGTATTTTCAATCCAAGTGCATTCAGAGCTCTTACAGCGGATTCTCTTCCTGGACCAGGACCTCTGACACGAACATCTACATTTTTCACGCCAAACTCTTGGGCAGCACGACCTGCTTTGTCTGAAGCTACTTGAGCAGCGAAAGGTGTAGATTTCCTCGATCCTCTAAATCCACAACCTCCTGAGGTTGCCCAAGATAGTGCATTTCCTTGTCGATCAGTTATAGTGATGATCGTGTTATTGAATGAGGCATGAATATGAGCAATCGCGTCAATAACATGCTTTTTCCCTTTCTTTTTAATTTTTTCTGCCATTATTTTTCCTAATAGATTTATCTTTTTATAGGTCTTCTTGGTCCTTTTCGTGTTCGAGCATTAGTCTTGGTTCTCTGGCCTCTCAAAGGTAAACCCTTTCTGTGCCTGATTCCTCTAAAACAACCTAGATCCATTAATCTTTTGATATTCATTGAAGACTCTCTTCTTAAATCACCTTCTACCGTATATTTAGCAACAGCTTCTCTTAATGAAGAAACTTCAGATTCGGCTAAATCTTTAACTATCATGTCTGGTTTTACTCCAGCAGTATCACAAATTAACTTCGCTCTTGATTGACCTACACCATAGATTGCTGTCAAAGCAATGACTATATGCTTATGTGAGGGGATATTTATACCTGCTATTCTAGCCACTAATTTCTACCTTTTTTATTTTTAACCTTGTCTTTGTTTATGCCGCGGATCAGTACAAATCACTCTGACAACACCTTTGCGGCGAATAATCTTACAATTTCTACACATTTTTTTTACAGATGCTCTAACTTTCATTTTATTCTGCCCCGAATTATCTTCGATAATTCCTTAAATTAGCTTTTTTCATCATGCCATCATATTGATGACTCATCGCATGAGCCTGCAATTGAGACATAAAATCCATTGTTACAACAACCAAAATTAGTAGAGATGTTCCACCGAAATTAAAAGGCATGCTCGGATAAAACATTCGGAATATTTCAGGGAGCAAACAAACAGATGCCACGTACATAGCTCCCCAAAAAGTGATTCTTGTCAAAACTTTGTCAATATAATCCGCAGTTTGAGCTCCAGGTCTGATACCAGGAACAAAAGCCCCTGACCGCTTAAGATTATCAGCAGTTTCTTTTGAATTAAATACAAGAGCTGTATAGAAAAAACAGAAAAATATTATCATTACCGCATAAAGAAGAACGTATATTGGTTGACCTGGACCGAGATTAGCTCCAACCGTTTGAAGCGCCTCCTGAACTGCATTGGGGTTTGATGATTGACCAAAAAACTGAGCAATTGTCGCTGGAAAAAGAAGAATACTTGATGCGAATATAGCCGGGATAACTCCAGACATATTTATTTTGAATGGAAGATGTGTATTTTGACCTTGGAACATTTTTCTGCCTTGCTGTCTTCTCGCATAGTTCACAGCAATTCTTCTTTGTGCTCTTTCCATATAAACCACAAATAATATTGCGGCAATAAACACTATTAATAATAGTATTGCAGTAGCTGATGACATCTCTCCATTCCTAACTAATTCAGCTGTTCCNGCAATTGCTGCTGGTAACCCAGCAATTATTCCAGCAAGNATGATCATTGATATTCCATTACCAATTCCACGTTCAGTAATTTGCTCACCCAGCCACATCAAAAACATCGTTCCTGTGACAAGGGTAATACAGGCTGTAATTAAGAAAAATAATCCAGGATTGACTACCACTCCAGGTTGACTCTGAAGCCAAGAAGCTGCCGCTATTGACTGGAATAGAGATAAAAAAACTGTTCCGTATCTGGTGTATTGAGTAATCTTTCTTTTCCCTGATTCACCCTCTTTTCGTAATTGCTGCATAGAAGGAACTATCATGCTGGACATTTGCATTATGATTGATGAGGATATGTAAGGCATTATTCCAAGAGCAAANATTCCAAATCTAGATAAGGCNCCTCCTGAGAATAAATTAAATAGAGCTAGCATATTGCCAGCTTGCTGATCAAAAAANGCTGCTAAAGCTGCTGGATCAACTCCAGGGACAGGAATAAAAGTTCCAGCTCGGAAAATTATCAGTGCACCCACAAGAAAAAGAAAGCGCGATCTTAATTCGCTACCCTTGTTTGCGGTACTCATCGTATTTCCCATTTTGTTATTTCTGTTTCTTGCCATNATGATCTATTTACAATTATT
Source organism: Woeseiaceae bacterium (assembly GCA_002728725.1). Lineage (GTDB taxonomy): Bacteria > Pseudomonadota > Gammaproteobacteria > Steroidobacterales > Woeseiaceae > SP4260. Next base: position 28,564 of record PBVS01000021.1, read on the forward strand.
CATTAATCCTCAATTGAACCGCCAGATGCTTCAACTGCTGACCTAGCTGCATTTGTGNAATTGAGNCCTTTTGTTTTAACTGCTTTTTTTAATTCTCCTGATAAAATTACCTTTACTTTTTTGGTGTTCTTTGGAACCAGTTTNAACTTTTTTAAAACATCCATATCTATAATTTCATCATTTGGTATCGCTAGTTCATGAAGTCTAAGTTCTGCTGAAATTTTTGAGACCCTAGACGTAAAACCTCTTTTTGGCAACCTTCTCTGAAGTGGCATTTGCCCNCCTTCGAAGCCAACCTTGTGATAACCCCCTGATCGTGCATGTTGACCTTTTTGTCCACGTCCTGATGTTTTACCTTGGCCAGCAGAGTGTCCTCTACCTAACCTTTTTGGNTTTTTTTTGGCGCCTTTTGATGGCTTTAATGTATTTAATTTCATTTCATTTCCTCAACTGAAACCAAATAAGATATTTTGTTGATCATCCCACGATTTTCAGGTGTATCCTCAACTAGAACTGTTTGCCTTATTTTTTTGAGACCGAGACCTGCAATGCATGCTTTATGCGATTTCAATCTCCCATGTTTGCTTTTATCTAAAGTTACTTTAATTTTTTTATTTTCAGTCATCATTGATTCTCACTAGTAACATTACGCAACAATTTCTTTAACNTTTTTGCCACGTTTTTTTGCAATCTGTTGTGGCGAGTGAATATTTTTAAGGGCAGAAACTGTTGCTTTCACAACATTAATCGCATTTCTTGAACCNTAACTTTTTGCCAGTACATTTNTTACGCCAACACACTCAAAAATTGCCCTCATTGCTCCACCNGCAATAATACCTGTTCCTTCAGATGCGGGTTGCATGTATACAAGCGTTGCTCCGTGTTTTCCTTTTTTTGCATATTGGATAGTGTCATTTATGATATTGACCTTAAATAATTCTTTTCTAGCTGATTGCATGGCTTTTTGAATAGCAATAGGCACCTCTCGAGCTTTGCCATANCCGAAGCCTACCTTTCCATTTCCATCTCCAACGACAGTAAGTGCTGTAAAACCAAACTGACGACCACCTTTCACAACTTTTGCTACTCTATTTACTGCGACTAATTTTTCAATNAAATCATCCGATGTAACTGCCTGTTCATTTCTTGCCATAATTTTTTTCCAAGTTTCCAGCTTATTCTAAAATTTTAATCCAGCTTCTCTTGCTGCTTCAGCCAATGCTTTTATTCGCCCATGATAAAGGAATCCAGANCTATCAAAGGCTACTGTTTCTATACCAATTTTCTTCGCTTTGTCCGCTATTAATTTTCCAACGTAAGAAGCAGCATCAATGTTTCCAGTAACCTTCAGATCTTTCTTTACTTTTTTCTCAATAGTAGAAGCTGTCGTCAGAATCTTATCTCCATTAGGATCAATTATTTGTGCATATATGTGTTTTGGAGTTCTATGNACAGACAATCGATTCATTTCGAGCTCTCTNATTTTCGCGCGAGACTTTCTTGCTCTTCTCAATCTGTTCTGTTTCTTATTTAACTTCATCTTGATCTCTTTATTTTTTATTTCTTTTTAGCTTCTTTAATTACAACATTTTCATCAGCATATCTTACGCCTTTTCCCTTATATGGTTCAGGCGGCCTGAATCTTCGAATCTCTGCAGCCACTTGCCCTACTCTTTGCTTGTCTATACCTTTTACTAATATTTCAGTCTGGCTTGGTGTTTCTATTTGTATTCCTTCAGGAACTTCNTAAACAACAGGGTGAGAGAACCCAAGAGTAAGATTAAGTTTTTTTCCTTGGGATTGAGCTCGATATCCGACACCTACAAGTTCCAATTTCTTCTCAAATCCCTGTGATACCCCTTGTACCATATTTGCTATAAGGGCTCTGGTTGTTCCAGAGATTGCTAATGAGAATTTGGATTTTGATCTTGGTTGAACTTTAAAAACATCNTCTTGTTTTTCAAGCTGGACCTCGTTATTGATTTCCATTGAAAGGGAGCCCTTAGATCCTTTCATCATAAGGGTTTGTCCTGAAATATTTATTTCTATATCTTTTGGAATAATNACTGGTTCTTTTGCAATTCTAGACATAATTTTAACTCTTTATTTAAAGTACTAAGAAACAGTACAAATAATTTCTCCACCAATACCTTTTTCTCTGGCTTCACGATCGCTCATCACACCAGCTGAAGTTGATATTATTGCTACTCCAAGACCACCAAGTACTTCNGGCAAGGACTCCTTGTCTTTATATAGCCTTAGCCCTGGTCTACTNCCTCTCTCAATGCTCTCAATCACAGGTACACCCTCGTGATATTTTAATCCTATCACTATGTATTTTTTTACCTGATCGTCACTCACTTCAAAATCAACGATGTAGCCTTCCTTTTTCAAGACTTCTGCNATTGATATTTTCAAGGAAGATGAAGGTATGCTTACACTGCTTTTATTAGAACTCTGTGCATTGCGAATTCTTGTCAACATATCTGAAATTGGATCNCTCATAGTCATAATATTTTCCTTGTTACCAGCTAGCTTTAGTCAAACCTGGNATTTCGCCTCTCATCGCTGATTCTCTAAGTTTATTTCTTCCCAAACCGAATTTTCTATATACTCCNTGTGGCCTACCTGTTATCGCACATCTTTTTCTCAATCGAGATGGACTAGAATCTCTTGGCATNTTGTTCAATTTCTTTTGAGCCAACTCTCTTTCATCATCACTTGAATTTACATTTCTAATGATCTGTTTTAGAGATGATCTCTTAGCTGAGTATTTCTCAACCATTCTAATTCGTTTTAACTCTCTTTCGATCATTGCTTTNTTGGCCATTATTTNTTCTCTTTAAATTTTTTTATTAGTTACTNGTGTCTTTTTTGTCATCGACATTNTTTTGTATTTCTTTAGTGTTATCTTCTTTAACTTCTGTATTCTGGCTCGATGAAGCTGAGCCTTTGAATGGGAAATTAAATGCACTAAGTAATGCTCTTCCTTCATCTGGATTTCTTGCTGAGGTTGATATAGTGATATCCATACCTCTGATTGTGTCAATTTGGTCATAATTGATTTCAGGAAATATAATTTGCTCAGAGATNCCCATGCTATAATTTCCTTGCTTATCAAACGATTTTGGATTGAGNCCCCTAAAATCCCTTATTCTTGGAATTGCTATAGTGACTAAGCGATCAAGGAATTCGTACATTCGNGATCTTCTGAGCGTCACTTTACAACCTATTGGGTAGCCATCTCTGATTTTAAAACCAGCGACTGATTTTTTCACAATTGTTTTGACGGGTTTTTGACCTGCGATCTGTTCCATATCCTTTAAGGCATTATCTAAAATCTTCTTATCCGCGACTGCCTCTCCTACACCCATATTGAGCGTAATTTTAGTTATCTTAGGAACTTCCATAGGATTACTTAGATTCAGTTCATTTTGAATCTTTTTTCTTAACTCTTTGTTGTATTGTAGTTCTAATCTAGCCATCTCTTCATTCCGTGGACATAAAATTTATATATCTATGGTTTTACCTGTTTTTTTAAAAATTCTTACTTTCTTGCCATCTTTTTCAGTCTTAATTCCTACTTTGTCGGGCCGCTCACTTTCCGCATTCCAAATCATCACATTTGAGATATCAATTGGCATTGTTTTATCAATAATTCCACCCTCTACACCAGCATTCGGATTTGGTTTTGTATGTTTTTTTACAATATTTATGCCTTCTACAAGAACTTTTTGTTTGTCTAAAATTTCAACGATTACGCCTCTTCTTCCTTTATCTTTTCCAGAAGCAACAAAAACCTCATCACCACGTTTTAGTTTATTCATAATCCAACCTTCCAATAATTCAGAGCACTTCTGGTGCCAATGAAATAATTTTCATGAACTTTTTCGACCTTAACTCTCTGGTAACCGGTCCAAATATTCTGGTTCCTACTGGCTCCAATCTCGAGTCGAGGATTACAGCGGCATTCCCATCGAATCTAATTAATGATCCGTCGTTTCTTCGGACACCTTTTGCTGTTCTCACAACAACTGCATTATATATTTCACCTTTTTTTACTTTTCCTCTTGGTATTGCATCCTTGACGGTGACTTTTATAACATCACCAATAGCAGCATATCTTCGCTTTGAACCTCCCAAAACTTTTATGCACTGAACTCTTTTAGCGCCTGAGTTATCTGCAGCATCCAATACTGTTTGCATCTGAATCATGATTTTTTGCCATTTATATAAATTGTTGTATTCATTATTTTAAAATACCTTTACCCTGAAATATCCTCATTGTCTTGAACGACTATCCAAGATTTGTTTTTAGAGATCGGTTTGCAGGGACTAATTGATACTGAATCGCCTTCTTTGTATGTGTTTTCAGGATCATGAGCCATTACTTTTGTTGAGCGTCTAATATATTTTCCATAGATTGGATGTTTAATTAACCTTTCAATTAATACAGAAACAGTTTTATCCATTTTGCTGCTTAAAACTTTTCCAGCAATAGGTCTTCGCACTATAGTTGATTTGTCTTCTGTTTCACTCATAATAATTTCCGTTTATTCTTTTATTTGATTTATTTTTGTTTTAACACGAGCAATCTCCCTCCTCACACGCTTATGCTCATGATTTCTTGATAACTGACCTGTCATTTGCTGAACCCTGAGATTAAACTGCTCTTTTCTAAGAGTTAGCAGCTCTTCTTGTAGTTCGTTTTTTTCTTTATTATTTTTTGACATTTACATGGCCTGCCTAGACACAAAAGTTGTAGAGAAAGGTAACTTGGCGGAAGCTAGTTTAAATGCTTGTCTAGCAACTTCCTCAGAAACTCCTTCCATTTCATATAACATTTTTCCTGGTTGTATTTGACATACCCAATACTCAACATTTCCCTTACCTTTACCTTGTCTTACTTCAAGTGGTTTTTTTGTAATTGGTTTATCAGGAAATACACGTATCCATATCTTGCCACCTCTCTTGATATAGCGTGTCATTGCTCTTCTCGCGGCTTCAATCTGTCTCGCAGTCAATCGGCCTCTATCGGTTGCTTTTAAACCATACTCACCAAATGAGACAGAGCTGCCTCGCAGTGCAAGACCTCTATTTCGTCCTTTCATTTGTTTTCTGTACTTTGTCTTTTTTGGTTGAAGCATATTTTTTTCCTGTCAGCCTAATTTTTAGTTTTTTCTTCTTCGATTTCAGTTTCTTTAGCTATAGGTTTATCAAATATTTCGCCTTTAAAAATCCATACTTTGACCCCGATTATGCCGTATGTGGTGTTTGCTTCTGCAAGCCCATAATCAATATCTGCCCTCAATGTATGCAGAGGAACTCGACCTTCTCTGTACCATTCAGATCTCGCGATTTCGGCACCATTTAATCTTCCACCAACTTTGACTTTTATACCTTCAGCACCTAACCTCATTGTACTTGTCACGGCTCTCTTCATTGCTCTTCTATACATTACCCTTCTTTCAAGCTGTTGAGCTATTCCCTCTGCTACGAGTTGAGCATCTAATTCAGGTTTTCTTATTTCAGATATATTTATTCTTAAATCATTTATATGCATATCCATCATCACAGCAAGTTTTGAACGCAAATTTTCGATATCCTCACCCTTCTTTCCGATTACAATTCCTGGTCGAGCAGACATGATAGTGATATTTGCTTTTTTTGAGGGCCTTTCTATATTAATTTTACTTATTGATGCATCCTTGAATTTATTTTTAATATAAACCCTAACTTCATGATCTTGTTTTACATAGTCAGGAAATTCTTTGGAATTCGCATACCACTTGGAAGACCAATCTTTAACAATTCCTAACCTTATCCCTATTGGATGTACTTTTTGACCCATAAAAACTCTCTTTTATTTCTCATCGCCTACGCGAATTGTGATATGACTGTTTCTTTTTATCCGTCTCTCTCCACGTCCTTTTGCTCGAGCCCTAAACCTTTTAAACCTGGGTGCTTCATTAACCTCTATTGAAACCACTCTTAATTCATCAATATCAGCGCCAAGGTTATTTTCAGCATTTGCTACTGCCGAATCTAATAGTTTCTTTAAAATGCCCGAACTTTTTTGAGGAGAAAAAATTAGTATCTTAACTGCTTCATCGATACTTTTTCCTCTAATAGCATCGGCCATCAACCTCATTTTTTGAGGTGATATACGTGAATATCTCAATTTAGCCGCTACGTTCATTCTTCTTTCTCGCCTTAAATTTTATGTTTTTCTATCGCCTGAGTGGCCCTTAAAGGTTCTCGTGATTGCAAACTCACCAAGTTTATGGCCAACCATATTCTCTGATATCAGGATTGGGACATGTTGTCTGCCATTATGAACTGCAATAGTCAGTCCAACCATGTCTGGAAGTACCATTGATCTCCTAGACCATGTTTTTATTGGTTTTCTAGACTTCTGCTCGTTTGCTTCAGCAACTTTTTTTGCTAAATGCGTGTCAACAAATGGTCCTTTTCTTATTGATCTAGGCATAATTCATACCTTTAAATTGTTTTTGTAAATCAAAGTCATTGGTAATCATGATTATTTTTTCTTCCTACGTCGAAGGATCATATTATTCGTACGTTTATTTGATCGAGTTTTGTAGCCTTTTGTTGGAGTTCCCCAAGGGCTTACAGGATGTCTTCCGCCTGATGTACGTCCCTCTCCACCTCCATGAGGATGATCAACTGGATTCATTGCAACACCTCTTACTGTGGGTCTTACACCTCTCCACCTTTTGGCGCCGGCTTTACCAAGCTTTCTTAGGTTATGCTCGCCGTGGCCAATCTCCCCTATTGTTGCCATACAGTCAACATGGATCTTCCTGGTTTCACCAGATCTGAGTCTCACTGAAACGTAAGAACCTTCTTTTGCTGCAACCTGGGCTGTTGATCCTGCCGATCTTACAAGTTGTCCGCCTTTGCCTGGTTTTAGCTCTATGTTGTGCACAAGAGTTCCTATAGGTATGCTCTTGAGTTGCAATGCATTTCCTCGCTTTATAGGAGCGTCATTTCCAGACATTATTTTTGCGCCTATTTCAATGCCTTTGGGTGCCAATATGTATCTTCTCTCACCATCGATATACTTAATGAGTGCTATGTGAGCGCTCCTGTTTGGGTCGTATTCCAGTCTTTCGACAATTCCTGGAACCGCTGCTTTATCCCGTTTGAAGTCAATGATTCTGTAACGCTGTTTGTGACCGCCACCATGATGACGTACAGTTATTCTACCATTATTATTCCTGCCACCCTTTTTTGTTTTCTTGGCGACAAGACTCTCATATGGCTTTCCTTTATGAAGACCCGGTGTCTTTACTGCTACTTGAAATCTTCGTCCAGCGGATGTAGGTTTTGATTTTTGTAGTGCCATATCTCTCTTATTTCCTCTACTCTGAACCCAGGAAGTCTATTTGACTTCCCTTTGAAAGAGTTACATAAGCTTTTTTCCAATTTGACCTTCTTCCTAATAAGTTTCCTCGGCCCTTTGTTTTGCCTTGATAGTTTATGGTTGATACCTTATCAACACCGACCTCAAATAATTTTTCAATAGCAAACTTTATCTCTTTCTTTGTCGCATCCTTTCGCACTTTGAAAACAATTTGATTGAATTCTTCTGCTTGAATGGTTGATTTTTCTGATATGTGTGGACCTATGATGACAGTCATAAGTCTTTCTTCTTGATGATATTTCATGCAAGCCGCTCCTCTATTATCTTGAGTGACTCCACATTTATTATCACCTTTTCATATTTCATTAGGGATACTGGATT
>PBVS01000022.1 GCA_002728725.1 Woeseiaceae bacterium
CATGATAGACACCCTGCTTATGAGCGTAGTCTAATGCATCTATTACCAATAAAAACGGTTTAAGAGTTTTTAGAAAATTTCCCTCTGAGAGCACAGAAATACTAACGCCTTCGATATACTCCATTGAAAAGAACGGTTGCGAGTTCTCATTGGCGAAATATTCAAAAACTTTGACTATATTTGGATGAATCAGTTTGCTTGATATTTCCCATTCAGCTCTAAAATTATTAACAGCAGAAATATCTTCTGAGAGTTTTTCGGATAAAAATTTCAGAGCTACATCACTGTTTAATTTAGTATCTCTAGCGAGCCAAACACTCGCCATTCCTCCTTGATCAAGCAATCGAATTAAAAGATAACGATTACAGATAAGACTACCTTCGTGCAAATTATTCACCTAATTTAATTAAGTACCTCATTACTCGATCTCTGTGGAACACCCACCATGGATTCAGAAGGCATCTGATTTTCCAGTTGATTAATCTCCTTGAGTATTTTTCTCCATCCCTCATATTGCGATTCTGCCGTACCGATTAAACGCCTAGATTGACCTTCAACCTCTATTACCATAGGAGCAGCCTCGGCAATGAAAGATTCGGATAATTCGCCTATTTGATTTCGATATGATCTGGTTGATTCCCTTAATTGCCATGCATCGATAATCGTTCTTATTCCTCTGTCAATACCAACACTTCTCGTGGCTGCTTTGATATTCCGTCTTGAGCGACTGGTATCACTCGTATTCATATTTATTGAGCCGGCAGTAACAGCAACGCCAATTAGAGCCCTTATTGAAGCAGCACGTTTTGTATCTCTTATATCAATTTGATTTTCTCTGGCTCTTCTTCTCCATCCCTCATATGGTAAAGCAATGCCATAGTAATAATTTGCATAATGTTCATTAATAGAGTCTATAACAAGTCTGTCACGCTCTCTTATCCCCTTCAATCTCTGGACCATTGGGTCATTTTCTGCTGGTAACCTCAATATTGTAATTTGGTCATTGTCTTTAGAAAAGTAATCTTCGTAAACAGAAGGAATCATGTCAGCGAAGAAAAGTAGCTCTGATGTTTCTTGAATTCTTCTGTTTTGTGAGCCATGAAGACTGGAAGCATAAATTCTAAGGTCATTTGCAAAGTCATTAAATATTTTCTGATAGGGATCTTGAGATCTGTCTCTACTCTCAGAATATGATCGCAATCCAGTTTGAATTGAATAATCTTTCGTAAACCAACTTTTTCCGGTGGAATCTTTGGCGCCAATCTGCATGTCAGCATATTCACCATCTGAGCGTAAAATTTTTCCAAAAATCACAACATCGGTAATAGCTTCGGTAGATGGAATCACTCTGACAGACCCCCAATATAAACTCTTTTCGAGTGTTGTCTTAAGATGGTAAGGAAAGAATCTCGACTCAGCATTCCTAATGTCAGGAAATATTCCAGTTTTATCTGGATCATTTTTCTCAGATACACCAGCATCAAACATAAGGATGCCAACATCCAATAATAGGTCTTCTTGGATATTCAAGCTGGCAATATCTAAATTGGTTCTCTCTGCATCAATGACCTCAGAGACGGTACAAGCAGAAAAACCTCCGACGGAAAGTAAAATCAGAATCAGCTTAAAAAATTTCGATAAATTAAACATAATAGGCCATATAAAAAGAATTAAAATTTATTATAATTGCGATACTCCTCCCATAATCTCTCTCTTAACTCTGGATCTTCTTCAGATATTGCAGCTTCCCTGAGTTGTTTTGATACCACGTCCTCGCTTACCAGATCCGGTATATCATCTGGTGTTCTTGCTTCAATTTCTGCCTCACTAAGACCGCCTATTGAAGCTTCTCTAGAACTATCACCCATGGATCTTGATGATGAACCTCCTCTCTGAGTACCGCCCGTAGATTGCCTTCCCAAACCGACTCCACCTCTGCTGGCATTTCCTCCAAAACCTTTGGTATTTCTTCCAACAGACTCAATTTTTCTTTGCTCTTGTCCCAGTACCTCATCTAAGCCGCCAACAGACTTTTCAAGTTCGCCTTCTAACCTTTTTTGTCTTTGTGAGTTAGTTTCTCCCGGATAATTGTTAACTCCTGAATGGCCTCCCATTCCTCCTCGAATCATATCTCCACTTCCACTCATACCGCCTGATGAACCACTCATACCACCTGATGAACCACTCATACCACCTGATGAACCACTCATTCCGCCTGATGAACCACTCATACCACCTGATGAGCCGCTCATACCACTGTATGTAACCCCACAGGCTTGCAATAAAAATAAAGAGAAGGAGATTACAGTAAGAAACGTACTCATATTGACCTTTTTCATAAGTGTTTTATCCTCAATTTTTGAAAAAAAATAGTATTTTGTTTATCTTTTTAAATTATAAATCTTTTTTTTATCTTCACAAATATTTGATCTAATGTGTCAATTTAAAGAGAATAATGCAAAAAAACGGCCATTATGAATGACCGTTTTTAAGGGGAAATAGAGTTAGAATTTTAGATTTAATTATTTTTTCTAAAAAATTGCCTCATCCTCTCTCGGGCACTTCTTTTTGTTTTATGTTGATTATTTCTCATGTCCCTGTTTTTTATTTTTTCTTTTTGATCATCTTCTAATACATCATAGATTTCTCTCTTGATAGAACCTCTCAAGACTAATTGATCAGAAATCAAACCACCTATTTCACCTGATAGCTCTTGAACTTTTTCTTTGTAATCTATATCAGAAGGCTCCATTTCCATAAATTGCTTTCTGATTTTCATCAATTCAGATTTATTTTCCTCAATTTGAATTGAAGAAGATTCGAGTATGGCTTCGATTTTTATTTTCTGGGTGTCATTTAATTCAAGGGAACGAGTCATCTTTTCTGTTTTATAATCTAAAAAGTCTTTTTTTGATAACTGTTCAAATTTTTCATATTTGCCTGCCATCACATAACCAGATAAACATAAAAAAATTAGAGCAACGATCGTTTTTTGAATTGGCATTTTTTCTCTCCAGTATTTTTTAAAAAGTCATTCCAAATCTTAACCTCTAAGACGCAGTGAGATGGTCAAGCAATTCCATTTATTGTCAAGAAATGTTAAAAAAATAAACGATTCAGAAAAGATTATGTAAAGTCATCTAATACACAGATTTTTTTAGACATAAACAATGGATGCATATAAAAAAATATTATTAATTGATGATGATATCGAGCTTGGAAAATTGCTTCGTGATTTTCTTTCACATCATCAGATTGATCTTGAGATTGCCAGTTCTGGTGAAGATGGTATTGAGCTGCTTGAACAGCACCGAACATCAAAGAACTCTTCATTGGATTTGTTAATTTTAGATATTATGTTACCAGGAATGTCCGGCCTCGAAGTATTGAAAAAAATTCGAAAAGAAAACAATATCCCAATAATTATGCTTACTGCCAGTGGTGAGGATCATGATCGTATTCTGGGGCTTGAGCTCGGTGCAGATGACTATCTTCCAAAACCATTTAACTCTCAGGAATTAGTTGCAAGAATCAAAGCCATACTAAGACGATCATATAACAATCACAATGCAAGTAATGATAAGTTCGGTGATATCAGAATTTCACAAGAAAATAGAAAAGCTTATTACAACGATAAAAATCTAAATCTAACAGGTACTGAATTTGAAATATTATGCTGCTTAACTGTTAGTCAGGGAAAAACAGTATCCAAAGATAAATTAAGTCAGGAGGCTCTTGGTAGGCAATTTATTCCATATGATAGAAGTATTGATACGCACATAAGTAATCTTAGAGCTAAATTGAAAGACAAAGGAGCGCCAAACGACTTGATATACAGTAAACGAGGCATTGGTTATGCTCTCATAAAAGACTAGTCTATTAGCTATGCAAAATTTATTTATTAGAATATTTCTCGCCTCTTGGGCTCAATTAACAGTTATTGTTATTCTAGCTGGCTGGGCGGGTTACTACACACATCAGCGAATGGAACAGATGTATAGTAACTTTGAAATTGATGAGGTGATTCTTCGTGCAAGTGAAGTATTGGGTACACAAGGCATAACGGGATTAAAAGTATGGCTAGAAAATATAAATAATCGAGATCTTTATCCCTATCGTATCTATATAATCAATCAAAATCGAGAAGATATACTTGGAAGAGAAATACCTCGAAGAATATTTAACTGGCAATCACATTTTGATCAACCTCATCATCGAAGGGATTTCATGAAAAATAGTGTTGGTAGAGATAATAATTTGCTTCCACGAAATCTTAGACCACGAAACTTTGTCCCGATGTTAATTGGCCCAAATAATCAAAATTTTAGAGTTTATACAGTACCGAAAGAGACGTCTTTTTCAGGGTTTTTCAATGATAATTTGAGATGGCTTATCTTCATATTCGCCCTCTTAATGAGCCTTTTCTTATCTTTTTTTCTTTCAAAGTGGTATCTGGTGCCCTTCAAGCATTTCAAAGACGCAACCTTAAAAATATCCGAGGGTAACCTAGAGACTCGAATTTCATCAGCGATAAGTGGCAGAAAAGATGAGATGGGAGAGCTCGCAAGGGATATTGATGCAATGACAGAAAAGTTGCAACGTTTCAATCAAAACCAGCAAGAACTTGCTAGAAATATATCCCATGAATTACGCTCTCCTCTATCAAGAATGCAGGTCGCTTTGGATATTGCAAAACAAAGTAATGGGAATAACGCTGAATTCGACAGAATCAGCAAAGAGATCGAAACCCTGAATGAAATGATTGAATATATATTAAAGTACTCAAAAATGGATCAAGCAAGTACCGAAGTAGCAAGTTTAATCAATATCGACGAGCTCATTGCTGATGTTATTAATGACATTAAATTTGAATACAAAAATAACGCTGATCAAATGAATAGAATTATCTTAGAATCAGAAAAAAACATATTATTCTCTGGCTACGAGGATGGGATCAGAAGTGCCTTGGAAAATATTATTAGAAATTCAATTAAATACAGCCCCAATAATTCATCTATTCACTGCAAAGTAGAAAATATCTCAAAAAAAATAATAATAAGCATTACGGATGAAGGTAAGGGAATAAAAGACTCTGACAAAGAGAAGTTTTTTGAGCCCTTCTATCGTCATCCAAGTGCTCAAGCAGGTGATTCAACAGGAACTGGGCTGGGACTGGCCATTGCTAAATCAGCAATTGAATGGAATAAAGGTATTATAGAAGCTATCACAACAAAAAAAGACTTCACCATAAAAATAACTCTTCCGGCATACAAGTAGCATTATAAAATCTCTCTCACTTCACCGAAAAGATTGGATTCTTAATGTTCATTCTCTTTCCAGCTTCAGCTGGCCATTCTTGCTCTTTTTGAGAATAACTAACTTTTTTCAAATTATCTAAAACTGTTTTTGGCCACCCGCATACCTTTCGTGTCTTAAGATTGACATGTAAGTTCATCCATTCTGCTGTTGCTATCGTCTCTTTCGAGCCTTTTTTGAACATGGTTTGAAATAGATGTATTCGTTTTTCGTCATAGGCAAGAATATTCGAGATAATTCGATACTTTTCATCAACCTTCATTTCATTTTGATAAGTAATATGGCATTCAACTGAAAAAGTAGAACATTGCTCATTCTCTATATAATCACTGGTTATGCCTATTTCAGCCCAATGAATATCAATTGCGAGATCAAAAGCCCTAACATAATAAGCCACATTCATATGTCCGTTCATATCAATCCATTCAGACTTGACAGTGCCCTCATGAATAAAAGGATATTCATCTATACTTAATGGTTTACCCTTATCGTACAAAACTCCATAACCAGTTAGGTTCTTTTCTTTATTGCTCATATATCGCTTACCAATTCAGGAATATTTCTAAATTTTACCAAACACTCAGGATTTGCAATTGCGGCAGTATTTTCAACTTTCTGCCCTTCAACTACCTTTTTAACAGCCAGTTCAACAATTTTTCCACTTCTTGTTCTTGGAATTTCATCTACTTGAATTATTTTGCTTGGAACATGCTTTGGTGATGTGTTTGTTTTAATGAGCGCACGGATTGAGCTCTTAAGTGAATCATCCAGAATCACATTCTCTCTCAAAACTACAAAGAGTATTATACGGACATCATAATTCCAGTTTTGACCGATTACTATGCTCTCTAATACTTGGTCAAATTTTTCAACTTGACTGTATATGTCTGCAGTTCCTATCCTTACACCACCGGGATTTAAGACAGTATCTGATCTCCCATGAATGATCATTCCTTTTGATTTTGTAATCACAGCAAAATCACCCTGGCACCATATGCCTTTATATTTTTTAAAATATGCATTCTGGTATAAATGGTCGTCTGGATCATTCCAAAAATAAATTGGCATAGATGGGAATGATTCAGTGCAAACAAGCTCTCCATCTTTTTCAGTTATAGACTTCCCATTATCATCAAAAACCTCAACCGCCATTCCAAGACCCATACACTGAAGCTCACCTCTTATCACTGGAAGAATAGGATTGCCTGAAACGAAACACGAAATAATATCTGTTCCACCTGATACTGAAGAGAGCTGAATGTCTGACTTTATATCATTATATACATAATCAAAACTCTCAGGAGCAAGAGGTGAGCCAGTTGATAATATAGTCTTTATGGAAGATAAATCATGCGTTAATTTTGGTTTTATGGATGCCTTTTCCTGCGCTGATATGTATTTAGCGCTGACGCCAAAGACCGTAACATTCTCTGATTCAGCTAAATCCCATAAAATACTTCCATCATTATAGAAAGGTGATCCATCATATATAACCAATGTTGATCCAGTCGCTAATCCGCTCACCATCCAATTCCACATCATCCATCCACATGTAGTAAAGTAAAACAACCGATCATCTTTCCCAATATCATAATGCAAAATATGCTCTTTCAGATGTTGAAGAAGTGTTCCGCCAGCACCATGAACAATACACTTCGGAGACCCAGTAGTTCCAGATGAATACAAAACATATAGCGGGTGATCAAACGGAAGAGACTCAAAATGAAGATCAACATCATTTTCTATTATATCTAACCAACATGTTTTGATAGAACTCCTATCATTAGCGCAATCTTCATCAATAAATGGAATAACAATCTCCTGTTTTATGCTACTAATCTTATTTGAAATTTGTCCTGCAATTTCTAAAGAATCATAAACTTTCCCATTGTAATAATAGCCATCAGAATAAATGAATAGCTTAGGTTTAATCTGACCAAAACGATCGACTACTCCTTCNACACCAAAATCTGGTGAACACGAGGTCCAGATAATACCTAGACTGCTGCAGGCCANCATTGCAATTATTGCTTCTGGGCAATTAGGTAAAAATGCTGCAACACAGTCGCCTTTTTTTAGNCCNGTCTTTTTTANAAAATGTGCAACAGATGCAACTNGAAATNTTAACTCGTCAAAGCTGACCTCTTGTCTCTTGGCATTTTCNCCAACAAANATTATTGCAGGTCGTGTTCCACTGNATTTGAGAAGATGTTGNGCAAAATTGAGNTCAGCCCCATCAAACCAGCNATCTTTAGTCATAGATTCCCCAGNGANCAAAGTAGAATTTTGTTTTTTTAAAAAATTTACATCACAAAATTTAGCTAATTCNTCCCAAAACAANGATCTCTTAGTAATCGACCATTGATAAAGATCNTCATAATTTTTAAATCCCTGCTGNCGCATGAATCTATACATCGCAGTTTTTTTCTTACGATCATGAGATGGTTCCCAGAGTACTTTGCTCAAATTCTTTCTCTTTTTTAGTTTATGAATGACTCCAATTATTCACATCATCACCATCATTGGGAGACAGTCCAATTATGTCTCCAGATTTATTAATGCCTAATCCCAGAACCATCCTGTTAGCATATGCGAAATATGCTGCCACCTGATTAATTTCAAGGATTTCTCCNTCATCAACATTATTGATTCTTAGTTTTTCAATATCGTNAGGTGAGATATTTTGCGGNTTAGTNGTTAGCTTTACAGCATAATTCATTGTGGCTAGCTCTTTTGATTCAAAAACTTTTGATGGGTCGCCTTCTTCTAGTGCTTCTCNNATGCTCTGTGANCTTTGATCATCCTCTATTAATTTTCGCATCCCTTCATAATGATGNTCAATACAATACTCACATTGATTGATTATACTAACGCATACGCCNATGGCCTCNAGCAACCATTTNGGTAAGGTATTCCTTGAATGATGAAGAACATTTTTATACAAAGCCATGTGTCCCTCCATGCTATGAGGTCTTAAACTATGCGCCATCATGATGTTATCCACATTATTATTTGGACCTTTGATACGCTCATATAAATCTTTTACTTTTCCCTCNGCTTCCTCAAAGGGTATTGTTCTAATCCAGGTCATCTTATCCCTCTCTTATTGTTGTTTTGGGTGCGGAAACATATCAGACTCATCTTCATCTCTTGGAGATAAGCACTTGAAGTCTTTTTCAATTAAAATAGTTAAATTCTCATTGCTTGAAAGATCAAGACTACTCGAAATTGTCACTTGATCAGAGTGCGCCCAGTCTCTGATGAGCGATTCATTAACTTTTAGAGTGATTTTATNTTCACTGTATGTTGCCTCCACATACTCCAGACCAGTTGCANCTTTTATTTCATATTCCAAAGAAATNCTATTTGAAAATTTTATTTGATCTTTAACTAAACCTGTCTGCTCAACAATCTTTACTTCAGATTGAGTTAGTCTGAATCTAATTGAATTTCCTTTTATTCTTAACTTCATTTATGCAGTCCCAAAAATTATGAATATTAAATCTACTATTAGTTTAAGATTGATTGCAATTAATTTAGGCAAAACTATACCTTGGCACCTTTTTTTGGTGCCAGGAATATAATTTTTTGGGAACTTATTACTCTGTGACTACAGAATCAGCTTGAGGACCCTTTTCACCTTGACTTACTTCCATGGTGACTTTTTGGCCTTCTTTCAAAGTTTTAAATCCATCCATTTGGATTGAAGTATGGTGAACAAATACATCTGGGCCATCTTCTTGTTCGATGAATCCAAAACCCTTATTATCATTGAACCATTTAACGGTTCCTGTTACTTTTTCGTCTGACATTTTTTACCTCTGTTAATTTGATCCTGTAAAAGCAATCTTCTTATGTTTTCGTGTTGTGTTAGTTACATTAAACTCACAACAAGTGGAATACTATCTCATGAGAAAGATGATAACGAGCTTATGTTTACTATATATTAAGAAAGNGGTGACAAGAAAAAGTAAGTTATTCCATTCTTTTCATACTCTTATCCAATTTTCTTTATTTACAAATGAAGAATATAAAAAATTTATGGGATGGCAAATTAAGTAAAAAAATTCTAATAGTCCGCAACAAACACCTAGTGCAATTGGATTATTCAAAAAATGAAATTACATTATCAGCAAAAAAATAAATAGTAATTAACCCCGTCATACCAACTAAAACTGCCGCGAAAAGTCCCAAGATGAAAGGTTTTATTCCTATTTTTTTCATTCCAGAAAAAAGGGTTGTGAGACCGATTGCTGACATCGCCAGAAGCAGAAACTTTTCTGCTGTTAATTTTATTATTGATACAATTTGAAGCCATTGCTCTTTATCTATAAGCATGAACGCTTTATCACCAATATCTCCAAGTGACCGTATTGCACTCATCGCAGTAAAACCGAATATAAACCAAGGTATCATTCGAATCCATGAATGCTCTGAGTTATTCATGTTTTGATTTCTATCTGTGAAGATTACGCCGATTATAGGGATTACAGCGATCATGCATAAATTTCTTACCAGTTTAGTAACAGTTGCATAATCCAGGGCAATTGGAGCATTGTATTGAGTCTGATACATCATTCCAGCACCAGCGACTTGTGCTGTCTCATGAATAGAGACNCCAAGAAANAGACCTGCTAGCTCAGGTNTATCAGAAAATAAGAAATTTCCCAGTATTGGATACGAGAACATAGCTACAATNCCNAAGATTGTTATACAAGCTATTGCATAACCCACTTCTGTTTCTTTCGCCTTTATGATTGGGGCCGCTGCCACTATAGCGGTTGCTCCACAAATACTCGTACCGATAGCAATCAGGCCGGTTAACTGCAGGGATAAATTCATTTTTTTACCCAGGAACCTTACTACCAATAATCCCACAGTGATTGCGATCAATACAAAAGGAATAGCTATCAAAGTAAACTTTCCTGCACTGAACAAGCTGAGACGGATTCCAAGCAACATAATACCGAAACGAAGAATAAAAGATGTGCAAAATTTTAGACCTGAGCCGAAATAATCCGGTAAATCAATGGTATTAGCCACCAACATACCAAGAATTATCGCCATCATAATCTCACTAATGGGTGATCTCTCAAATCCTAAGATTGTCTCGCCCAACCAAAGAGCTGAAATGCTGGCAAAAAATGAAACTAGCGATGCCAGGAGAAAACCAGATACTGGTTTTAAATAATACATATACTTATGACTCTCATAGTTACCCTTCTTTTCATTATATATTGATACTTGAATTTAATTGAGAATAATTCTCATTTCGGTAAAATACAATTTCTAAAAAATCAACGAAAAGTGAAAATACAGATGAACAAGATTTTTAAAACTTTAACCATTCTTATCATATCAGTCTTCTGCGCCAATTATACACTAGCTCAAGAGGTTAATATTTATACTTCGAGACATTATGATTCTGATGATGCTTTATATTCAGAATTTACGGATGCAACAGGAATAAAGGTAAACATTATTTCAGGCAGTGGAAATGCTCTATTAGAGAGATTGAAGGCCGAAGGAAAAGATTCNCCTGCCGATATCTTTTTCACGGTTGATGCNGGAAATTTATGGCGAATTCAGAAAGAAGGTTTTTTTAGATCCATAAGCTCAGATCAGATAAAAAATATTGTTCCAAAAAATCTCAGAGGTCCAAACGACGAGTGGGTTGCAATCGCCAAGAGAGCTCGAGTTATTTATTACAATCCAGAAAACATGACTCCGGAAAGATTGGAAGAACTGTCTTATGAAGATTTATCGGATTCAGAATGGAAAGGAAGTATTGCAATTCGAAGTTCAAGCAATATGTATAATCAATCATTGGTTGCTTCTCTGATCTCAAATCATGGGACTGAAAAAACNGAAGAATGGGCAAGAGGTNTAGTCAATAATTTTTCGAGAAAACCCCAAGGTAATGACCGTGCACAAATTATGGCTGTTGCAAATGGTGAGGCAACATTGGCCATTGCAAATAGCTATTACATTGGAATAATGCTATCTGGTCGATCTGGAGAGGCACAATTAGCAGCAGCAAAAAAAGTAAAAATACACTTTCCAAATCAAAACAATAGAGGAACCCATATCAACATAAGTGGGGCAGGCATTTTGAAGAATGCGCCCAACCATGAGAATGCAATTATGTTTTTAGAATTTCTACTATCAAAAAGAGTGCAGAAGTATATGGTTGACCTATCTTATGAATATCCTGTTCTTGAAGGCGTTAAACCTCACCCATCTATAGCTTCATTTGGTGAGGGCTTTAAAGAGGATAGNACNTCNGTTGCAGACTATGGAAAATATAATACTGATGCAGTAATGCTAATGGATAGAGTTGGATGGCAATAGCAAATATCTGTATATGCTATTTGCTATAATTGGGTTTTCATAAGAGTTAAGACATGCAGAAAAATTCTGTGATAAACCTAAGGGGAATTGCACCTTATGTTGTGTTGGTTATATTCGTCTTACCAATACTAATTGTAATCTCTAGCATATTTGGAGAATGGTCNGAAAACTGGTCTCACCTTTATGAGTATGTGCTATTTGACTATATCTATAACTCTTCAGTTCTAGTAATTGGGGTTTTATTTTTCGCTTTTATTTTAGGAACAACATCTGCATGGCTTGTCACAAGCTATCAATTTCCAGGAAAAGATTTGCTCGAATGGGCTCTTATACTTCCGCTCGCCATTCCCTCATATATATTGGCATACACCTTCACAGGATTATTTGACACATACGGAACTGTTAATATCATGATGAGAGATTTATTAAGTTTAGAGGAAAATATTTCATTATTTCCCAATGTGAGAAATTTATATGGAGCCATAATTGTATTTTCTTTTACGCTATACCCCTATGTTTATCTCGTAACAAGATCAGCCTTTTTAAATCAATCTCAGTCGATGCTCGAAGCAGGACGATTATTGGGTCTAAACAACATTCAAATTTTTTATAAGCTGGGNNTTCCAATAATCAGGCCTGCGATTATAGGAGGATTAATGTTAGTCGCTATGGAGACTCTCTCAGATTTTGGAGCAGTTGAGCACTTTGCAATTCAGACTTTCACAACCGGTATTTTCCGAACATGGTATGGCATGTATGACATTNANACAGCAATGCAANTNGCATCNATNCTNTTGGTATTTGTTGGTCTATTTGTNATGCTTGAAAANTACNCGAGAGACAATGCCAAATACACAAGCAAANCATCTNCATATAAACCCANNAAATTAAAAAANCTGNCGGGTCNCAANGGNTTTCTTGNNTCTGCNTTTTGTTTTNTTCCNATTTTNGTNGGTTTTATTNTNCCAATNTCNGAACTCNCTATATGGATGTTCAGNTATAACCTAANCTTTTTTGATCAAANNTTCTTGNNGACNGCCTCAAATACNCTATTTCTTGGAATTATTTCAGCAATACTTTGCTCGATTCTCGCGNTGATAATGAATTTTTTAATTCGCCTAGATAATAATAAATTTAACCGAATTATAGGTTCGCTGCTCTCACTTGGATATGCTGTCCCAGGATTAATACTGGCAGTTGGAATAGTGCAATTATTTGTCTGGCTAGATAGATCTGTTTTTAGTGCAAGTGATATTGTGTTAACTGGAAGTCTAATTGGCTTAATTGTTGCATATGTTATTAAATCATATGCACTATCAAATTCAGCGATTGAATCAGGATATGAAAGAATCAGCATTACACTGGATGAATCAGCNAGGACNCTCAANACTGGTGATTTTGGCTTGTTATCAAAANTTCATTTTCCTCTACTCAAAACAAGTATGCTTACTAGTANNCTTATNGTCATTTCAGAGGTTGTTAAAGANCTTCCTGCTACACTTATACTGAGNCCTTTTAATTANGAAACTCTGGCAGTTTCAACCTATATATATGCTGCAGAAGAGAGAATGATTCAGGCCTCAGCTCCTGCGGTTGCAATTGTGCTTATAGGCTTGATACCAATAATCATACTGACAAAAATGATAAGATTATCCAATGTTGGGAGAAAACAATGAAACCGCCTGCATTAGAAATACAAAACTTAAGTCATTCGTTCGAAAAGGAAAATTATATCCTTGAGAATATCAATTTGATTATAAAGTCTGGTGAGATTATCTCAATTCTAGGATCTTCAGGATGTGGTAAGACAACGCTCCTTCGAATCATTGCTGGGTTAGAGAAGCAGACGAGAGGTACATTAAAAATAAATGATAGAGTAATTTCAGATGAAAACTATTCAACTCCACCTGAAAAGAGAAATCTTGGTCTCGTTGTTCAAGATAGAGCCTTATTTCCTCATCTTACTGTCTATGAAAACGTGAATTTTGGAATAAGAAACTCATCTAATATTAATGAAACTCCACATGAATTCCTAAAGCTATTCAAGGTAGAAAATCTACATAATAAATATCCCCATGAGATATCTGGTGGAGAACAACAACGTGTCGCTCTTGCAAGGTCCTTGGCTCCTTATCCAGATATTCTGCTGCTTGATGAGCCATTCAATGCACTAGATGATCAGCTCAAATCAGAACTGCATAATGAGACAAAAAAAATTTTTAAGGAAAGGAATTTAACAGTAATCATCGTTTCACATGACATCTCAGAAGCTAAATTCTTTTCAGACAGATTGTTGTCGATAGATGATGCCAGAATTATTGAGCATCAAATGTAATTATGCTTTTTCCCATATCATGATTTGATATTTACAGCTTCATTTATTTCTTGGCTTTCATGATTTTTTGCAATTTCCTGGCTTAATGATTTAAAAGCAAACCATAAAATAGCCCAAATACCGATCATTAATGTGACACCAGCCAATGTGAACGTCATTAAAAAAGGCCTTATGTTATACATAATTACTTGATAAGGCTCACCCGTATAGAAAACACCTTTGCCTACTCCAGCTATTATCAGTGCAATTAAAAAAACAGCCAAGGATACATTTGCCAACTTGAGACCATGAGATACCGCTTTCTTTTGCTTATCTGTAAGCTCAACGTGCTTACAATTTCCAATCACATAAAATATGGATGCGAGCAGTATCATAGTGTTAATTCCAATCGTACTTCCCATAGCATGGGCAACAATTACATGTGTTCCATGAGTGTAGAAATTAAAAAATGGAACAGAGATAATCAGAGCAAGGCCAAGATTCAAAAATACCCATATATCTGCTGAGAAAAGAAATCGGTATGCGAGATTATGGCGGTTGATTTCGTATTGGCTCAATGACGCTCTCCAATCCCAAATTATTTTCCCAAAAATGTACAGCTCAGTCATGCTTACAAAATAAGCGAATGTTCTAAGCCAGGTATCAGATGGCACCAGATAAGTATGGTGCGCCCAGCCAAAAATCAAATTAAACAATCCTAAGAAGTAAAGGCTGAACGCCATTTTCGATGAGGCGGTCTTTTCATTTCCTCCGATCTTTGTAGCAATAAATAAGGCCGTACCATAAACGAGCATATTCCATGAACCTGTCAATGCGCCATATGATTTCCACTGGACTATGATTTCGCGAACCATATTTTCTCTGAAATATGGGATAAGATATAAGTGAGCTTCGGTGTATGTCAGAAAAAAATAAACTATACCTGTAGCCCATTGCCAATAGTAAACCGGCCAAGGCTTGAGATTTAAACTCATGCTTTTGAAAAAATTAAACCCAAAGAAAATCCAGCTGATGAAAATTGGAATACTTAAAATGGGTGGAAATGCAAAGTATTCTCTGCCTCCAAATTTGCCTGATAAATATGATGCAATTACTGTAATCCCAGTCAATAAGAAGAGCCAGTAGTGCCATGTTGCTAACTTTGTGGAATAGAGTTTATTCACTGCATACCTTGGCAGATAGTAATAAATGCCTCCTATCGCAACCAGAAATATCCAAGATACCACCATAGAAACATGTAAAGCTCTGGTTTTTGTGAATAAGAGCTCCTTGAGAAATTCTGGGAAAAGGAATTGAAATCCACCAATCACACCAAAGAACATTCCTATTGCAAGAGAAATTATGCCAAGTTTCATAAATTTTAGACCGATCATTCTGTATNCTCGCTAGGCCAATCTGGATCATCTTCTTGATAAATCATTCCATACCAGGTCATATCATAAACTTTAGGTGGATAGGTACCGGTTTTATCAACAAACTTTAAGTATGCAATTAATGATGAGATCTCATCTTCGGATAAATTATAATTAGGCATACCGTTTCCGCCATTAGCTAAGAATGCTCTTGCTATTAATTCGCCAACATTACCGCCTCTATATGACATGGCATTAGTAAGATCAGGGCCCATATGTCCACCCAGTCCATAAAATTGATGGCAAGCTATACAATTATATTTCTGAAATAATTCTTGTCCGTGCTTACTTTCTTCGTTGTGAGCCACCATACCNGGAAGAGAATCAGTNCCATCAACAAAAATATATACGGTATAGATAAAATAAGATATCAATAAAGCAAAGAATATAGCTCGATTATTAATCACAGCCCCCTATCTAAAATAATCAAAACTTACACAATTATATATTACGAATTTTGAAATTATCTACCTTTATTTTCTACTAATTGTGATATTTTGATTATATTTTTCTATAATTTAGATATATAATGAAATTTATTTTCATAATATTTCATACGGAGAAGAATAATTATGGACAGTAAAGACAGAAATATACTAAAAGCAATACAAAATGATGCCAATTTGACGGTCAGTGAGCTTGCAAAGAAAGTCAATCTTTCAACATCATCGTGTTGGAGAAGAGTGCAATCATTAGAAGAAAGCGGAGTAATAAAAGCGAAAGTTACCCTGCTCGACCAAAAAAAATTGGGACTTGATTTGACCGTCTATTCTGCAATTAGAACTCACGAACATACTTCACGTTGGTTNAATGAGTTCAATAAAATGGTTTCAGAAAACCCAAATATAATGGAAGTGCATCGTCTAAGTGGTGATATTGATTATTTAATCAGAGCCATTGTGCCTGATATGCAAAGCTATGATGATCTCTACAAAGAAATGATCACAAAAGTAGATTTATATGATGTCAGTTCCAGTTTNAGTATGGAAACAATAAAATACACAACCTCTCTGCCATTAAAATAATATTTTAAAGTTAGAATATTGGGGTTGATATTTNGGTCATGCACCCTNAATTAGTATTCTTANATAATATTAATTCTAGATTCACTTATGCAATCTTTAATCACAAAATCTTCCAATCAAATGCTTGTCGCAAGATGGTTATTGACATGCTGTGNNCTCGTATTCGCGATGGTTATATTGGGCGGNGTTACAAGACTCACAGGNTCAGGTTTATCAATGGTAGACTGGCGACCCATCATGGGAATCATCCCGCCAATTAGCGTTGATGAATGGCAAATGACATTTGATATGTATAAGAAGTCACCTGAATTCATTGTTAAAAACTACAATATGGACTTAGAAGGTTTCAAGGGCATATTTTGGCTTGAATATCTGCACCGAGTTCTGGGTCGATTAATTGGAATTGTATTTTTTGTTCCTATGCTTTATTTCATGATCAAAGGTTATATACAAAGATACGAAATACCAAAGTATTTTTTGATGTTGGTTCTAGGAGGCATGCAAGGTTTATTGGGATGGTATATGGTTCAAAGCGGTCTCGTGAATAATCCGGCTGTCAGTCAGTATCGTTTGACCGCCCATCTTTCATCGGCTTTTTTGATTTACGGTTTTATGTTTTGGGTCGCTCTATCTNTTTTGTATCCAGACAAAAATAAATCAAACAATTGGTCAAAACATACTTTAAGCTTGACGGCTCTAATTATTGTGACGATTATCTCAGGTGGATTTGTTGCTGGTTTAAAGGCTGGAAAAGTGTTCAATACATACCCTATGATGGGAAGTTATTGGGTGCCGCCAGGTATTTTCTCTCTTGAGCCATTATGGATCAACTTCTTTGAAAACGTTGTTACTGTTCAACTGGTTCATAGAATACTCACAGCAATCACATTTGTCTCAATTATTCTGTATTGGATTAAAGTTAAAAAAACAGATATCTCAAAAAGAGTACGAAAGGGGACGAATGCCCTTCTTCACACAGCATCATTACAATTTGTTTTAGGTGTTGCTACTCTGATCTTTTATGTTCCGATATCTCTGGCAGCAGCTCACCAAGCCACCGCCCTTCTTCTCTTAACGGTGGCTTTATATCTGTGTCATGCCCACACAAGAGGTCAGTAATTTCTTAGGACTTTGATATACTCATACATTATCTAATGCTTTACTTAAAGCATCGATAAGATCTTGACCATCCTCTAAACCGACAGACAATCTTACAAGACCATCAATAATACCCACTCTTTTTCTTTCAGCTTCATCAACATCAGCATGTGTCATTGTCACTGGATGTGTTATTAGAGATTCGACAGAACCTAAATTTTCAGCAAGAGTCCACAACTCAATTGAGTCCATCAATTTCTTTCCTGCTACTAAACCTCCCTCGACCTCAAACCAGAGCATCGCTCCAAAACCTGAGGATTGGCTTTTTGCCAGCTCATGCTGCGAAAAAGATTCCAAACCTGGATATGCAACTTGTTTGACTTTTGGATGACTTTCTAGGAAACGAGCGATTGCCATCGCATTGGCGGATTGTGCTTCCATTCTTACAGATAGAGTTTTACATCCCTGAAGTGTCAACCAAGCGACCATTGGAGACATTATTGAACCTGTGCTGTTTTGAATAAATCTTAGCTTCTCGTCAAGTTCTTTTGTTTTAGCAACAACCACGCCACCCACTGTAGCATTATGCCCATCAAAATATTTTGTAGTACTGTGCAATGATAGATCAGCACCTAACTCAATTGCTCTCTGAAAACATGGTGTGATCAGTGTATTGTCAACAACATGAACAGCGCCTGCTGATTTTGCTATTTCTGAAATAGCAGCGATATCAGAAATTTTCATTGTCGGGTTGGCTGGTGTCTCAGTCAGAAATAATTTCGTATTGTCTTTCACATGTGATTTCACATCATCAGGATTGGATGTGTCTGCAAATGAAAATTCGATGCCCAATCTGCTTAATACCTTTGTGCAGAGTCTGTAAGTACCGCCATATGCCACATCAGAAATAATTGCATGATCGCCAGCACTGAGAAAAGCAAGCATGGTGCAGTGAAC
>PBVS01000023.1 GCA_002728725.1 Woeseiaceae bacterium
TTGAATAATGTTATTGGGCCCAAGGGAGAACGTTGGATGCCAATTCACACTATCGTTCCACATTCAAAATCTCACGAAGCGATGAAAAAAATTGCAAAATTACTGGAAAATAACCAGTCAGAATTGGATGAAAATAAAATTGGAGTTGGGTTCTTGTATACGGTCATTTCAAATAATGGTTTTGTTATTGAGCCAGTTTTCTTTACCCCTGATTCCATTGATGAAATTCATCGTGAAGTGGTGGAGGACAATGTTCTGAAGAATATAGATTGCTTTGAAGAAAATCTTGATGCAAGAGAGCTTACGCTTCGCTTAAGAGCTGAGTTACTCAGACTCTTTGAGGATATTGGAGGTGTGCATATGCAGATCGGAAAATCTTATAATTTTAAACGAGGATTAAGAGATGAGGCATGGAGCCTAATTAAAAATATTAAAGATATCATTGACCCTAAAAAAGCAATCAATCCAGGTGCGCTCAGCTTAAATGCGAATGATAAAAGAGATTAGTTAAGTTTCAATTATCTCAATCAGTTCTCCGACGGGACCTCGAATCACTGCACTTTTTCTTTTATTGTATGGCAGCTCTTCGTCTGCAGCTACTGGCGATATGAATGGCAGAGTATTTGGAATGCTATCAACATAAAAGCTGACCATTGCGATACCGGGTGGCAGTTCATTTGCCATATTTTCTCTGTATACCGAAGCTTTAGGGTATTCATCTATTTCTATAAGAGATTTTTCTGAGAGTGTCGCTATTGAAAGCGGGTATTTCGTTTCAATCGGCAAACCGTGTTCATTGGATAGAGTTCTAATTCTATATGGTGCTGGGTCCGAGGTAATGATATTGAATTTTTCTGAGTAATATCGCCTGAGTGATTCGATATTGTCTACACCCAATATCATAATAAAGATTCGATCGATTTCTGCGCTTGCCCCCTCAATCGTTAAGCCCGTTTTTTCTGGTTTTTCAATGCTTGTAAAGTAAATCAGCTCATTGGAGGGACCTAAGACCTGCATAGCTTTGATACTTTTTTCATCGCTAATATAGACTGGTTCTCCAACAATTCTAAAGTATTGACTGTCTTTCAGTTTAAGAAATAACTGCTCTGTATCTTTAACGAGTATTTCAATTGCGTTCCAGCCATATGTTTTTAATGATCTGAAATTTTTATCAAATTTTTCTGATTCGATGAATCTGAGATAAACGGCTTCGTTGTTAGTCGGACCCATCAATATGAATGGTCTTCCAGCAACATTTTCTGCATCCCAGCCAGAAGCCATTTTTTCCGATATCTTTCCTCTATGAATGAGCTTGTAGCTGAGTTCATTTTGATAGGCCAGCTCTGTGATATCAAGGCTTTCAACCATGACTGTAACAATGGCGATATTTTTCAGCATGAATTATTCGGATTTGAGGAATTTTTGAAGATTATCCAATACATTCTTTTGAGTATTTGAAAAATGTGTACGCTCCGGTATAAAAAAATCACCTGTTTTTTTATCTATTAGAGAATTTGGGGGATAAATCGATATTGAATTATACGTACCTTGGAAAAGCTCTAATCTCTGTCTTGAGAGCATGTTGCTCATTCCAGGTCTATTCCTATATCGCCTCAGTGCTGGCAGATCTATTTCAGCATTACTTGCCATCGTCTCTCCAATGCTGCTTGATGCGAGAACAGTTCCTCTATAGTCAATGATTTTTGACATTCCATCCACAGAATTCGTTGGTATGGGTGAATCTATGATTCCACCACTGTTGCATGAGACTAGGTAGACAAGATTTTCTATAGCCCTTGCTCTCTTTGCTACGTCTTTTGGAGTCAGATCATTACTTGCCACTTCGCTGCTTGAATGCAAGATAATTTCAGCACCTCGCAGTGTGTGTGCTCTGCAAATTTCTGGATACAGTATTTCTTCTGATGCACAGCAGGCCAATTTACCTATTTCCGTATCCACAACAGGAAATATCGACTCCTCGCCATAGACTTCCAAATATTTATCCCACACATCGTGAGGGGTTGGGGCATAAAGAGATATCAATCTCCTGTACCTTAATATTACTTCTCCACTTGGACTAATAATAAAACTCGTTTGAAAATAAAGACCCGGAAAATGTTCATCTATTTCGTATGCATTTCCAGATAGAAACACACCATTTTCTTGTGCTATTGATGAGAGAGCATTGTATTCAGCACCGTCTATTTCAATGGCAGCTTTTTCAGTCCATTCTTGAATGGATTCCCCTAGTGGATATCCCGTCATAAAATATTCGGGTAAGACCACCAGTTTGGTATCTCTGCCAATAAGAGCTTTACTGCCATTCACATGGAATCCGATTTTTTCAATTGTCTTCATCATGCTGTTTCTTGAATCTTCTACAGATAATCCATTTATTGTTGGACAATTTAATTGGAGGGACAGCGCCATGTAATGTTGGGTTTCTTTAGTCATTGAATCTCTCTAGTTCTTTTCAACTATGTAAACATTAATTGTTGCAGCATCTTTTCTGAGCTTCTTGATTTCTTGATATTCATGAGAATGCCAAAATTTTCTCGCAGCGTCCATTGATGGCCACTCAGAAACAACGATCTTACGGCTATCACTTTCACCCTCGAGTTGTTCGCTCTCAGTTCTGATGCATACGTATTTTCCACCAAATTGCTGAACAACACCCGGTGCTTTAGCACTGTATGCTTTGAATTTTTCTAGATCTGTGATTGACGCTTGTATAATCATTAATGCTTTCATGTTTATTATCTTTCCTTTATTAAATTAAATGCAGTCCCAGTGATGTATTGAACAGGAGGCATGCCCATATTAATACTACGAAAGGTCTAGAACTGGCGATGCTCATTTTTAATATTTGGTTTGATTCGGCAGTATCTTTGCCTTCAATAAGAGAAACAAAGGCAGGTTCAAATGATCTCAGTTTCTTTCTGATTATCAATCCGCAAATAACAGTTATTGTGAAAGCCAAAATCTTTTTCCCTGCCCATATGTATTCTGGTTGATTAATCACTATATTCAAAAATACATAAGACATTCCCAAAACAAACATGATTCTCAGCCAGTAATCAAATAGGGCTAATTTTTTTACAGCCTGACCTTTTATGTGCAGAACACAGACCAGTATTAACCATGATATTGCGATTAACCAAATACTTATTACCATTGAATATGAGATATTTAAGTAACCCAAACTTTTTGCTAGATGGATCCCAGATGGAAAAATCAATATCATTGAAATTCTCGGCGCCTGATCCAGAAAGAACAAGATTTTAGAGACATTAATCCGTGTGTCTCTTGAAAGTTTTTCATTGACCAGGTAATAACTGGAATAGAACACACCCAAATCAGCACCCAACCAATACACAAGACAAAGAATATGTATTAGTTTTAAAATTCCAATTTCAATCGGCATTCAATATTTCCAGAACATGTTTAGCTATAATTTCAGCACCTTCCTCAAACACATTTGAGGTGATATCCTCGATATCCCTTATTTCAGAGTTATCCAAGATACCTGAGGCTGCGTGAGTTGCATCAAGCAACCCGGATCTGGTAGCCAAAATATTTATATGTTTCGAATTGGATTTAAATTGTTCTTCGCATGCATATGTAAAAGCGGCATGAAAAGCAAAATGATCTCTATTTCCTGCTCTCAGGCTCTCAACCAACAAATCAAATGAACGCTCAATATTGACCTTACCCATTCTATTTTTAATATTAAAATCCCAAGATTTTCTGAGAGACTCTAAATCTTCGCTCAAACCAAATGGTTTGGCCATCTGAGCAAGCAATCCTTTTTGAGCTTCACCAGTGAAGTAAGGGATGTCAATCATGATAATTTGATCAATTTTGTCGGGGGTTAAGAGGCACAATTCATTAGCTACCAGGCAGCCTGTATGGAAGCCAATCAAATCATACTGCTCATAATTTCCAACCTGATTAAGAACTTCACCGATTGAGGCAGCATAGTCATTGATTGAGGGTGGGCTTTCAATTGAAGAAGAGCTTCCGTATCCCAAGTAATCAGGCGCAATAATTTTTCTGTTTTTATTAATCATTGGCATGATCGTTTCAAAAAATAATCCGCTGTATGGTGAGGGATGCAGGCATAAAATAGGGTTACCATTTTCATTGCCCGATGGTTCAAGTTCTCGAATATGAATTTGTTTTTCTCCATACTGCAAGTAACGTTTCTTCATGTTTTAATCCTCTTGTTCGATTTCGCTTAGTTCTTGGTTATAAGATCGAATTGCAAACTTGGCTAGAGGCAAAACAAGGATTCCATAAATTAACGGTACCGCTGCACATGCATAGTTGAGGTTTTCATTTCCAAAGACATTGTCGGATAACCAACCTACAGTAAATGGACCAAGAAGGAGACCAGATATACTTATCACCATGTAATACAATGCGACAGTTTGTGCACGTATCACTCCTGGCGTTATATTCAATAGTGCTGTCACTGATGTGGCAGACGTAGCTGCAATACCAAATGTATTTAATGCAATAACCGCCATCGCCAATTCGGCTGTTGGCATTAATGGGGCAGCGATTCCAGTCGGGACGAGTATGAAAGCTCCAAAAATTACAATTAATAAGGGAGCATCTTTTCTGTTTTTCTCAGAATACATTTTATCACTCAACCAACCCGCAATATTCACAGTTAGTGGTCCTACAGCCAATAAAACAACTGCATTCCATACCGCATACTTTTCGGCCTCCCAGCCCCATGTTCTTTGGAACATCGGAGCGTAGAATCCCTGGCTGTATGCGCAGATAATCATGAGACATACAAAGGCAATAAAGCTTCCATAAATCTTCCATCTTTTTTTAACGTGCACGAAGGTCTCTCCAAATGTGATGCTTTCGTCATCAGCTGCATTTTTTCCAATTCTTTTGGGTTCGCGCATAAATAAGAAGAGTACAGCTAAAAGAAGACCTGGCAGGCCCACTACAAGAAAAGTGAATTGCCATGGTGCAACTTCACCAACCAAAGGAAAGGAGAGATTCGGTTCTGATTTTGCCCAATTAATCACTCCTGCACTGATAAGTGATGCAATGCCTGCCCCTAGTGACAAAGCCGCAGTATAAAATGCAATGGGTTTACCTCTTTTTTCAGGTGGGAAACTGTCTGAGATCATAGACATTGCACACGGACTCAATGTCGCTTCGCCCGCTCCAACAGTCATTCTTGCAATAAAAAGTTGTATGAAATTCTTCACTAAACCAGAAGCTGCCGTTGCCGCTGACCAAACTGCAATTCCTGCTGCAACCAACCATGTCCTCTTTTTTCTGTCCGCTAGATATCCCAATGGTAACCCCATGGTGGCGTAGAATATGGCGAATGCGAATCCAAGTAGCAAACCAATTTGAGTATCGGTAAGACCCAAATCTGCTTTAATCGGTTCAATCAATAGACCGAGAATGTAACGGTCAACAAAGGATAATATGTATGCAATGGTTAGCATCACGACCATGTACCATGCATATCTACTGTTTGGATAATTTTTGTTTTCTTTATTCAAGATAATCCCCTTAAATATAAATTTTTATTTTTCTGGAATGTTATAAATAACCACCAGATTGCCGTCGAAATCAACGATTCCAACCTCTCTTCCAACACGTCCATCATGGGTTACCAGTTCATCTTCGTGATGTATTTTGCATCCCAGATCGGCAGCCCCTTTTACGATACGATCAATATTTCCAACATCGACCACAATAGCGCAACGCCTTGGTAAAGGCACAGCTTGAAGATCGGCATCCTGTATTTCTGTTAATGCCATGACTCTTAATTGATTTTCTGTTCCGAGAACAGCCCATCTAACTTTTTTTGAGTGATCGATTTCAAATACATCGTAGGAATACGAGTCATCTGGAGCATCAGACTCGTATTGATTGATAAAACCAAGAACATCACAGTACAATTTTAAGGATTTTTTCAAATCTGAAACGATGTAATTTGCTCTTTGAAATCTCACGTATTCTTTTGTCTCTTCGCTCATTATTTTTCCTTTAATTTTTAATTTTCGTATGGACCTTTTCNTATCCGGCACATTGCTACACCAGAGTTTTTTCCTTCATAAATCGAAGCAAGCGCTTTAGGCATATTTATAAAGCCATCGAACATGTGCTCTATCGGTCTGATTTTTTTCTCTTGAACCCACCTTGCTAAATTTTTTTCGGCAATATGAAACTGATCTTCATAGTTGTATACAAAAAATCCCTGCATCAATGAATTTGTTTTTCTAAGTTTTGTGTAGTTGGTTGGACCGAAGGGCTTATCATTAAGATATTCGGATATTGACCCACAGAGCACCACNCTAGATTCTTTTGCCAAATTATCTAAACAAATAGTTAAGATCTCACCGCCTACATTATCGAAATAAATGTCAATTCCATCTGCACAAAGCGTTTCTATTGAACTTCTTACATTGTCTTTTTTGTAATTAATTACTCCATCACATCCTAAATTTTTTATTAATTCGCATTTTTGATCGCTACCAGCAATGCCTATCACTCTGCATCCATGTATCTTTGCCAATTGAACCACATTTGTACCTACGCCGCCTGCAGCACCTGAGACAACAACAGTTTCATTTTCTTTTGGCTTGCCACAATCCAACAAGCCGAAATAAGCGGAAAACCCAGTCATACCAAGAGTGCTGAGTCCGATAGAATACGGAAGTCTATAATCTTCTATTTTTCTAAATTTTTCNGCAGGCGTNACTTTACTTTTTTTGAAGGTTTGCCATCCAATCTGACCTTGATGAATTTCTCCGACTTTATAATTTGGATGTTTTGATTCTATGACTTCAGCCACACCACGACCATGAATTACGTCACCAATATCGAGAGATTTTTCATTAGCCACTGAATCTCCTGACATATACATCCTCATAACAGGTGCAATATTTAGATACAAAGTTTTGAGAAGGACTTCACCATTCTCGATAGTTGGAATTTCAGTTTCATCATAAAGAAAATCATCATCCTTAACATTGCCATTTGGTCTCTTGGCTATTCTCCATTGACAGTTTTTTTGTTCATTCAAAGCAATCAAAATCTTGTTACTCTTCTCTCACCAATTGATTGATTTCATAAAAATAACCGTCTGGATCGAAAAGAAATAAACCAAGAAAGTGTTTCATTTTTCCGTTCTGACCACGAATAGACCACTCAGTTGGCCCGGCATGAATGTGTGTTCCATGCTCGGATGCTTTTTTAGCGATTTCTTCAACATCATCCGATGAGAGTACAAAAGTCGGATTTCCGTATGTNACTGTTTTAGGAATTTCATCTGGTGCAGGCAATTCAGGATCGACCCATTGCAGCAAACCAATCATGCCTATTGTTGGATCTTCGGCTTGCATGATGATTAATCTGACTTTGTCCCCAGCTCCACCGGCTGGCATTCCTGTGCCTGACAATGTAACGATGTCATCCATCCAGACTTTTAATCCAAGTACATCCTCATACCATGATTTAGATGTTTCCATATCTCTTACAAAGAGCGTTGTTCTTTTTATTATATTTTTCATTTTTTTCTCACTTAATTTTCTGTTGCTAGTTTTTTCTTAAATACAGTCCATGACGTCTCATTTGGTCTGTCATCATTTAGCGGAGGGGGTTCAAGATAACTTGGGTATCTATTCTTCAAGATATCGACCAATCTTTCAGATACTTTTTCCAGTTCAAAAGTATTAAATACGCTGGCATTNAATATCATCAAGCCGGGTTTATCTCCCATTTCCATCCAGGGAAGCCACTGTGCTACTCTTGTCCAGCCTCCATGAGATTCGCCGATGTTTGTAACAGAGTTGTTGATAAGTTTTTCTGCATNATAGAAGCTGTTAAATATTTCCATCGCATGATACATACCCCCAACATATTTCTGATATTCACCACCCAAGGCGTTGTTATAGAAGAGTGGAATTTCAGTAGGAGAAGCGATGACATCACCATATCTTCTTGCTTTCATCTTTCTTGATGAATTACCTTCGCTGTCATATTCATAACTTATTGCTCGCATGTTCACTGGATCATTAGCGACATGCAGCACCTCAATGTCTTTTTCGGTCCAAGGGTTTTTCCAGGTATCAATCACTTCATTTGTGGCTGGATCAAGATACATTTGTATCTCNCTAGAAACACTTCTGAAACCTCTTCCTTGNATNTCATCATTGGTTTTCATGCATTGTCTTACGTTTATACCGATTACATTGAAAATATGTCTGTCTTTCTCTCCTGGCACNCGACTGTAGGCTCTTCCTTCCCATGTACCATATCGNGTAACCCCTTCTTCGGTTGTTCCACAAATCATCTTTTGGTATGCAAGAAATGCGGTTTCGCCTGTCATCTCAATTTCATTTGCATTTAAGCCAGTTAATAAAATCATAGAGAGTGAGCTTATTATTAAAATATTCTTCATTTTTATTTCCTTGGATTGTTAGCNTTTAAAAATNTCTTCCATCGAAAAAACATTGCCCTTGTTTAAAAATAATGCTTTTTTTCTAAAAAATCTTGTGAATCCCTCAGGACCNTTTCGTGATGGGCCCATACCAGAATTTTTATAAGTATTCTTTTCTTCCTCAAAAATCATTGAAGTNAGNCCTGCGTCNTTGATACTGATTCCACCGCAGTTTATTTTTTTTGCAATCTCAGTGATTTCTTCATGATTCTTACCAAAAACNGCAGCAGATAANCCGTAACGAGAATCATTTGCCAGATCAATTGCTTCTTGAGTTGAATTGAATGACATAATTGGCATTATTGGACCGAAAGTTTCGTCTGTCATGATTTTCATATCATGTGTGACGTGACTCATTACAGTTGGTCTTATCCATAACCCACCGTGATGATTTTCAATTTCGCCACCACAATGAATCTTCGCGCCTTTATTTTTTGCATCTTTTATGTGTTCAGATATGGTTTCAGCTTGCTTTTCAAATATCAATGGGCCAATCATGCCTCCGTCACCTTCATTGAGGCTGAGTTCAATTTTTTTTGATTTTTCGGTGAGTAAATTTGTAAATTCATCANAAATTACCGCATCAACATAAATTCTCTCNAGTGACTGACATGCCTGACCCGTTGCAATTGTCGAGGCTCTNAGTATAGAAGTCGTAGCTCTATCAATNTCACTGTCCTTCATCACAATAGCGGGATCTTTTCCACCNAGNTCAAGACATACCGGTATAAATGTTTNTGCAGCAGCAGCAGCGACTTTTTTTCCTGTTGATACACTTCCAGTGAAAGCTACGATATCAACNTATTTAATTAAATTAGCACCNGTTGAGCCGTCACCATGANCAAAAGAAATTACATTTTNTAATTCTTCTACCTCACTGATTGCCATCATAAGAGGTTCTACAAATCTGGGTGTTATTTCGCTGGGCTTTATGATTACAGTGCATCCAGCCAGTATGGCTGGCACAGCATCAATGAATGAGAGAAGCAACGGAAAGTTCCAAGGGCTTATTACACCAAGAAGAGGATATGGGTCTCGGTGTTTTTTTATTGAGATACTCGGAATGGCTTTTGATTGTCGCTCACTATNATCAATGCAAAGGATAGCNTCTTNACACCATCTGTCGATACTTCCGCAAAGTCCGTCCAACTCTCTTTTTGATATCGTNGTTCTGCCCGTGTCNATGCTCAAGGCTTGAACGATAAGNTCACCATTTCTGATTAAACTATTTTTTANTTCTTGCAGGGCTAATATTCTTTCATCTAGTGTTTTGTTCGACCATTTTTGCTGCGCTGCTCTGCTATTTTTGGCTTGCTCGGATAATCNATCGCTGTCCGTTATTTTTATTTCGAAATCATAGTCGCCTGTTCGAGGATTACGAATCTTCATATCGAATTTTACCCTTCTACCTTATGATGAAATTTATTTATTTCGTGAGCCACTTTATCTGGATAAGCACTCAAAAAACCATGCCCCCACTGTGGATAATCAATTCGTTCACCATTATTGAGTATGGGATCAATTCGTTTGGTATGCTCATAAGTATCATCATTCACATTCATAACAAAGACTGGCTGTTCTATTTTTGAAAGGTATGAGATGTATTCTTTTGCATANGCAAAAGCTGCTTCATGCCCCCATTCATAATCATCTCCAGCTCTTAGATTTTCTGCCATTGAGTCAGCACACATCTGAAGNGTCATTCCNGGACCACGGTGGAACATNATTCTCTCCCACATGATTNTGAAGCGATTTCCCTCTTCATCGATGGGTATTGGTTTAAACATGTTACAAAATTCAGCCAATTCCTCATCAGTGAATAATGGTGCTGCAATATTTATGAGGCTCAGAACACGATCTGTTTTTTGTTTTGTCATCTCAACAGAAACCATCGATCCTGTGTGATGTCCAATTAGATGCAAAGGAGCCTCTCCAACTAAATCATCAATGACACACCATATTGCCTCGGAAAAATCCTCTATTGTTACATGAGGATCAGATGGTGGAAGCGAAGACTCACCATGCCCAGGATAATCAGGCGCGATAACTACGCGCTCTTTATTGGATAAATAGGGAAGTATTTCATGATAAGAGCGACCTGATTTCGGACTCATATGAAGGCAAACGACAGGTGGTTTGCTTGGATTTGAGGGAAATACTCCTCTGCAATGCAGTTGTCCATGTTTCCAGGTTGTGTAGCTCTTCTTTATCAATAGCATCTCCAGTGCGATCAAGAAAAACACCAAATAAAATTGTTATTGTGGTTTTATATTAAATAGTATTTTGTTATAACATTATGCCATCTTTATAGATTTTTGGAACTCAGATATCAATATGGCAGAATTTGCACCTTCAATAGATAAANTATCAGAAAAAGTCTTCCTTGTTTTGGCTTATGATGATGACAGCAATAGGTCAGTCAGAGAGTCACATCTTGATGAGCATCTGGAGTTTATTGAAATGAATTATCAGCGGTATCTGACATGTGGACCACTTCGGCTACCTGAAGAAAGAAAAATAATTGGAAGTTTTTTTATGGTNTGTGCTGAAAATGAGGAAGTGCTGAATGAATTCCTAAAACAAGATCCGTATTTTAAAAACGAATTGTATGAAAAAATTAGAATATTGAATGCAACTCCTGCTGCNGGTTCTTGGATGGGTGGTGTAATTTGGAACAATGCTGAGGAGATTAGGCCAAATGCATCTTAAATTTTTATTTATAACTATATCGTTTTTTCTGTCATTCACAGTTAAGGCAAATGAACCAGAAAAACATCCCATCTTTGCTGGAGGATATCAGGAAGCTGTTTTCAGTGTTTCAGATATTGAGGCTCAAGTTAAATTTTATACTGAAGTTGCAGGATGGCAAATTCTGAGTGAGGGAANTGTTCCTCAAAGAATTATTGAAGCTTATTCCTTGCCTAAAGATANTTCTGCTAGAGAAGTNNTAATGGGAAATCCAGGAACAAAGAGGGGATTCATCCGTCTGATTAAATTTGAAGATGTTGATCAGGTGCAGATTAGATCNAGTGCTCAAAGTTGGGATACGGGCGGCATTTTCGATGTGAATTTTCGTGTTCTGAGTATGCAAGAAAAATTTAAAGAGATGCAAGAATACGGNTGGCAATCAGTAAGCGATCCAGTTGAATTCACCTTCGGACCTTTTATCGTTAAAGAGTGGTTACCCAGGGGACCTGATGGAATTGTATTTGCAATGATTGAGCGAGTTCAGCCACCTCTGGAGGGATGGCCGAACTTAAGAGAAATGAGCAGACTTTTCAATGCNACTCAAGTTGTCGCCGATATCGATGNAGCAAAAGACTTTTATATAAATAAATTGGGCTTTAAAATTTATCTCGAACATAAAGGTGCGAGCAGCAAGGAAGGGCCGAATGTTCTTGGGCTTCCACACAACTTAACAACCAAAATNGATCGAGAGGTATATATCCTCCATCCTACTGGNGTAAATGAGGGCTCAGTTGAAATATTAAGCTTTGATGGAGCGATAGGAAGAGACTTTTCGGCATTGGCTGTACCGCCAAATTTAGGGATTCTAATGCTGAGGTTTCCAGTTTATGATATTGACAAAATTCATCAATTATCAATTGATGAGAATATCGAAGTCATCTTTCCTCCAATGAGAGTCGAACTTGATCCTTACGGCGAAATTGATCTGATGGCCGTTAAGGGACCTGGAGGAGTTTGGTTGGAATTTTACGAAAGTACAAATTAAATAATGATTGAGGGGATCTGAATGGATACATATCTTTTTCTTAAATGGGCGCATATTCTTGCAATGGCCTATTGGCTGGGCGGTGAATGGGGAGTCTTCAATGCATCAAGACCTGTTACCGATATTAATTTGAGTTTGGAAGAGAGGCGTCGTCACATGGAGACAGCTTATTTAATTGATATTCTTCCAAGAACTGCGATTATTCTGTTATTACCTCTCGGACTCCATATGGGCAGCATCATGACATACCATCCTTTGGGTTCGGAATGGGTAATACCAATGTGGGTCTTCGTTGCCTTTTGGCTATCAATCACATTCACTGCGTTTCGTTTTCGGGGAACCGATAAAGGATTATTTTATACTCGAGTTGATGAGTCTTTTCGTTATGTAGTTATTCCAATGTTGGTTGGTTTTGGGATTTATTCTTTGTTCACCGGTTGGCCATTTACAGCTTCTTGGTATGCAGCAAAAGCATTGATTTATGGCCTTCTTTTAATAATAGGGTTGCTTTTAAGATTTATTATGAAAGAGTGGGTCATTCTATTTAGAATTCTTGATAATGAAGGATCAAATGTCGAAGTTGAGAACAAACTGTCAAAATCTTTAGCATTTGGAAGATTTTTGGCTTATTTCTATTGGATAGGTATTGCAACAGTAGCCTGGTTCGGTGTTTTTAAACCGATTTTTTAAATTCAAAACACAGAGGGATATATTCAATGTCAGTCGGTTATAAAGAGTTCAGATTAGGCTGGAAATCAGTTTTCGCATCCGCACTGGGAATTGGATTGGGTTTATCGCCGCTTCCTTTTTATACGATCGGGGTATTTGTAGCACCGTTTATTGAAGAATTTGGCTGGTCTGTTGAACAGATCATGAGGGGTTTGCCAATTCTTATTATAGGCGCACTAATAATGAGTCCTGTTGCTGGATTCTTTGCTGATAAATACGGTGTTAGAAAAGTTGTACTGACATCCATTCCGCTTTTCTCATTGGCCATGATGAGTTTTTCATTAAATGATGGATCTATGGAGTTGTACCTGTTCTGTTGGATATCCATTGCTGTTACGGGCGCTGGAACATTGCCTGTCACATGGACTCGAGCTGTGAACAGTTGGTTTCATAAGAGAAGAGGGTTGGCTCTTGGTATGTCGCTTATTGGCACTGGTTTGTTTGGTCCATTGGCAAAAATATATGCAGCAACGTTAATTGAAATGTTTGGCTGGCGTATGGCTTATGTNGGTGTAGGCTTNTTACCTCTTCTTATCGCTTTTCCAGTAGCCTGGTTTNTATTGCATGAAGCAACTGAGGAAGATTTAGCAATTGTCANAGAANACNAGAGTNAAAGCGAAGTCAAGATATTAGGAGGAATGACAGCAACAGAAGCACTTTGTGATTGGCGATTTTGGTTAATCGGATTCTGTTTTCTTCCGGTTTCTTTTGCNGTCGGAGGGCCAATTCCAAATTTAGAGCAAATGTTTACAATAAAAGGATTTGCTCTGGCTGAGGCGATAGCTTTGGCAAGTTTCGTAGGTTTCCCTTCTGTGATTGTAGGACGCGTTCTTGGAGGTTACTTGCTGGATTATTTTTGGGCTCCTGCTGTAGCAGCCATTATTCTGAGTCTGCCTGCCTTGTCTCTATTCTTGATNATTCAGCCTGATATTTCATTGATGGCGGCATTTTTTGCTATGTTCCTTCTTGGGCTGGCCGCTGGTGTTGAATACGATTTGATGGC
This sequence comes from Woeseiaceae bacterium, assembly GCA_002728725.1. Lineage (GTDB taxonomy): Bacteria > Pseudomonadota > Gammaproteobacteria > Steroidobacterales > Woeseiaceae > SP4260. The sequence goes on from PBVS01000023.1 coordinate 13,948, forward strand.
ATATCTTGTTTCAAGGTATTTTGGACAATTGAATTATTCTTCCATTTATGGTCTTTTATATGGTTTCTTTGCTATTGGTTCTGGTTTTGGGCCTTGGGTATTTGCAAGGTCATATTCAGCGACCGGAAGTTACGATACGATATTAAAAATTTCTGCCTTCCTTTTTATCCTAGGCGCACTGCCATTATTGATGCTGGGAAAATACAGAGAATTCAATCACAGTCGATAAAAAATATAGAGTAATGATTTTTTGAGATATGGNTTTATTTTGTTTTTGAAAATNCAAAAATTACAAAACAAGAGAGGATAAAGGGAATTAATCTTTCAAATGGATCACCTGGAAGATTTCCCAAATACGAGAGAACTTTAAATAAACCATTAGAAGTACTTGTTGGGTCAATATTCCCGAATGTATAGAATAACACCGTACTGAAAAAACCAATCAAAATACTCGATATCCTGGCATGATATGAGGGCTCATGTTCGAGNACNCTAGCAATTACAATCGCACCAAATGCAGCTCCGAGTGCACTCCATGCAAANAATACACGATTAAAAATNCTGTCTGGCAATGTCCATGCAAGAAGAATTGCNAGNAATACAATCATTGTCATTACCAACCTNGATACAGTTAATTCTTTGTATTTGAGGTACTTTGCTAACTTTAAATCATGAGAAACTGCTGAGGATGATGCTAAAAGTAGTGAATCAACTGTTGACATAACTGCTGACAATACTGAAGCAATAACAATTCCTGACAATACAGGAGGAAGGAGATCTTCAGCCATTATATAAAATATCTCCTCACCTGTTACTGATGAATCCAATAGGCTNCTTGCTGAGATACCAAGTANAGCCATTGCCAAATAAATAANAATCACCCAAAAGAAAGCAATTTTGAAACCTGTTTTTAATTCTTTCTCTCCTTTTACGGCCATCAATCTTGCAATTAGATGCGGTTGTCCAAATGTTCCNCTTCCGATACCAATAACCCCAGCAAGAAGTCCNATCAANAGGAATCCTTTNTATCCACCAGACCAACTTGTGAAATTTTCAATNNTGTTAAGTGACAAAGAAATATCCTGATAACCTCCCGCCTCGATATATGTAACTACAGATACAGAAACAGCGGCACATACCATGACGATCGCTTGAATTGTGTCAGTGAGACTGGCNGCCCAGAAACCTCCTAGTAGGCAGTAAAAAAGTATTATTAAAGCTCCTAATACCANACTTGATCTTGGNGAAATATNAAAGTTACTTGAAAAGGCATCTGATGCTGCATCAAACTGAGCCGCAATGTAGAAAATAAAACAGAAAGNAATNAGAAAAGCAGCAAGAACTGCAATTTTTTCCTTATTATTTTTTTCAACATTTGCACATATAAATTCTGTAGGTGTCACCCACCTCATAGCACTTGATTGGCTTCTTATTGTCGGCCCGAGATTGAGCCACATAATNATATAGCCANCCCAGATTCCTGGCATCATCCANAGGGCAGAAAAACCATACGTNAAGACAAAGCCACTAAAACCAATTAANACCCATGCAGATGATGTGCTTGCAGCATAGGAAAGACCTGCAACCCATGGACCTAATTGTCTTCCTCCTAATAAAAAATCAACATTACTTTTTATTTTTTTGGATGCCAAAATTCCAATTGAAATTAGNGTAACTTGATAAAATATCAGTGTGATTGCTATGACTTGGGATTGACTCATANTTTTCTTCTGTTTAAGAGAGCTTAATAATTANTGATCAGCNAATTAAGGTCAAGTTAGTGAGATCTGTTTGAAGTTAAATAACAATATGACAGAATATTAAAAATTATTAATTACCATTATGTCTTCTGAATTAGAAAAAAACTATAAAAAAGCATTCAATAAAAAACTTGGTTTTGGAAAAAACCCTGCATTGATTCTTGTTGATTTCGTCTCTGCATATTTTGACGTCGAATGCCCATTGTTCGCGAATGTAAATGATGTTCTGCATTCGGCTATTAGAATCCGTGATAAAGCAAGAGAGACGAATGTACCTATTTTTTATACCAATGTCAGCTATGATAGCGAAGGAAGAAATGGAGGCGTCTTTTTTGAGAAGGTTCCTGCNTTAGAACACTTCATTGNTGGAAGAGATACTGCCGGATGGCCAAGAGAGCTATTAATTGANCCTGGTGAAACCATTATTACAAAGCAATACCCAAGCGCCTTTTTCGGAACAGATCTAGTTCATCANCTCAATCAAAATGAAATTGACACACTCATAATTACGGGGCTGACAACGAGCGGATGTGTGAGAGCCACATGTGTTGATGCAATTTCATATGGATTCAGACCGATAATTGTTGAGGAAGCATGCGGTGACAGACACATTGAACCGCATCTTGCTAATCTATTTGACATGAATGCTAAATATGGTGATGTTATTTCTGAAGCACAAATCATTCAATATCTAGCTAAGGAGTAAGTATAGGAATAAGACTAAAAAACTGTATCTTTTAGAAAATATTCAGTAATCTCATCACTTAGAGTTGGCCTTACAATCGCTGGTGATGCATATCACGAGAGGAAAGTCCGGGCTCCTTCGGAAAAAGTGCCAGGTAACACCTGGAGGGTGCGAACCCATGGATAGTGCAGCAGAAAATATACCGCCTAAGTACTCAAGTACCGGTAAGGTTGAAATGGTGCGGTAAGAGCGCACCGCATAAATGGTAACATTTATGGCTAGGAAAACCCCACTTGGAGCAAGACCAAATAGAGAAGTACCTGATTAATTTCAGATCGTCNATTCCGAGCGAACTTCTGGGTAGGTTGCATGAGATAGTTGGTGACAACTATCCTAGATGAATGATTGTACTCGACAGAACCCGGCTTACGGCCAACTCTTTCTTTTAAAAAAAATAAATATATATATAAAACATATATTTAAGTAATTATTTTAAATAATTAATTGAATTATTCGCGCAAAAAGTGCACAAATAGTTTCTGTAATTAAAACTGTTATGTAACTTTTTTTTTAATAAAATCAGATATATATTGTAGATTAGATATATTACTTAAGTAGTTGATTTATAGTTCCAATTGTCTTCTTGCATTTTATTTTTTTATTAATAGTTTCCCCCTAAGTCATTGTCTTTATTAAAAATTATAACGCTCAATTATTGACGCTTAAAAAGCATGAGAATATAGTGTTTTTATGTGGGTAATTGTGGATATTAATGGTTAATACGGGCATGTATACCAAATAATGATTAAAGAAAATGATGTTTCGTGGAGTTACAAAAGTTACTTTAGATGCAAAAGGAAGATTAGCTATTCCAACAAGATACAGAGAAAAGCTAATCTCTCGATGCGATGGCCAAACGGTGGTCACGGTCGACCGAGACTATTGCCTTTTGATTTATCCTTATCCAGATTGGGAAGAGATTGAGAGAAAATTGATTCGTTTGCCAAGTTTAAATAAGCAAGCGAGACGACTGCAACGTTTGATGGTTGGTTACGCAACTGAACTTGAGTTGGACGGTAATGGAAGAATATTGATTTCAAAAGAACTAAGAGAATTTGCCGGTATAGAGCGTCATGCAATCTTGATTGGTCAAGGGAAAAAATTTGAACTATGGGATGATCAGGCATGGAGTCAAAAGCGTGATTCTTGGTTAAATATGGATGATGAAAATGACCTCTCTGGAGAGTTGGATACAATTTCACTTTGATAATTTGAGATAAATTAAAGTGAATAAAGAGCACATACCTGTACTTCTTGACGAGGTTAAAGAGGGATTGAATATAAAAAAAAAATGGTATTTACATAGATGGAACTTTTGGAAGAGGCGGTCACAGCCAAATGATTTTGTCGCAGCTGGGATCAAAAGGTCGNCTTATTGGAATAGACAGAGATCCTGAAGCAAGTGAAAGCTTAAATACAGTATTTGAGAAAGATGAAAGGTTTAAATTTATAAAAAATGAAATGGCTAATATCAAAGAAATAACAGTTGATAATTTTAAATCAGACAAGATTGATGGAATTCTTCTTGATTTAGGGGTTTCATCACCTCAATTGGATAACGCCCACAGGGGATTTAGTTTNCAAAAAGAGGGACCGCTGGANATGAGAATGGATTCAAATAATGGAATAAGTGCTGCCAAATGGATAGAAAAGGTTAGTGAAAATAAATTGAGACATATTCTATTCAAGTACGGTGAAGAGAGGTTCTCATCAAGAATTGCAAGGGCAATTGTAAGACANAGAAAAGAGAAACCAATCAAAACAACCAAAGAACTAGCAGATATTGTAAAGAGCGCATATCCAAAGACTCATCAAAAGAAACATCCTGCAACAAAGACATTTCAGGCAATTCGTATATATATAAATGATGAATTAAAGCAGCTAGAAAAAGCACTCTCTGCCAGTATTGAAATACTTGAAAGAGGCGGAAGAATTTGTGTAATTAGTTTTCATTCACTTGAAGACAGAATTGTNAAAAGATTCATGAAATCGGCTTCATTAGTGGCCNATCAATACAGAGGATTGCCTGAAGTTCCAGANGATTACAAGCCAAAATTAAAAATTATTGGGAAGGCTATAAAGTCAAAGGTTGATGAGATTTCCCATAATATTAGAAGTAGAAGTGCAGTGTTNAGGGTAGCAGAGAGATTATAGATTAATTAAATGGTAACGGAGGATTAAATGTTTGAATTAATGGATGCTCACAGTCAGAGTGCCGTCATAAAAGTCATTGGTGTAGGTGGCGGAGGTGGAAATGCTGTTTCACATATGGTGAATACAGGAATTGAGGGGGTTGATTTTGTGTGTGCAAATACTGATGCCCAGGCCCTCAATACTGCAAGAGTTAAAACAGCATTACAAATTGGNTGCAATATAACAAAAGGTCTAGGTGCTGGAGCTGACCCTGATATTGGCCGACAAGCCGCCATGGAAGACCGCGACAGAATTGTTGAGGTTATTGAAGGTGCAGATATGTTATTTATAACTGCAGGAATGGGAGGAGGCACNGGAACCGGAGCAGCTCCAGTTGTTGCACAAGTTGCTAAGGAACTTGGTATATTGACTGTTGCTGTTGTCACTAAACCATTTGAGCTTGAAGGATCAAAAAGAATGACAATTGCTGATCATGGTATAGCAGAGCTNAGTAAATACGTTGATTCATTGATTACAATACCAAATGAAAAACTTCTTGCGGTTCTCGGTTCTGACACAACGCTAATTGATGCTTTCCAAGCTGCCAATGAAGTTCTTCAAGGTGCTGTACAAGGTATTGCGGAATTGATAACAACCCCAGGAACAATGAATGTTGACTTTGCTGACGTTAGAACAGTTATGTCAGAGATGGGGATGGCCATGATGGGATCTGGTGTATCCAGTGGCGAGGGAAGAGCCAGAGAAGCCGCTGAGGCAGCAATCTCCAGCCCACTTCTCGAAGATGTCAATCTTTCTGGCGCAAATGGGATACTTGTTAATGTTACATCTGATCTTAATCTGACCATCGGTGAGTTTTCTGAGATCGGCGATACGATTAAAGAATTTGCAGCATCTGATGCTACAGTAATTATTGGATCCGCATTGGATCAGTCGATGAAAGATGAAGTTAGGGTGACAGTCGTTGCTACTGGATTAGGGAAGCATGCTTCTCAATCATCGCCAATGAGGATCATNAAAAAGGACAATGCAGATAACAAAGATGCATCTCCAGATTACGATTCACTCAGTAANCCAATTTCAGAAAGAAAAAGAGCCGTAGGAGATGATGTTAATGACTCTGAAGCTAACGAAGATTTGTTGAATGTCCCTGCTTTTCTNAGAAGNCAGGCTGATTAAAGCAAATGGTTATTGAGCAGCANATTTTTTAACTGCTGCTCAATAATATGGGGGGTTATTTTCTGGATATGATTTCTTCAGAAAAATTCGAAGATGAATCATTTTAAATCATCATTTAAATTATTTTTGAGCATTTTTATCTGCTCTTCCTCTGCCATATCTATGATTTTTATTAAACATGAATCTCGTGAGCTTTTCATTGAGTTAGAAGGTNTAAAACAAGCTAGAGATGAGCTNAACATTCAGTGGAGTGAGCTCAAATCGCAGGAAAATCGCTGGGCAAATCCANTCAGAATAGAGCAACTTGCTAAAGAGAATCTTNAAATGCATAAACCTAATATAGAGAGCATGAGGATATACAAGAAAAGATGAAAAGAGCCGCAGAAACCAAAGAAGAGATTTCGCGAAGATTTGTTGTAAGGTCATTCTGGGTTTTTGGGGTATTCGTATTTTTTTCTTTTTTCCTGGTGGTCAGAGCAACTTATCTTCAGGTTTTGAATAAAGATTTTTTAATAGAGCAGGGGAATCTCAGGCAAATCAGAGATATAAATATTGCAGCATACCGTGGAACAATAAATGATCGAAATAATAAGCCATTAGCAATTAGTATCCCTGTCGATACTATCTCTATCAATCCTAAGAAATTTAATGAAGATGATATAAAAATGAAACAGCTCTCTGTCTTGCTTGGAAGAGATCATGAAGAATTAATAAAATTAATCAAAAATTCTAAGAGCAAAAGTTTCTTGTATATCGAGAGGAAGGTATCTACAAATATTTCAGATCAGATAAAGTTACTTAATATTGCTAATTTAGATTTCAAGAGAGAGTATAAACGCTCATATCCTGCCGGTGAGATAATTTCACAACTTCTAGGGCTAACTAATATAGATGAGGAAGGAAAAGAAGGNGTAGAGTTACAGTATGATGCATCTCTTAGAGGGATTCCAGGTGTCAAGAGGATTCTTAAAGATAAGCACAATAGGCATATTGAAAATATAAAAATAATTAAATCCCCNAAATCAGGAACAGATCTTACACTTAGTATTGATCTGAGATTACAGCATATTGCTCACAGGGCATTAGAGAGAGCGATAATAGAAAATAAGGCATATTCTGGAAGCGTGATTCTTGTAGATGCCCCAAGAGGTGAAATCTTGGCAATAGCAAATTATCCTTCATATGATAACAACGAGACATTTTCTTTGAATCCAGATTCTATGAGGAATCGAGCAATTATTGATATGTATGAACCCGGTTCAAGCATAAAGCCATTTATACTGGCCAGAGCTATTGATTCTGGTTTGTATGATTTAGCTAGTCTCATTGATACGTCTCCTGTAAAAATTGGATCCAGAACTATAAGAGACACAAGAGAGCTTGGCGAGGTAGATTTAGCTACGGTTCTTATGAGGTCCTCTAATGCAGGTATGAGTAGAATTGGTTTGAGCCTTGAATCCGATACATTATGGGAAATGATGAGTGATTTTGGATTTGGTTCGTATGTCACTGATGGTTTTCCTGGAGAATCAAGGGGTCGATTACATCACCACACTGAATGGGGAGAAATCGGTAAAGCTACAATGTCATATGGTTATGGAATCACGGTAACTCCAATACAACTTGCTCAAGCATACTCAGTGATAGCGAACAATGGTCTATACACTCCGTTATCTCTACGCAAAGGCTTATTTAACGAGAGCAAAAGAGTCATTAATGAAGATACNGCCAAAACTTTGCTCAGTATGCTCGAAAAAGTTGTAGAAGACGGGACCTCAAAGAAAGCCGCTGTTAACGGCTATCGTGTNGGAGGAAAGTCAGGAACAGCATGGAAAACCTCAGGANCTGGTGGATATAGCACAGACAGATATAGATCAATATTTGCTGGAATTGCNCCTATTGATGATCCGANATTAGTCGCCGTNGTATTCATTGAAGAGCCAACAGGAGAATTCTATTATGGAGGCGATGTTGCAGCGCCTGTTTTTTCAGAAATAATTTCACAATCACTTCAATTGCTCTCAATTCCACCCCAAGGCTTCATTACAAAACNAGATTTAGTTGCTGATAATAAAAACGATTAATTTATTTTAATGAAATCAAAAGCACATAACCTTAAGGATCTTTTGTACGGAATAAAAGATGCTCCACCAATCAAATACAATAATATTTGTGATGATAGTAGATATGTAAATAANGGTACTGTTTTCTTTGCANTTAAGGGTTTAAGTTCTGATGGTTGTGATTTTATAGAGTCTGCTATTAACTCTGGTGCATGTGCAGTCGTCTATGAGCCGCCTTATGATCTGAGCAATATTGAGACATCAATCCCAATTATTGCTGTAGAAGATTTAAAATTGGAAATTTCTAATATAGTTTCGAGGCATTATGAGAGCAGCATCAATGAGATGAGNATCATTGGTGTTACAGGAACAAATGGGAAAACAACTGTATCCTGGTTAATTCATCAAGGGTTTAAAAAAATTGGATATAAATCAGGTTACATTGGTACATTGGGGTATGGCCTAGAAAATCTAAATCTCAATGAGTTAACCACACCATCATGTATGAAATTACATAAGATACTGAGTGAATTTCAAAATTCTGGTGTTGAATATGTTGTAATGGAAATTTCGTCTCATGCAATTGATCAGAAAAGAATAGAAGGGATAAATTTCAACACAGTCATTTTTACTAATTTATCCAGAGATCANATTGATTATCATGGAAACATGGAGAANTATGGCGAAACAAAGGCAAAACTTTTTTTGGAAAGACAATCAAAGATCAAAATTATTAATATAAATGATTCCTTTGGACGTTCACTTATTGAGCGTGTTGATGAGGNAGTAATCTCTACTTCAATTGAACCAATCAATATTGATAAGGATAAGTTCATCTCTGTAACTAAATATGAANCCAATGGATCTGGATTCGATATTGANTTGAAGTCATCCTGGGGTACTTTCAAAACTCATNTTCCACTTTTAGGAACATTTAATATTGAAAATGNCATTCAAACTATAGCCTTATTTTTAAGTCATGGTTTTTCGTTGAGTAAGATCCAGATAATAATAGAGGGAATGAAAGCCCCATCGGGTAGAATGGAATCAGTTGACGTGGANAATAATTACTGGTTGCCAAAAGTCTTAATTGATTTTTCTCATACTCCAGACGCCTTGAAACTCTCTCTTCAATCAATTCGCGATCACTATGATGGAAAAATCTGGTGTGTATTTGGTTGTGGAGGTGATCGAGATCGAGGAAAAAGAAAAATGATGGGCAATATAGCAGAGCNGTATGCCGATTATGTCATTGTAACCAGTGATAATCCTAGAAATGAAAATCCTGAGAAAATCATATCAGATATTCTCGAGGGAATTTCTTCTAAGGTCGAGACAATTGTGAGCAGAGAAGAAGCGATTAATTTTGCCATTATGAAGGCAAATAAGAATGAAATTATATTGATCGCAGGAAAAGGTCATGAGAGTTATCAAAAAATTGGAGAAGAAACTTTGGAATTTTCGGATCATAAGATTTCAAAGAGATCTTTGATAAGAAGGTCAAGGAATATTGGAAATGATTGATCTAAAGTTATCAGAAATTGCAATATCAATTAATGGTGACTTTTGTGGTGAAGATAAAATCATAAAAGGGGTTTCAACTGATACAAGAACGATTAAAAAGGATCAATTATTTATTGGATTNAGGGGGCCAAATTTTAATGGAAATGANTTTATTAATGTTGCAAAAAAAAATGGGGCCGCTGCGTGTGTTGTTGATTCAAATATTGTTAATGATATTCAAACTATTCATGTAAAAGATACAAAGTTGGCTCTAGGAGACCTCGCTAGAGTATGGAGGAAGCGACTGNCCTCTGTTTTTATAGGNATTACGGGCAGCAATGGAAAAACAACACTCAAAGAGATGGTANGCANCTGTTTTTCTCAGAATCATAAAACATTTAATACAGCGGGCAATTACAATAATGATATTGGTATGCCTCTCATGATATTGGATATGAACAATACTTATGAATATGCAGTATTAGAAATGGGCGCAAGCAAACCTGGTGATATTAAATATTTGGTTGATGTTGCTTATCCTGATGTTGTTTTGATAAATAATGCGGCACCTGCACACCTCGATGGCTTCAAGAGCATTAATGGAGTGGCTAATGCAAAAGGTGAGATATTACAAGGTAAAGTAACACCAAAATATGCCATCCTAAATCACGATGATTCATTTTACAATTTATGGGCTGAAATGGCCTCAAACTCAGAAATTATGACCTTTGGTAGCAATTCTGATGCGATGATTTACCCTNATCGCATTAAGTTGGAGAAAAATTATTCATCATTTGATTTGAGGACGCCTAAGGGATCCATAAATATACATTTAAAATTGTTAGGTATGCATAACGTACTGAATGCATGTGCAGCAGCAGCTGTATTGCTATCTCAATCGAAGACTTTATCAGAAATTAAGAATGGGTTGGAAGCCACCATACCTGTCATGGGAAGACTAGTGATAAAAGAATCTCAACATGGCCATGAAATTATTGATGACACATATAACTCTAATCCAAAAAGCATGAGTGTTGCTATTGAATTTCTTAGAAAAAGAAATAAAACCAAGGTTTTTGTAATGGGAGATATGTTGGAACTCGGTAAGGAAAAAGAGAGCTTGCATAAAGAGTTAGGAAAAAAGTTAAAAGAAGCCGATATTGATTATCTTTTTGGAATTGGCGAGTTGACAAAGCATGCAGTTAATTCATTTAAGAATAATGGATTTTGGTATGAGGATATTGATTGTATGATTGAGGATATAGCATCCATGATGCTAAAAAATAGAGAAATGAGTATATTGGTTAAAGGTTCACGCTCAATGAAGATGGAAAGAGTGGTTAAAGTTTTATCAGTGTAATGAAGTGAGACAANATTATGATGCTTTATTTGACAAATTATTTAGCTCAATTTGAGTCTAGTTTTTATGTTTTCGATTACATAACTATCCGAGCGATTTTGGGAGCATTAACATCATTNATCATTTCAATGGTTTTGGGTCCAAGGATGATAGCAAAGTTTCACTCAATTCAGCTTAATCAGCCTGTCAGAGATGATGGACCAGAAACTCATAAAGAAAAAATTGGCACACCAACAATGGGTGGCGCTTTGATTATTANGTCAGTTTCACTGGCAACGTTAATGTGGGCAGAAATAAATAATCCATTTATATGGATAATACTTTTNGTGACTATTTCATTTGGTATTCTTGGGTATATTGATGACTATCAGAAAATCATCAAAAATAATTCTGACGGAATTTCAGCATCAAAAAAACTTTTTTGGCAATCTCTTATTGCAATAATAGCAATAANGCTTCTGATAAAATTTAATACAGATTCGAATTCAACGTCTTTATTAATCCCCTACTTGAAAAATACAATGATTGAGCTTGGTGTTTTGCATCTGATTATTTCATTTTTCTTTATTATTGGTTTCAGCAATGCTGTAAATCTAACTGATGGGTTGGATGGATTAGCAATTATGCCAACAGTTCTTGTTGCCGGCGCTTTAGGTATTTTTTCATATGTCACTGGAAATATAAATTTTTCAACCTATCTTGAAATTCCATATGTCGCCGGCGCTGGAGAGATCTTTGTTTTCTGTGCAGCACTGGTTGGTGCTGGGTTGGGATTCTTATGGTTCAATACATACCCAGCNCAAGTCTTTATGGGAGACGTTGGGTCATTATCTATTGGTGCATCTCTGGGGATCATAGCTGTAATAATAAAACAAGAAATTGTCCTGGTAATTATGGGCGGAGTATTTGTTGCTGAAACATTATCAGTAATGATTCAAGTCACTTCTTTTAAGTTAACTGGAAAAAGAATTTTCAGGATGGCGCCATTNCATCATCACTATGAGCTAAAAGGATGGAAAGAGCCAAAAATCATTGTAAGGTTTTGGATTATTACTGTGATATTAGTATTAATTGGCTTAGCAAGCCTAAAAATAAGATAGATTTAGTGAACAAAAATAACTCTTTCCAGAAAACTATTCAAAAAAAATATTTTGTATTTGGAATGGGCAAGACTGGCCTGTCCGTTGCAAATTTTCTTAAAAGAAATCATGAAAATGCTATTTATTTTGATTCAAGAAAAAATCCCCCTCAACTAGATGATTTTAAGAAATTATTTACAAAAGAAAATATTTTTTTAGAAAAGATAGAGACAAAGAATATTGATGATGTAACTCACGTAATAGTCTCTCCTGGAATTAATGACAACAATGATCTACTGAAAATTTTTAGAAAAAACAANATCCCNATCCTNTCNGANATTGATTTATATGTAGAAAATTCGGCTAAAAGTTTTGTGGCTATCACNGGTACTAATGGCAAAAGCACTGTAACTGAATTGGTTTCATTTTTATGTAATAACGCTGGTGTCAAATCATCGGCGGGGGGAAATTTAGGTACACCAGCATTAGATCTTATTGATGACGATGCTGAATTACATATCCTAGAGCTATCAAGTTTTCATCTTCATAGGTGTTCTAATTTACCGGCAAAAGTCGCTGTGCTTTTAAATATTTCTCGTGATCATATAGATTGGCATGGTGATGAGGAAAGTTATAGGCAATCAAAATTTCGTGTCTTAAAAGATGCATCCAGCTTAGTTTTTAATCACGATATCCCGGAAGTTAAGAATTACCTTGATAATAAACTAAGTGTAAGTTTTGGATCGAGAACAACAAAAAAAAATTCGTATAGTCTCCTACCTAAAGATGATGAAATTTTGCTAACTTACAATGAGAAAAAGATAGTCGGTTCCAGTCAATTGAAACTTTTTGGGATACATAACTATGAGAATATTCTAGCAGCCCTTGCTGTTACTTTGTTGCTGGGATTAGATGAGTCATTAGTAATAGATGCTGTCAAGCGATTTGAGGGTTTACCTCATCGTATGCAATTAGTTGCCTCTAAAGGTAATATTGATTATATAAATGATTCAAAAGGAACTAATGTAAATGCTGCAATAGCATCTATAAACTCTGTTAGTGCAGAAGTAATTCTTCTTGCTGGCGGACAATCAAAGGGCGGTGATTTTGATTATTTCGCAAAAGCAACAAAAAACAAAATAAAACTTGCTGTTTTGTTCGGTGAGGATTCAAAACTAATTGGCAAGCAATTAAAAAAATATACCTCAGTAATCTATAAAAATACTCTGGAGGAGGCATTTCACGAAGCAAATAATTTATGCACCTCGGGTGATACAATACTACTCTCTCCAGCTTGTGCTAGCTTTGATCAGTTTAAAAGTTTTTCTCACAGAGGCGATGAATTCATAAGGATTGTAAATAGGTCAATTAAATGACTGTTGGTGACTACATAAATAATGTGAGACAGACTCTCAGAAACCCAATAAGCATCGATTTGATGTTTCTTTTTATTGTTATGTTCTTAATTATGTTGGGTCTTATTATTCTATCCTCAGCTTCAAGCTCAATTTCGGAGAATATTTCTGGCTCCCCCTTCTATTATCTTAATCGACAGATTGTCGCTGTCATCATTGGTTTGATATCAGGGTTATTTTGTTTCTTTTTGCCAATGCATTTCTGGAAACAATTAGGTCCTTTTTTATTAATTGTAGGAATAACACTACTAATATTGGTTCTTGTGCCTGGTATTGGATCTGAAGTAAATGGCTCAACAAGATGGATTAGAGTTGCAGGTATCATCAATGTCCAGGTATCTGATCCTGCCCGTCTTTGTATCATGATTTACGTCGCTGGATATTTAGTTAGAAGAAATAAGCAGCTTAGAGAGGGATTTGTTGGCTTTCTGAGACCAATGATTGTATTAGGTATAGCATCTCTATTGTTACTGATGGAAACAGATTTTGGCGCAACAGCAGTATTGCTAGCAACTGTTTTATCTATGTTACTCGTTGCTGGGGCACGAATAAGAGATTTTGTTTTATTTTTGATCGCTACTTCTTCAGCTCTTGCTATTTTGTTGCAATTTTTTCCTTATGCTATGAGAAGGTTCACTGGTTTTCTTAATCCATGGGATAAAGATGTGGTTTTTGATTCAGGGTATCAGCTGACTCAATCTCTAATCGCAATTGGGAGGGGAGAATGGGTTGGTGTTGGTTTAGGAAATAGCGTACAAAAATTATTTTATTTACCAGAAGCACATACTGATTTTATTTTTGCAGTTTTTTCAGAAGAATTCGGTTTATTGGGGTCGATTGCATTAATAGTTCTATTCTTCTTGTTGATTTGGCGAATATTTAGATTAGCTATAAGATCAGCCAAAGCAGATCGTTTTTTTGAAGCATATCTGTGTATTGGAGCGGGCACCTGGATTGCATTGCAGGTTTTAATTAACCTTGGTGTGAGCATGGGTGCACTTCCAACTAAGGGATTGACCTTGCCCCTTATAAGCTATGGCAGGAGTAGCATAATTATGACAATAGTTACATTGAGTATTCTTTTAAGAATTTATCATGAGGTTAATTCAAATTATAATTATAAAATAAATAGAAAAACTCAAAAAAGGTAATAAATGAGTCGAGCAAAAATAATGATTTTGGCTGGTGGAACAGGTGGACATGTTATTCCAGGGCTCACCATTGCAAAGGCACTGGAGGATGCTAACTGTGATATTACATGGATCGGCACTAAGGGCGGTATTGAGGAGAAACTCGTTCCTAAGGCTAATATTAAAATTGAATATATAACTGTAATGGGTTTGAGGGGCAAGAGCCTCATGAACGTCTTAATTGCAGTGAAGCAGTTAATTCAATCTATTTTTCAATCAATTAATCTTCTAATGAAATATCGCCCTGATGTGGTTATTGGAATGGGAGGGTATGTTAGTGGACCTGGAGGAATAGCTGCATTTCTTTTGAGATATCCTTTAGTAATTCATGAGCAGAACTCAGTCCCAGGTACAACAAATAAATTCCTCGCAAAAATAGCGTCATCTGTATTGGAGGCTTTTCCGGGCAGCTTCAGAAGTAATATGAATGCGAAAACGATAGGGAATCCAATTAGAGAAGAGATAGCTCTTATTGAGGACCCCAAAAAAAGACTCCAAGATAGGAATTTTCCGATTAGAATCCTTGTTCTGGGAGGGAGTCAAGGATCACTTATTTTAAATCAGTCCGTTCCGAAAGCAATTAAGGAAGTAGCATCATCAAGCAAACTAGAAGTCTTTCATCAGGCTGGAGAAAAAACTCTGTCTAATGCAAAAAAAGCATATGAAAATGTTCCTGTAGGACTTTACTTAGTTGATTATATAGATGATATTGCTGAAGCATACAAATGGGCAGATCTTGTAATTTGTAGGGCAGGAGCAATGACGGTAAGCGAATTATTGGCAGTAGGTTTACCTGTTATATTTATTCCATTTTCAAAAGCAACCGATGATCATCAGACAGAAAACGCGAAATACATGCAGGAACTTGGTGCAGCAGAGATTGTTTCTGAAAATGATATCTCAAATGACCTATTGACAATTACACTAAATGATTGGGTAAAGGATCGAAGCGTTCTAAAAAGGCGAGCTTGTCTAGCCAGGTCTAAAGCCAAGCTTAATTCTACCTCAGATATAGTAGAAACCTGTCTAAACTATGTGAGTCATGATGAATAGAAAAATGAAAAGACTTAGAACAGTCCATTTTGTTGGAATGGGCGGCTCTGGAATGTCTGGCATTGCAGAGGTAATGATAGGGTTAGGATATAAGATCCAGGGTTCAGATATCAGAATGAGCGAACAATTAGAGAGGCTAAAAGCTCTTGGAGCAAAGGTTTTTCTTAGTCATTTACCGGACAATATAAAAAAAGCGGATGCCTTGGTTGTATCAAGCGCTATTAGTTCAAATAACTGTGAAGTAGTTGAAGCTAAGAAAAAAATGCTGCCAGTGGTTGCGAGGGCTGAGATGTTGGCAGAATTGATGCGTTTCTACTACTCGATAGCTGTTTCAGGCACTCACGGGAAAACAACAACAACTAGTCTAATTTCAACGCTTTTGGCAGAAGGTGGGCTGGATCCAACATATATTATCGGCGGTTGTTTAAAGAGTTCTAATTCTCATGCAAAACTGGGATTAGGAGAATACTTGGTGGCAGAAGCAGATGAGAGTGATGCATCTTTCACGCATCTCAAGCCAATGATCTCCATATTAACGAATATAGATTTTGACCATATGTCAACATATGAACATGATAAGAATAAATTATATTCAGGTTTTTTAAGTTTTCTGCATAATCTGCCATTTTATGGTTTAGCAATAGTTTGTCTTGATGATCCGGGCGTTAAGGAGGTTATGCCTAAAATCTCACGTTCGGTGATAACTTATGGCACAACAGATAAGGCAGATATTTATGCTAAAGACATACATTTCAGTGAATCAAAGACCTCTTTTGAGGTTTACAGAAAAAACAAGAATAAAAAAATTAGCGTTGAATTAAATTTACCAGGAATTCACAACATTCAAAATGCACTTGCTGCAATTGCAGTTGCAACCGAACTTGATATTGATGATAAATCAATAATTGAAGCCTTCAAAAATTTCTCAGGAATTAATAGAAGATTTCAAGTAACAAAAAATGTAACTGTTAAAGATGGAAAGATTACATTAATAGATGATTATGGGCATCATCCAACTGAAATTTTAGCTACTATAAATGCAATAAAATCAGGCTGGGGATCCAAGAGAATTACCCTGCTATTTCAACCTCATCGTTATACCAGAACGAGAGAATTATTCTCTGAATTTGTAGAAGTTTTGTCACAGGTTGATCAGTTAATATTAACTGAGATTTATGCAGCTGGTGAGGAAAAAATTGATAACATCAGCGGACAGTCAATTATAGAAGATATAAAAAATAAGTCTTCTAAGAGACCAATTTTTGTCCGTTCACTTCAGGAGTCAGTCGATGTAATAAATAGAACAGTAAAAAATGGAGAAATATTACTATTAATGGGCGCTGGAGATATCGGTTCTTTTGTAAATGATTTGCCAGACTTATTAGATAGCTAAAAGGACAATATGGATAGACGTAATCTCAAAAATTTAGGATCAATTAAGGGAAATTTATCATTTAATGAACCTTTAAAAAAATACACATCAATGAGAGTTGGCGGTCCTGCTGAGATTTTTTTTCAGCCTTATGATTTAAACGAACTGAAATTGTTTTTATCAAAATTAGATATGAGTGTTCCTATTTTTTGGCTTGGAAGAGGAAGCAATTTACTGATAAGAGATCAAGGAATATCCGGTGCTGTTATCTCATTGTTACTGATAAAAAAAGAAATTATAAAAGTAAATGAACATTGTATAGAAGTTAGTGCGAATGTCCCATGTACAATGCTATCCAGGCAATGTATGAGATGGGGGATGGCTCCTTCAGAATTTTTTTCAGGAATACCTGGCTCTCTTGGCGGTGCATTGACTATGAATGCTGGAGCCTATGGTCATGAAACATGGGATACAGTGGAATCTGTTAAAGTCATCACAAGAAAAGGTGAGCTTATAGAAAGGCATCCTAATGCATACAAGGTAAGGTACAGAAAAGTTGAAGGCCCAAAAAATGAGTGGTTTGTGAGCGCAAAACTTGTTTTTGATCAAAAAAAATCTGCATCAATTTCCAAGCAAAGAGAGATGCTTTCTAAAAGGAAGTCATCACAGCCATTGGGTAAGCCGAGTTGCGGCTCGGTGTTCAAAAATCCAAAAGGTGATCATGCGGCAAGATTAATCCAGGAAGCAGGTCTAAAAGGATACAGGATTGGGGGCGGAAAGATTTCAGAGAAACATGCTAACTTTATTATCAATGAAGGTGACGCTCTCGCAAGCGATATTGAATCATTGATTATTCATGTGCAAAAAGAAATTATTCAAAAATTCAATATAAAACTTCAATGTGAAGTCAAAATTGTCGGCAATAAATAAAAATGTCTTCTATCCATTTCAATAACACATTTGACCCAGATAAGTTTGGAAGAGTCATGGTGATTCATGGTGGGTATTCCAATGAGCGAGATGTATCTTTGGAGAGCGGAGCCGCAATTCTATCTGCGCTCAAAGCTAATTCAATTAATGCTTTTGGCTGGGATCCAAGGAATGAATCACTTATGTGTCACCTTGAAAGAGGTATAGATAGAGCGTTCATTGCTTTGCATGGAAAGGGTGGAGAAGATGGATTAATTCAGGGGTTATTGGAGTCATGCCAAATACCATATACTGGAAGCGGGATCATACCTTCAGCCATTGCGATGAATAAGATTGCGAGCAAGAGAGTTTTTTTATCTGAAAACCTACCTGTTCCAAATTATAAATTATTGAAATATAAAAAAGATCTTCAGTATGCTGAAGCAGACTTAGGATTTCCAATGATATTAAAACCAGTTTCAGAAGGATCAAGTTTTGGAATGTTTAAAGTATGTCAATCGAACGAACTGCTTGACGCTTTTGAAACTGTTCTTAAATATGATGGAATCGTTCTTGCAGAAGAATATATTCATGGAAATGAAATAACAGTTTCTATTCTGAAGGAAAAAACGCTCCCCAGTATCAAAATTAGAACAAAAAGAGATTTTTATGATTTCACAGCAAAATATGAATCTGATGATACAGAATACATATGTCCAGGATTTGATGATAACAAAAATGAAAAATTATATTCAGAGCTTGCAATAAAAGCCTTTAATTCNTTGAAATGCAGAGGATGGGGAAGAGTTGATTTCATCTGTGATCAAGATGATTCGCCNAAGATACTAGAGATAAACACAATTCCTGGTATGACAAAAAAGAGTTTAGTTCCAAAGGCAGCGGCAAAACTAGGAATAGATTTCGATNCTCTTTGTTTAAATATCCTTGAAACAAGTATTTAATTATTTGGTTTCTTTATTATGGCTAGATTAAAAAATAGAAAGAAAACAAAGAGATTAGAGCTCAACTATAAAGAGTTCAAAAATAAAACATTCAAAGCGCTGTTGCTTGTGATCATTCTTTGGATTTGCTATCAGTTTATTATAAACATAGTAAACCAACCCATCAGATATGTATCAATAGAGAGTTCTTTCCAACAGGTGAAGGAAGCTCAAATTAGAGGTGNTATTTCTTCAGAAGTTCAAGATGGAATATTAGGTATAGATGTTCCTANACTTTATGAGAGNCTCAAGAATATAGCNTGGATAGATAAAATTTCTATATCAAGAAAATGGCCTGATAGATTGATATTAGAGATTCATGAGCATATACCTGTTGCTAGATGGGGNGAGAGTTCTCTTCTAAATAATCGCGGAGAATTGTTCACTGAAATCAGAAACCCAAACCTCATACCAGCAGATCTTGTTTATTTGAATGGCCCAGATTATAGATCTCTTGACGTGGCACAAAAATACTTTTTTTTAAGAGAAAAATTGATTCCTCTTGGANTTAATGTGACTAAGATTAATTTAAGTGAAAATGGTGCATGGACAATAGAGCTCTTTNATGGAACATCCATAAATTTTGGCAAGAGTGATGTCGAAAAGAAATTTGATTTATTCATAGATATAGCAAAAAATATACTATCTAATGAGGCAGAAAGTATTGAGTCAATTGACTTAAGATATGACAGTGGTTTTGCGATAAGATTTAAAGGTGAGATTTAGATGCAAGGATCAAATAATTGAGAAAAAATGGAGAAAGAGACTTCATTGTCGGCCTGGATATTGGCACTTCGAAAGTTGTTGCTATCGTTGGTGAAGTTGATGAAAACAATGAGATTGAAGTTATTGGGATAGGTTCTCATCCATCAAGAGGTCTGAGCAGAGGTGTTGTTGTGAACATTGAGTCGACTGTCCACTCCATCCAAAAAGCGGTTGAAGAGGCGGAATTGATGGCTGGATGTGATATTAACTCTGTTTATGCTGGGATTGCTGGGAATCATATAAGAAGTCTAAACTCACATGGTATTGTTGCAATCCAAGATAATGAAGTAAGTTCGAGTGATGTAGATAGAGTCATAGATGCGGCCAGAGCGGTAGCAATTCCAGCTGACCAAAANATTCTTCATATATTGCCTCAGGAATTTATCATAGACAGCCAAGAAGGCATATTAGATCCAACTGGGATGTCAGGCATTCGAATGGAAGCCAAAGTCCATATGGTTACAGGTGCTGAAAGTGCTGCACAGAATATTATTAAATGCATAGAGAGATGTGATTTAGAGGTTGACGATATTGTACTTGAACAGCTTGCATCAAGTTATTCAGTTTTAACTGATGACGAAAAGGATTTAGGATCATGTTTGGTTGATATTGGAGGAGGTACAACNGATATTGCTGTTTTTCAAAGAGGCGCAATACAGCATACTGCCGTTATACCGATNGCAGGTGACCAGGTTACGAATGATATTGCCGTATCGATGAGAACCCCAACACAGCATGCAGAAGAGATAAAAATAAAATATGCGTGCGCTCTCTCTCAGTTAGCAAACCCTGATGAGAGTATCGAAGTTCCAAGCACTGGCGATAGACCACCAAGACGTCTTGCAAGACAGACACTCGCAGAAATCGTAGAACCAAGATTTGAGGAGCTCTTCAGTTTAATAAGAAATGAACTTCGACGAAGTGGTTTTGAGGAATCTATACCTGCTGGATTAGTGTTGACTGGAGGTAGCTCAAAAATGGAAGGTGCAGTAGAACTAGCTGAGGAAATCTTTCATGTACCTGTAAGACTGGGTGCCCCACAATACGTTGAAGGCTTATCAAACGTTATAAAAAATCCTATTCATGCAACCGGTGTTGGTTTGCTTCTTTACGGAAGAGACTCAAAAGTAGGGGTAAATATTGACGGATTGTCCATAAAGAACGACCTACAAGAAAGATGGAACTCAATAAAGAGTTGGATCCAAAATCAATTTTAACCATCCATATCATTTTACAATAATTTAATATAACTGTTATAATTATATTACTGATTTATATGGATAAAAATTCAAATTAATTCATGTTTAAACAAAGAACCATAAAAACATCAATAAGAGCGACCGGTGTNGGATTGCATACTGGAAAAAAAGTTCTTATGACGTTGAGACCGGCTGGAGTCAATACAGGAATTATTTTTCGNAGGGTTGATAAGGAATCNTGNACAGATATTCCTGCTTCGGCTGAGTTGGTTGGCGAAACAAATCTGGGTACTACTTTAATAAAAGATGGTATCAAAGTAGCCACAATAGAACATCTAATGTCTGCTCTTGCTGGTTTAGGTATCGATAACATCATAATTGAATTATCTCAGGCTGAAGTTCCAATNATGGATGGCAGTGCAGGACCATTTGTTTTTTTGATTCAGTCAGCGGGCATAGAAGAACAGAACGCATCTAAGAAATTTATAAAAATTAAGAAAAAAATAAGAGTTGAAGAGGATGATAAATGGGCTGAGATATCGCCATATAAAGGATTCAGAGTTGATTTTGAGATTGGTTTTAATCACCCAGTTTTTAATAAGCAAGAGCAAAAAGCATCGATAGANTTTTCATCAACTTCTTTTTTAAAAGAGNTTAGCCGNGCTCGAACATTTGGTTTTTTGAAAGATATCGAGAAGCTTCGTGAGAAAAANCTCACCCTCGGAGGCAGTATGAGTAATGCAATTGTTCTTGANGACTTTCGAATAATGAACGAGGATGGATTAAGATATACTAACGAGTTTGTTATTCATAAAATACTCGATGCGATTGGTGACACCTATCTACTTGGACACACTCTAATCGGTAAATATTCTGCAATGAAATCTGGACATGGGCTAAATAATAAACTGATGCGGGCAGTAAAAGCTGATTGTGACGCGTGGGAAGAAGTATCTTTTAAAAACGAAAAAAAAGCTCCTATTTCTTTCGTTTCATCTGTTTACGGTTGAACATTTTTCTTCATTGATTTCATAGATACTTTCACTTCACAAAAAGTCACGAAGGGATATTTTTTTCTGACGTGGTTGAGCACCGTTTCTTGAGAAAATCTAATTTTTGATTGCCATGAGCCAGAGTCACACAAAATTATGAGTTTTCCACCGTCATCGATATTGCACCCAACGATGTGAGATGCGGTCTCTCGATCAAAGCTTTCCATAACAATATGTTGCAGTCTCTGAATATCTTTAACTCGTTGCAGTAAACTATCTAAGGTATCATTGCCTTTACTGTGTAAAATTGTTTTTAGTTTTATAAATGACATATTTTAAGGATTTTAAAAATATTTAATCTCACTATAATACATTTAATATCGATAGTAATTAACATGATTTAAAGATCTTCGTCTGGAATTAAAAGATGGCAAATTTTCTTACAAATATATTTGGAAGTCGTAATCAAAGAATTTTGAATAGACTGTCTAAAAAAGTTTCTAGTATAAATAAACTAGAAAAGGAGATGCAGTCACTCTCAGATAATGAGCTCTCTGCTAAAACAGAAGAATTTCGAAAGAGACTTAAAGATGGAGAGTCTCTTGATAATTTGTTGATTGAAGCTTTTGCTGTTGTGAGAGAGGCTTCGGTCAGAACACTTGGAATGAGACCTTTTGATGTGCAGCTGATTGGTGGAATGGTGCTTCATCAGGGTGATATTGCCGAGATGAGAACAGGTGAGGGTAAGACACTGGTAGCAACATTGCCTGCCTACCTGAATGCACTGAGTGGAACAGGTGTTCATGTTGTAACTGTAAACGAGTATTTAGCTAAGAGAGATTCAGAATGGATGTCACCGATTTATGAGTCTTTGGGAATGAATGTAGGTGTTACCTCAAGCACACAATCGCATGAAGAAAAAAAGTTAGCCTATGCTGCAGATATAACTTATACAACAAATAATGAATTAGGATTTGATTATTTGAGAGACAATTTGGCTTTTTCTATCAAAGATAAGGTTCAAAGAGATTTAAATTTTGCAATAGTTGATGAAGTAGATTCAATATTAATTGATGAAGCAAGAACACCCCTAATAATCTCCGGCCCAGTCGATGAAAGCATTGATTTATACAAGAAGATAAACAAACTCATCCCTAAACTAATTATTGAGACTGAAGATAATGAAGGAGATTTTACAAAAGATGAAAAATCAAAACAAATCTTCATTACAGAATCAGGGCATCAGCACATCGAAAGACTGATGATTGAATCAGGATTGATTGAAAAAGATGAAAGTTTGTATGATGCGGCAAATATAAGGCTATTGCATCATTTGAATGCAGCACTAAGAGCTCATGCTATGTTTACAAAGGATGTTGATTATATTGTTAAAGACGGTGAAGTTGTCATTGTAGATGAATTCACGGGACGCACAATGCCTGGTAGAAGATGGTCTGACGGTCTACATCAAGCAGTCGAAGCCAAGGAAAATGTATCTGTTAAACAGGAAAATCAGACTGTTGCATCAATAACATTCCAAAATTATTTCCGTCTTTATGAAAATCTTTCCGGCATGACAGGAACCGCTGATACAGAAGCATTCGAATTTCAATCAATATATGGATTGGAAGTGATCGTTATACCTACACATAAGCCAATGATTAGAGAAGATTATCCAGATCTGGTCTATCTTAATGAGGAGGGAAAGTATGAAGCAATAATAAAAGATATAATTGATTGTAAAGAAAAGAGTCAGCCAACTCTTGTNGGCACAACCTCTATAGAAACNTCAGAATTNCTCTCTGCTAAATTAAAAAAATTGAAAATAAAACATGAAGTTTTAAATGCAAAGCAACATGAAAGAGAGGCNATCATTGTCCAACAGGCTGGAAGACCAGGAGCTATNACNATNGCAACCAATATGGCTGGAAGAGGAACCGATATAGTTCTTGGAGGAAATCTTGANGCTGANCTTGAAGAAGCAGAAAGNTNGAAAGATGAAATAGTCNAAAATTGGAAAAAAAGGCAAGAGCAAGTTCTCCAGGCTGGAGGATTGCATATCATTGGTACAGAGAGGCACGAATCAAGGCGAATTGATAATCAGTTAAGAGGGAGATCGGGCCGTCAAGGTGATCCTGGTTCAAGCAGATTCTATCTTTCAATGGANGATAATTTAATGCGTATTTTTGGTGATCCAGAGAGAACAAAATCACTATTATCAAGAGCAGGTATGCAGGAAGGTGAAGCAATTGAAAGTAAGTTGCTTAGTAGACAGATTGAAAAAGCGCAAAGAAAAGTTGAATCTCACAACTTTGATATACGTAAGAATCTTCTTGAATATGATGATGTGTCAAATGACCAAAGAAAGGTTGTATACCATCAGAGAAATGAACTGATGGAGGCTGATGATATACAAGAATCAATAAAATCTATCAGGGAAGAAGTGGTCGAAATGACTGTTGATCAATTTATTCCACCTGAAAGCCACGAGGATAATTGGGATCCAGAAGGATTGACGAATGCATTGGAAAAAGATTANCTTCTACCGTTAAAAATATCACAATGGATAAAACANGACTCCNAGCTTAATAGCGACAATATAAGAGATAGGTGCATCGAAAAAGTGCAATCAGCTAGCGAAGAAAAAGAATCTATCGTCGGTTCTGATTTAATGCGAATGGTTGAAAAAGAGATTATGCTCAAACAACTGGANATCCATTGGAAAGAACATTTGGCTGCTATGGATTATCTGAGACAGGGTATTGGTTTGAGAGGATATGCTCAAAAAAATCCTAAACAAGAGTATAAGCAAGAAGCTTTTATGATGTTCAGTGAAATGCTGGATCAGGTTAAACACGATACAATCAGCATGCTCGCAAGAATTCGTATTCAAAATGAGCAGGATATTCAGCGTATGGAGGAGCAAAGGCGNGCTGAGCAGTCTATGGATTTCAATAAATCAGAAAACAATAGTTTACTCAAACAGTCAGATAATAATGCAAAGAAGAATAATAACTCTCCATATATAAGAAGTGGAAAGAAAGTCGGTAGGAATGATCCATGTCCATGCGGCTCAGAAAAAAAATATAAACAATGTTGCGGCAAGCTAAATTAGGATTATTTCTTTGAAAGAAATATTTGTTGTTGCTGGTATACTCATTAATCACGATAAATCAATATTATTGGCTCAGCGATCAGCTGAGAAAAGCTTTCCATTGCAATGGGAGTTTCCTGGTGGAAAAATTGATGAGGGTGAGAATTCTGAGAGCGCGCTTAGACGTGAACTCTTTGAAGAGCTAAATATTGAAGTCGATAAAATGAAATTGTTTGATTCCGTGATTCATGAATATGAATTATTCAGAGCAAATATTGAATTTTTTTTGGTAAATGAATGGTCAGGTAACTTGTTAAATAAAGAGGGNCAGAATCTGCATTGGAAGAAACTCAATGATTTGAGAGGCTTAAAGATTTTGGATGCAGATGTGCCAGTTATAAGTAAACTAATTACTATTTATGGNTAGTTTATAAAGATCAACAAATAGAAATATTAAAGAGGACATCGTCATGAGTTTGAATTGCTCTTTGATTAATATCACACCATTCAAGAAACCTAACAGTAAATCTGTGNTGATTCCCGCTTATNTCAGGAAAAAGATGGCTTCCCTCTTCCATTTTTACTCTTACAAGNTGATCATGAGAATAAGGGGGCATTTTATGTTGATACATCCCATTCACGGCAGATTTTTCTGTGGGTTCAGTACTTTCTCTTATTAACCATAAAAGNTCGATTACTGCATTGCAAACGGGCTCAATCATGCTTAACCANATCTGAAGATCTTGANTTCTTCGNTCATGATCTTGTCTAAGCCAATGCCCAAACTCNGGTAAATCAAACTCGCATGTGCCCCCAGGAATAGTACTTCTGTGTCTAATCGCGCTCAAAAATTCATTATCTCTGAGTGGTTGCATAAAATTGGTTCCTGCAGATATAAGATTGTCTCTTCTACTGGAGAGTTCTGTCACCATTTTTTCTAGAATTTTTGCATCAACAGCAGGTTGACTATGATAACTTGTGAGAATCCCTATATGTCTATCAAGCTCTTTGTGGGCATCACTTCTTATATCTCCTCTCGACAGAATTGACATCATCTCAAGTAAACAATTTATGCTGGATCTCGATGACCAGTCGGTATCAATANTCATAAAATAGTTATATTGCTGGTAGAGAAACTCAATTCTTAAAAATGTTCTCATCCTCTCACTAAGGGGAAGCTCATAGTCAGGCGACCTTCTTGAGNTTGGATCAAATTTTTCTGCGCTGTATTTCATTCCAAATATTTTGCCTTTNGATTNCTGTAACTTCAAATAATGAATTGTAGTGANCTAGGAAGATGAAATTTTTATGTAAAAATCATTAAGTTTTTTTACCTCATGTTTAATTTCTTCTAAGCGCCCCTCATTTAAAATAACATCATCAGCGATAGNCAACCTTTCTTCGCGTTTGGATTGANTTTCAATCATTTTTTTCGCGAGTTCCTCACTAATATTATCCCGTTTTATCAGTCTATTGATTTGTATTTTTTCATCACAGTCAATTATTAATACACGATGAATAAAATCTAAAATTGGAGATTGAAGAAGAAGTGGGACAACTATTATTTGATAATACCCTGATGCTGATTGTATTTTTAGCTTAACNTTATTATGAATTTTTGGATGCATTATCTNCTCAAGAGTTATTTTCTTATCTTTTTCNCTAAAAATAATCTGGCGCATCAGTTTTCTATTGAGGTTACCATCATCCTGAAGAACATTCTCACCAAAAACAGATACGATCTCATTAAGTGTCTCACTACCAGGGAATATGAGTTCCCTCGCAATTATATCTGTATCGATAATATCTGCACCCAATGATGAAAATTCATCACTGACAATTGTTTTTCCAGATGCAATTCCTCCTGAAAGACCGATATATAAATTACTTTTCAATTGTTGCCCCGTTCATTAGATAAAACTATTAATGTAGCCATCTATAATTCTTTCACCATAAAACATTAATATCCAACCTGCTAAGGATAAAAAAGGAGCAAATGGTATTAGGCTGTCTTTTCCTATTTTCTTGAATACAATAAGAAAAAAAGCACAAATTAAACCAGTTATTGCGGCAAAAAATAAGATAATCGGAACCATCTTCCAACCAAGCCATGCACCTAATCCCGCTAGCAATTTAAAATCACCGTGACCCATTCCCTCTTTACCAGTGTATGAGTAATGAAATTTATAAATTACAAATGGCAGAAAATAGCCAAATAAAATACCTAAGACGCTCGAAATTGGCTCGGCTAAGATATCTTTATTCCCCTGAAGGTAGAATATAATACTGAAAGTAATACCAGAGATAATAAGACTGTAAGACAGTGAATTTGGGACAATCTGATTATAAAAATCGATGACGGTTATCGAGATCAGTAAATAGCAAAATAATAATATAGCAACAAAATCATATCCTAGATTAAAGTGCCTACTAGCGTGAAGGGT
>PBVS01000024.1 GCA_002728725.1 Woeseiaceae bacterium
TACCTGTATTTCAATTCTACTTTCAACTTTATTGTCAGACTGATTGGTGGTTTGGATTATTGCGTTGAGAGAACCATTGGTATTTATACTGGTAATCAAAGAATCCAGTGATGTCAGGGTCGATGTAAGCAATCTCAAGTTAAAGCGATTATCAGTAAAATTTATTGAAGACAGTTGAACATTATTCTCTTTTGCAACTGATTCACTGATTATATCTAATCCATTCAAAAAAATTGAATTGTTCATGTTTAATTGATCACCATTNTTGATGGAATTCACTATTCTTATGGGGTCATCCACATTACGTGCATTATTATAGAAATATTTATATTCATTCAGAAAATANGCAGACAAATCTGCCTCATAATTAACTAGCTTATTCATATTAAGCACATTATTGATTAACAGTGATAATAGAAGAAAAGTAGCAAGGGCTGCAGATGTCCTCCAAGGCTTAAAGACTTGTTCAAATTTGATTTTGGGTTTGAAATCTCCTTGAAGAAGATTTACATGATCTTGTACAAAGTAATTTTTTATAAATTCCTGAAAAGCGCCTTTTGAAAGTATTTTAGTATCTACANTCTTATAAGTATCNGNTAACTCACTGATTTGNTTAACTAGTGANTCATTATTTTTNGATAGTGAAATTTGTAAATGATTAATATTATTATTACTTTCTAATGCTTTTATAGTATTGCTTAGATCCATAATGTCCAATGTATAAGGTTCTTTATATCCACATCTGCCATGTGCTTTTGCATCTTCTATGATTAAGTTAATCGTATCTTCAGTCTTATAGACGCATGAATTTTCTGATACAACGAAAGATGGACTGATATTAATTTCTTTAAGTTGATTTAAATATTTTTTGAAAAGTTTTCTATCAATAACATTCACGATTATTGATTCATCAATCTNGGATTTTTCAAATGCAAAATGACAATCATCTATATCGCTTGCAATATCATCCTCCAGTGCGAAGGGGATAGCTTGTTTCAATTTTGCGTAAGATTTAATTGGCAGAATTAAAGATTTACTCAGTATTTCTTCACCAGGAAGCATAATAATTACAGTATTATTTTTCTCCTGATCAGAAATATCATTCAAATTTCCGTGCTTGATCGAATCTTTTATTTCACCTTTTTCATTAGCTACGACATATTCACATAGATTTTTATTATTGTGATTTAGTCTTATTATTGTGTAATTCTTTGTCATTATCTAAATTGTCCCAAAACTTCTATAAACCGTTGAAGCAGAATTTTGCGGTTCTCTCTTAATCATGCTGTACATTAAAATCGATATATTATNGATATTTACCAGCAATTTTAGTTGAAAGTAATTTGTTTTATTTGTCACGTTGAGCAAATTATCAGAATCAAGTATTGGTTTAAATGTAACTGCAATATCATCATATCCAGTCCCACGCCTTTCTTCTATTAATCTTTTGACTTGACTGTCAGAAATACCATCATCAAGAGATTTAAGTAACAGTGGTGATGCCGTATTTACATTAATTTTTGAGTANTCAGGGATCGAGGTGACATAAGGTTCCATTACCTTGTATATTTCCGTATTAATTGAANTTATAGCTAGAAGCTCACTTATGGATATCATTTTTTGATTAGCGGTCCTATAAGCTGGATTTAACTTCATATAAATATCATCTTCTGCACCATCGGGGTAAGTTGTGTATTGATCGGAATCAATCCAGTCAATTATCGCGTTTGCAATTATAGGATTAAGATTAAGATTTGAGAGCAGACGCACAAAAAATTCAAGTTGATTTTGATCTATCTCACCATTTTGTTTGACTAAATTATTGATATTAAAGTTGCTCTGAAGATCATATATCTCTGCTCTAATTGATCCGCCATCAATTGGTAGATTTGGCAATTGCCTTGCCCAGAATTCNCCTAAATGGTCAGATTCTGAAGTTTTGGCATCNTGAANCAANAGNTCTTTNACCCAGCTCTCTACNCCTATNGCAACTTGAANTGCTTGATCTCTGTTTATANTCGATATGGTTTTTCTTGTATTTAGTGTATTTTCCCAAAGNAGATTAATGGTTATTAGGCTCACAATAGCTACGATCATCATTGCTGTTATCATTGCTACACCACTATTATTTTTGTTTTTTAACATTATGTATTAATTTCAATAGTACGCTCTATTTCACCTATATCGCCAAAAGTTATAGAAATTCTAATTGCTTTTGGAAGGGCGCGTAATCCTTCTTCCTGTGTTATATCAATAGGAGGCCACTGATCAGTCCATTCATTGTTATTTTTTAAGAATAACAATTGTAATTTATCAATTCCGTCAAATAACTCACTCTGTATTAACTCATTACTGTATGTTTTATCTAATACATTCCAGTGATATCTGACTAACCGGGTATCGATAAGATCATAAGCTACTCTTTGGATCGATCCTCTTTTCATGCCCAATCGATTTGGCCAGCCATGTCTTGAAAACTCAATTAAATAACCGTTAGCATGATTTGATGTCATGGCACCTATTTGTGTATTACCTATCTCACTCCTTACCGGTCTTTTTGCTAATTGGATGTAATCTTGATCAATCTGACTGAAACCTCTTTGCAATGATTGCATTCTNGTATTCAGTTCTTCAAGTTTTTCAGAGGAGGTGATAGTTTGATTTAAAGTGCCATANGCTAAGGCAGACAGAATAGAAAAAATAGAAATTGCAACGAGGACCTCAATGAGTGTAAAACCTTTTTCTGTNTTATTCATTTTNTATTTCATCNTCAAAGATAAAACCAACAATTGATCTAGAGGGCACGTTNTCACCAAGAAGAGAAACAGAAACATCCAANCGATAGAATTTATCAACAGTTGTTTTGGAGGTAACTGTTTCCCATTCCCAATCATAATTTGCAAATCTTAGCGTACCTTTTCTTGAGCCTACTGAGACTTTATTTTTAAATAAACGTTCCTCGGCCAATTGATTTTGAGCAATCCAATTTGAAAACATTCTTTTTTGAATTAACTCTGTCCTTATTATGTCTTGTGTTGATACAGCAATTAGTGCGCCAAGAGAGACAGCTATAACCGCCAGCGCCACGAGAACCTCTATTAGTGTANATCCAGACTGCTTTTTTTCTAAATTTAAAATGCGTATAACCCCAGTTTTATAATTCTTTGGTAGTGATGGAGCCGTTAATTTTTGCTTCAATTATNAACTCAGTATTTTCACCAACTAATGTGATTAAAAATGGACTGATTTCTCCGCTTGAAAANAGAATAATATGGGGAAAAAGACTTTGTAACTTATCTTCCTTNTTACTCTTGATCTCAATTTCATTNTTTTCAAGNTTAATCTCAAAATTAATCNCTTCTGAGAAATATCTCTCTCTGAAAATATGATCGTCTTCTCTTNTNTTCCATANNTCTAAGAATGGNTCGAAGTCCAAAAANCGATAACCCCNTTNCATGAACTCTACCCCAATTTCCCTNCCTTGTAATACNGCTTCNTCACTTGCCATCTGAATTAAT
This sequence comes from Woeseiaceae bacterium, assembly GCA_002728725.1. Lineage (GTDB taxonomy): Bacteria > Pseudomonadota > Gammaproteobacteria > Steroidobacterales > Woeseiaceae > SP4260. The sequence continues at coordinate 3,519 of PBVS01000024.1, forward strand.
GANNGAAGTTTACTGGACTCATCCTTCAATCTCTGGTCTGAAGGGGGNTTAANTAATATCAAGGACATCGANGTGATAACAGCAATNATCGCTATAGTCACCAGNATTTCTATGAGTGTAAAGCCACGCTCNANTTGATTGATACCNCTATGAATTTTTACTTGTAACTTCTTGTGCATAAGAAGNGATNANTTCATCCAGTTACCAATATCAGCGTCTTCTCCTTCTCCACCTGGAACACCATCTCTACCATACGTAAAAATATCAAATTCACCATTAATTCCAGGGTACATGTATTGATATTTGTTACCCCATGGATCATCAGGAACCCTGTCCAGATATGGGCCTTTCCAGTTTCTTGCAGATTGACCTATGGGTTTACTAACGAGTGCATTAATGCCTTGCTCGGTAGTAGGATAATTAAAATTATCCAAACGATACATTCTTAGAGCGCTTTCAAGACTCCTTATGGTTTGCTTGGCAGCGGTGATCTGAGCATCTCCAACCCGACCGATAAAATTAGGGGCAACGATAGCTATCAAAGTACCAAGTATGATCACAACCACCATAATTTCAATCAATGTAAAGCCTTTATTTTTTTTGGATCTTTTCATTTAGTTTTTATTTTTTATTAATTAATCAAAAATAATATCCAAGATAGGCTCTCAAAGAAAGTACAGATGTATTAATTATGTTAAAATTTTATCTAAATTATATATACAAATTATTTCAGAGGTTAAATGGTGTTCGCTGCAATTTTTCCAGGACAAGGATCACAGTCGGTAGGTATGATGCAGGAGCTATACCAATCATCATCAACAATTCAAAATATCTACGAACAGGCATCATCACTTCTTGGATATGATCTCTGGAAATTAACATCCTCAGATGACAACAATCAATTAAGTAGCACTACATACACTCAACCTGCAATGCTTGTTGCAGGCATTGCTTCTTGGAATCATTATATTGAGAATTTTGATATCAAACCTACTTATATGGCAGGGCATAGTCTGGGTGAATATACGGCCCTTGTGTGTAGTGGTGCGATTGATTTTAACGATGCTATATCTTTAGTAAAGACCAGAGCAGAGTTAATGCAAAATGCTGTTCCTGATGGTGAGGGTGCAATGGCAGCAATTATAGGTCTTGAAGACAAAAAGGTAATTGAATTATGTGATCAATATAAAGGCAATTATATTGTTGATGCAGTTAACTTTAATGCACCTGGTCAGGTTGTTATAGCAGGAGAAAAACAAGGAATAGATAAAATCATAGAGAACGCAAAGGATTTTGGCGCAAAAAGGGCTTTGCTTCTTAATGTAAGTGTCCCTTCTCATTGNAGTTTGATGGATAGCGTGGCAANCGAANTAAAAGAAAAACTAAATTCAATCAAGATTAATGANACNAAAATACCGGTAATCAATAATTTAGANGCATCAGTTTACAAGAATACATTGCANATATTNGATGGGCTATCTAATCAAGTTAGAAAACCAGTNAAATGGACGCAGACAATCCAATATCTTGNTNAACANAANATTAATATTCATATAGAATTCGGGCCAGGTGGTGTNTTGACTGGNCTAAACAAAAGAATTGACCGTTCTTTACAATCCATAAAATACGACTCTCCCGCTTCTATGNAATCNATCAANCAAACATTTTTTGAGAAGGAAACGCTATGAGTATTTTTTCTAAAGATATACTTAATGACAAGATAGCCATTGTGACAGGTGCATCCAGGGGTATTGGAAGTGATATTGCAATAGCACTATCTGAGTCAGGCGCCTATGTTGTTGGAACAGCTACTTCACAGACTGGCGCCGATAAAATAAAAGATTCGCTTCAAGAGAAAGGTGAAGGTAGAGTCCTTGATGTAAATGATGCAAATGAAATAGCTGAATTAGTTGATGATGTAATCAAAAATCATAATGGTATCCATATCCTTGTCAATAATGCCGGTATAACTAAAGATAATTTGTTAATAAGAATGAAAGATGATGAGTGGGATGATGTTTTGGATACAAACCTAAAAGGGACTTTTAAAATTTGCAAATCTACTATTAAAATTATGATGAAGCAAAGATATGGCAGGATAATAAATATTAGCTCTGTTGTAGCCATATCTGGAAATCCAGGACAAACAAATTATACTGCAAGCAAAGCAGGTATTATCGGATTCACAAAATCTCTAGCAAAAGAGGTTGCATCACGCAATATTACGGTAAATTGCATTGCTCCAGGATTTATTGCTACAGATATGACAGACCATCTTTCAGATGATATTCAATCATCTTTAATGAGTGGTATACCATTACAAAGATTAGGTAAATTGAGAGAAATAAGCAATTCTGTCGTATTTTTAGCATCAGAAGGGGGATCATACATTACCGGAGAAACAATCAATATTAATGGCGGTATGTTCATGAATTAGTAGAATGATTCGTAACTTTACCTTATAATCACGCACCATTAATAATTTGACTAGGTAATAATAATTAATGATTTAAATTTTTGATCAATAGGAACTTCAGTTAATGTGGTTCAAGTTATACGATATTGATCCTTAAGGAGATAAAAATGAGTAATATTGAACAGCAAGTCAAAAGTATTGTTGCAGAACAACTTGGCGTGAAAGAAGAAGAAGTTACAAATGAAGCATCTTTTGTAGATGACCTTGGAGCTGATTCTCTTGATACAGTTGAACTGGTGATGGCTCTTGAAGAAGAGTTTGATACTGAAATTCCTGATGAAGAAGCAGAAAAAATAACTACAGTTCAACAAGCAATTGACTTTGTGAATTCAAAAAGTCAGTAATACATAATCATTTCATAATACATAAAACGCCTCTTCATGAGGCGTTTTTTTTAACAAAATCTTTTAATTTATTCATCAATTACAAATTAATAAAATGATATGATGATTTTGTGAAATCTCTTACCAATACAAGAATATTATTTTTTTTCATCGTAATTATTTCTTTGTGTGTGTATTTGCCATATTTAAACCTTCAACAAAAAGTTGATATAAAAAGTGAATCAATTCTTTTTGATATTAATCAGGGCGATAGTTTTGGAAAAATTCTGAGCAATTTGAAAAACGAAAACATAATTTCCAATACAAATTGGATGTATCTCTACATAAGATTATTCAATAAAAGCAATCAGTTTAAAGCAGGTGAATATTTAATCTTAAAAGAAGATTCGCATCTAGATGTAATTGATCAATTTATTTCCGGAAAAGTTCATCTTCATCCATTTACAATTATTGAAGGATGGACGCTAAAAGATTTAAGTGACGCGATGTTGAATTCATCATTTATTATTGATGATAATAAATCACAAGATCACATTAAGTTCACAGACAAATTTCATTTAGACAGTACAGAAATTACTGCTGAGGGATTATTTCTACCTGAGACATACTTTATAGCCAAAGGAACAACTCCAGAAATGTTGTATGATATATCCCATAAAATGTTAATGGAGGAATTAAATAATCAATGGGATAATAGAGCTCCTAACTTACCTTTAAAGTCACCCTATGAAGCTTTAATTTTGGCATCCATCATTGAAAAGGAGACAGCTGTTGATGATGAAAGACCAAGAATTTCCAGTGTTTTTATAGAAAGACTTAAGATTAATATGCGACTACAAACAGATCCAACGGTTATATATGGTATGGGCAAAGACTTTAATGGTAACCTAACAAGAAAAGATTTAAGAACCGACACCCTATACAATACTTACACAAGATATGGATTACCTCCTACACCAATTTCACTACCAGGAAGAAGTTCAATCGCTGCGGCTCTTAACCCATCTAACGAAAAAAATATTTATTTTGTTGCTACGGGTGATAAAGATGGTCGTCATAAATTTTCTCAAACAAAAGATGAACACGATCTAGCAGTAAGAGAATATCTTTCTAAAATAAAAGCGAATTAATCAAAAAAAGAATGCTGAATAAAGGAAAATTTATAACGATTGAAGGTTCAGAAGGAGTAGGTAAAACTACCAATATTGAATTCGTATTAAATTACTTGAATGAGAACAGTATTGATTCAATTGTAACAAGAGAACCTGGAGGAACAGATAATGCAGAAAAAATACGTGACATACTATTATATACAAATGATGAGATAGTACCTGAAATTGCTGAGTTGCTTTTATTCTTCTCTGCAAGATCATTTCATGTTTCAAATACAATCATTCCAGCGTTACAAAATGGCAAATGCGTTGTTTGTGATAGATTCAACGATGCTACCATTGCATATCAGGGATATGGAAGAGGCTTTGATGTCAGCCAAATAAATATGTTGTCTTCTTGGGTATTAACAGATCTAAAGCCCGACATTACAATACTTTTAGATGCGCCTGCTGATATAGGCATGCAAAGAACTATAAATAGGGGTTATAGTGACAGAATGGAATCGGAAGATATTTCTTTCTATGAAAGAGTAAGAAAGGGTTATTTGAATCTTGCAAATGAGGAACCCAATCGATTCCGAGTTATTGATGCGACTCAATCACTACAGGAAGTGCAAGCAGATATAAAACATCATCTCGATTCGTTGTTTCAGATAGCTTAGTTATGGGTGATTTATTTAGAAATCAAACAGAGGTTCCATGGTTAAATTCCTATAAGAAATCATGGAATAAAATAACACAAAATAACAAAACTCCCCATGCAATCTTAATATCAGGTAATAGTGGCATTGGTAAACGTTCTTTTGCAATTTGGTTAGCATCTAAGCATTTAGATATAACAACAAAATATGAGAGTTGTATATATCCTTTTGCTGTTCCATCACATGCTGATTTGAAGTGGATAAATCCTAATGAAGGTAAGCGGGATATTAGTGTAGATCAAATTCGTCAAATTATCGATGATCTTACAATGAGCAGCTATGAAGGGATTGGTAAGGTTGCAGTCATCGAGCCAGCGAATAAAATGAATATAAGCTCAGCAAACAGTTTGCTTAAGATTTTAGAAGAGCCCCCTGGAAATACACTAATAATTTTAATTGCAGATAAGATGAAAAACATACCAGCAACGATTATTAGTAGGTGCCATGATATAAAAATCTATCCTCCTAACGAAGATGAAAGCAGAGAATTTATAAATCATATTCACCCTGATGCAAATATCGCAAAAATAGATCCTTTTATTCTTATTTCTCCATTAACTTATGAGGAACAATATAATCATTCTCAAAATATTGAATCGATTATTGATGATTTGACGAGTATGTTATATAAAAAAAAATCACCCCTGGATCTAGCAGCGAAACTATCTGCCGAAGAAGCCGAAATTTTTCTGGATTGGTTTTCGTATTTTATTTATTCGCTTTCAAGAAATGCCCATAAAGTAAATGATCAAAAAAATAAATTTGAAGGAATTCTAAGTAAACTAGATATAAGCAATTTATTTATCTATTTTGACAAAATTAATAAAATTCGTAATCAACCCAAAGGAAGCTTTAACTTCCGAATGATTCTCGAGGAATTATTTATTGATTGGAGTAGGGGCTTAAAGGGCTTACATTCATCTGAAGTAAAATATCAATTCTTACCTTCAATTTGACTGATCATTTTCCACCCGATAGACGGCTTGAACCTATCACCATATTTATTTTCAAGTGTTTCAAGAGTTTCAATAATATTATTTACACCTCTTTCTTTGGCATATTGAATAGGTCCTCCCCTGAATGGTGCAAACCCAGTCCCAAAAATAACACCAATATCAAGTAGATCAGCATCATTCACGATGCCATCATTAAGACAGCTAACCGCTTCATTTATCATGGGTAATATTAATCTATCTTGAATATCTTCTGGAAGATGATCTGCATGCGAAGGCTTATCTTTAATTGCTTTACCTGACTCCCATTTATAAAAACCTTGACCAGTTTTCTTTCCAAGTTTTTTATCATCAACCATCTTTACTAATTCAGATGGAACTTCCCTATTATAAGCCCTGCCTAAGACTTGTGAGACATTCAAAGCAATATCAATTCCAACAGTATCAACAAGCTCTACAGGACCCATGGGCATCCCAAAATCAACGGCTGCTTGATCTATATCTACTATAGATATTCCGTCATGCGAAAGGTGCATTGCTTCTGCCATGTATGGGCCAAGCAGTCTATTTACAACAAAACCTTCTGAGCTCTTACAGATAAGGGGTGATTTACCAATTTTGCGAACAAATTCTAATCCAATATCGACAGCTGATTGATCTGTATCTTCACATTTAATTATCTCAACCAAGGGAAGCTGTGAAACAGGATTAAAAAAGTGAATGCCGATAAATTTTTTCGGATTTACAAGATCAATTCGTAAGTCTTCTAAG
>PBVS01000025.1 GCA_002728725.1 Woeseiaceae bacterium
GATCAACTGAGTGGATGACGACTCATTCACTGATTAATGGTCTAAACCCTATCAATCAAGACCTAACTATTGAAGGATTGCCTGCACCCCATAGGGTTGCCATTATCTGCAACAAATAATTCGTTTGCAGTTCTAGTAAGATTGAATATTATTAGAGTATTAATGTCATTTAGTTAAAGATAATATTATGAAAATAACTCCAGCTATAAAAAAATATATCCATCATTGGGGTGAAATGGGCATACGCTGGGGCACAAATAGGTCAGTTGCACAAATTCAAGCACTTCTTTATCTCTCACCCAAACCCCTAACAAATGAAAATATCTCAGAATTACTGAATATCTCCAAATCGACCGTCAGCACAAACCTAAGAGAACTTCAGAATTATGGCTTAGTAATGATGAAGCATATTGAAAAAGACAGAGAAGACTATTTTGAATCAATCCATGATGTTTGGGAGTTATTTCGCGTCATCATCGAAAAAAGAAAAGAAAAAGAACTTAGTCCAACGCTAAAAATGCTGAAGGAGTGCTCAAAAGAAATTGAGATTGAAGATGAAGCCGATAAAATTACTCGTGAGAGAATTCATAATATGCTGTCTTTTGTTGACTCTATCAATGATTGGTATGAGAAAATAAGATCTATATCAAACTCTACCCTCAGAAAGATTATGAAACTAGGCAACGCCATAACCAGTCTAGTTGGAAAATAATTTATCTTGATTTCAACCAGAATACACTCAGATTTTGAACAGTAAAGCAGACAAAAATCCAGATATTCACCAAAGGATTGGCTTATTTCTTGGTCCTTTCATAGCGGTTGGAATGACTTTTATGGATATCCCTGAGGGCATGTCAGCTGTTGCCTTTAAAGTCGCAATAATGGGAATTTTGATGGCGATATGGTGGGCCACAGAAGCCGTTCCAATTGCTGTTACAGCCATGTTGCCACTGGTATTATTTCCTTTGTTTGGTGTTTCATCCATCCAAGATGCTGCTACGCCTTTTGCAAATAAAGTTATCTATCTCTTTTTAGGTGGCTTTATTGTTGCGTTCGCGATGCAGAGATGGAACCTGCACAAAAGAATTGCACTCACCATCCTTCAATATGTTGGAGGAGACGGGAAGTCTCTGGTAGCAGGATTCATGTTCGTCAGCGCAGCTTTGAGTATGTGGGTAATGAATACATCCACAACAATGATGTTGCTACCAATTGCTATCTCTGTAATCACGGTTATAAACTCCACAAATAAACACATCAGCGACAGAGAAAGTGAAGATTTTCAATACTCAATATTATTGGGTATTGCTTACGCATCAACTATTGGTGGAATGTCAACACTAGTTGGAACAGCGCCAAATGCCATGATGGCAGCATTTTTATTTGAGACTTATGAAATTCAAGTAAATTTTTCTGAATGGATGCTCATTGGTGTTCCATTAAGTTTCGTTATGGTTCCATTGGCATGGCTGTCACTGACGAAGTGGGTATTTCACGTAAACTTTAAAACAAATCATTCCGGCCAAGAATCGCTAAGGATTATGAAAAATGATCTTGGTGTCATATCAAAGCCAGAGATAAGAGTAGGTATAGTCTTTTTATTAATGGCATTAGCTTGGATTCTTCGGCCATTGCTTATAAAAATTTCCTTCCTAAGTGATCTTGATGATTCAAGCATTGCAATGGCAGGGGCAATATTACTCTTCATTATCCCAAGTGGTGATAAGGAAGATCCCTTGCTACTAAGATGGGAACATCTCAGTAGTCTTCCATGGAGTATTTTGATTCTTTTTGGAGGTGGATTATCACTTGCAACAGCGGTAAGCAACTCTGGATTGGCAGAGTGGATCGGATCAAATTTATCTTCTGTAGGATCATTACCTCTACCTCTCTTAGTGATGAGTATTGCCATGATGATAATCTTTCTTACTGAGTTAACTAGCAACATTGCCACAACAGCAACTTTTTTACCGGTTATTGGTGCAATTGCAATTGAAATGGGGATCAATCCAATTATTTTGGCTGCTCCGGTAACTTTGGCAGCGAGTTGTGCTTTCATGCTGCCCGTAGCAACACCACCTAATGCCATTGTTTTTGGCTCGGGTCTGTTAAGAATTCCTAGAATGATTAGAGCCGGAATTGCTCTAAATATAATTGGAATTATAATTGTAACAACACTATCAATTACTCTCGTACCATATATACTCGGATAAATGTCAAATCAATACGAAATAAAAAAAAGCAATAGAGTTAGGCAACTCAAAAAAAAGGCGCGCTATGATAAGAAAAATGTTCACCGAATTCTTGATACAGGCTTGGTGGCTCATGTTGGGTTTAACCAAGACGACGGTCCTGTCGTAGTACCTATGTTATATGGCCGAGCGAAAAACGAGATATATTTACATGGGGCGAGAAAAGCAAGAATCATAAGACTGCTAGAAGATACCAATCGAATCTCGCTGAATGTGACATTGTTGGATGGAATCGTATTGGCAAGATCAACTTTCAACTCTTCTATGCATTATCGCTCGGTGACAATCTTTGGAAAACCTGAACTTATCGAAGATCATCAAGAAAAACTCATGGCAATGAGAGTTATAAGTGAGAATACTGCGCCAGGAAGATGGGATGAGGTTAGAGACTCACATATTAATGAGGTAAAAATGACAGGCGTCATAAAAGTAATGATCGAAGAAGCTTCGGCTAAAATATCAACCGGCGATCCAGATGACCAACCAGAAGATTATGAGATACCAATATGGGCAGGAATATTACCAATAACTATGAAAACCGGTGAACTACAGAATGACAAGAAACTAAAGACCGGAATTAAACCATCAAAAACATTAAATTCATTACAAAACAAAATATTCTAGGCATGCTTGAGCTCCAACTCCAATAGTTTCCTTTTAATACTTAACCCTCCGCTAAATCCTCCCAATTCTCCGTTATTGCTTATAACCCTGTGACAAGGAAAAATGATTGGCAGTCTATTTTTTCCATTTGCAGATCCAACTGCGCGGTAAGCCTTGGGATGGCCTATTCTGTCTGCGACATCAGAATATGACATCGTTTTTCCATAGGGTATTGTTTTTAACTCATTTAGAACTTTGGTTTGAAAGGCTGTTCCAGTGATATGACATTTGACAGAAAAATTTTTTAATTCTCCCTCAAAATATCTAATTAGCTCATTGTTTTCATGCTTAAAACGAGAAACTGAATATATCCAATTTTTTTTAGTTTCATTTGTATTGTGTTGACCGGGAAACTCAATCAGTTTAAGAAAGTGTTCGTCCCCGGCAAGCATAAGCTTTCCTAGCGGAGAATCAAGATAACAATAATGAGTGATATTATTTTTTTTCATTAATTCTCGGTCTTTACTTATCAATACCACCTAAACACATATATTTGATCTCTAGATAGTCGTCCAAACCATATTTAGATCCTTCTCGACCCTGGCCTGATTCTTTTACACCGCCAAACGGGGCCATTTCATTGGATATAATTCCTTCATTTATACCTACTATCCCATACTCCAGTGCTTCGCCCACCCGCCATATTCGTCCTACATCACGCGAATAAAAGTAACAGGCGAGTCCAAACTCAGTATCATTTGCCAATTTTATGGCCTCTTCTTCGGTTTTAAACTTAAGGATTGGAGCTATCGGACCAAATATCTCCTCCTTGTATACTCTCATGCTTTTATCAACATTAGTCAGTATGGTTGGATTAATAAAGCAATCGCCAATGGTATTCCTTNGACCTCCAATAACAACATTGGCACCTTTATCCACTGCGTCATCAATAAATCCAATTACGTCATTGGCTGCTTTTTGGTTGATTAGTGGACCTATCCCTACTTCCTCATTCATTCCGTTACCAATAACAAGAGATTCTGTTGCTTTTCTTAGTTTTTCTAGAAATTCATCATAAATTTCTTCCTGTACCAGAAATCTGTTAGCGCATACGCAAGTCTGACCCGCATTTCTAAACTTGCAAATCATAGCGCCTTCAACTGCAGCATCTAAATCAGCATCATCAAAAACAATGAATGGGGCATTACCTCCCAATTCCATTGAGGTTCTTTTCATTGTTTTAGAGCAATCTGCCATCAATTTTTTTCCAATAGGGGTAGAACCTGTAAAGGTTAATTTTCTTACAAGTGGACTGGCTGTCAATGCTTCACCAATCTCACTGGTTCTACCAGCCACAATATTAATAACTCCATCTGGAATACCTGCTCTTGATGCGAGCTCACAAATAGCCAACGCAGAGAGAGGCGTTGCATTTGCCGGTTTACAAACTACAGTGCAACCTGCAGCTAATGCTGGCGCAATTTTTCTTGTCAACATGGCGTTAGGAAAATTCCAAGGTGTTATACAAGCCACAACCCCAACAGGTTGTTTTGTAACAACTATTCTCTTGTCATGAGATGGTGGCGGTATAAGATCTCCATACACACGCTTACCTTCCTCTGCAAACCACTCGATAAAATTTGCTCCATATGCAATCTCCCCTCTTGCTTCAAAAAGTGGTTTACCCTGCTCTGCTGTTANTAATTGAGCGAGATCTTCCTGAGCTTCCATCATCAACTCAAACCAAGTACGGAGTANATTTGCTCTTTCTTTAACAGAAACTGCTGACCAATCTTTTCGTGCTTTTTCAGCAGACTCGATTGCTCTATTTGTCTCTTCTGATCCACAACTCGCTACTTCTGCAATCACTTCACCTGTNGCAGGATTTATAACAGGAAATGTTTCTTTNTTATCGCTTTCTAACCACTCACCATTTATAAATGCTTTTGTTTTTATGAGCGCTTTGTCGTCGATTTTCATATTGAAATTTCCATCTTAGAATATAAAATGAACTATGGTGCCGGCACCAAGAGTCGAACTCGGGACCTACTGATTACAAGTCAGTTGCTCTACCAACTGAGCTATACCGGCACACAATAGAAATCAAAACTGTNTTCGCATACAATACCCAATCTAAAGGCTGTCATACAATACAATTGCGAATTATTATATGCTAGATTGGCAATATAAAAAATAAATAAATTTTATGAAAAATAATACGGAACCAACATTCAGGCAGTCGGTTGACACCATGTATAATCGAGCTTCGAGACTATTAGATCTGGCGCCTGGTCTTGAGGAAAAAATAAGAGTTTGCAATGCAACATACACNGTAAGATTTGGTGTAAGACTNAAAGGAAAAATCCAGACATTCACAGGTTACCGNTCAGTCCACTCTGAACATATTGAACCTGTCAAAGGTGGAATACGCTTTGCTAAGTCTGTCAATCAAGATGAAGTCGAAGCGCTCGCAGCCTTAATGACATATAAATGTGCGCTAGTTGAGATACCCTTTGGAGGCTCAAAAGGCGGGTTATGTATTGATCCAAGAGAATACAAAGATGAAGAGCTAGAGATTATCACTCGTCGTTTCGCTTATGAATTAGCAAAAAGAGATCTGATTCATCCTTCGCAAAACGTACCTGCACCAGATATGGGAACTGGTGAGAGAGAAATGGCTTGGATAGCTGATCAATACAGCAGAATGAATACCACTGAAATTAACAGCAGAGCATGTGTAACTGGAAAGCCGCTCAATGCAGGAGGAATATCGGGCAGAGTTGAAGCTACAGGAAGAGGAATACAATACGCTCTTAGAGCATTTTTCAATCACAGAGATGATATGAAGAAGGCAAAATTAAAAGGAACGTTAGCAGGGAAAAAAATAATTGTGCAAGGTTTGGGTAACGTTGGTTATCATGCTGCACTCTTTCTATCGACGGAAGATGACGCTTTGATTACCTCAATCATTGAAAAAGATGGGATGCTGGTCAATGCAAAAGGTCTCAATGTACAGAAAGTCTATGAGCATCTAACTGAGCATGGAAACCTGATTGATTGCAATGAGGGTAAATTCATTCAAGAGTCTGAAAATGGACTTGAGCAAGATTGCGACATTATAATTCCGGCTGCAATAGAAGGCGTTATTAACCTCAATAATGCAGAAAATATAAAAGCCTCTCTAGTCATTGAAGCGGCTAACGGTCCGATAACAGCGCCTGCAGATGAAATATTGAATAAAAGAGGTGTTGTAATCATCCCTGATATGTATGCAAATGCGGGTGGTGTCACTGTCTCTTACTTCGAATGGGTAAAAAATCTCAGTCACATAAGNTTTGGACGCATGCGAAGAAGACAAGAAGAAACCAGAAACAGTCTTCTTGTAAAAGAACTCAACCGAATACTCAAAGCAAGTGGACTGAAAACAAGGCTATCCAATGAATTCATAAAAAAATACAGTGAAGGTGCTGGAGAAATCGAATTAGTTCGTTCAGGTCTTGATGATACCATGGTCAATGCGTATCAAGCGATGAGNGAAGTGTGGAACAGTCGTGATGATGTTGACAGCCTCAGACTGGCTGCCTATCTTTTATCAATTGAGAGAATTGCAAGCACTTATCATGCAAAAGGTCTCTAGAAAGTTTTATTCCTCGTCCAATAATCTAGCTAAGCCTTCAAGCACCAAATTTGGTCTGTAAGATAATGAATAATCAAATACGTCCTTAAAATAAATTGCGTCACCCCCCGTCAAAATAACAGAAGGCATTGAATCCTCTATCTTAAATGAAAAAACTGCTGCATTTATGGCACCTGAAATAGCCGACATTGCACCCGATATAACCGCATCATCCGTGTTTTTTCCCCATTTTTTGATATCTTGAGCTGCAGTATCATTGATGTTAATTTTTGTATTAATACTGCCCGTCGATTGATTGAGAATATTGAAAAATGATTTTAATCCAGGAAGTATCTGGCCTCCCTTGTGCACCCCTTCAGCGTTAATGTAATCAATCGTGATCGCTGTTCCCATATCTACCACTAATATATTTCCTCCAAATTCATTATGAGCACCAATCATTGCTGACCATCTATCAGCACCCAATTTAGAGGGGTTGTTATAACCGTTCGTCAGTCCAGAAAATCTGTTTTTTGGCTCAATGAATTCAATTGCCAATTTAAAATGATCGGAAATTAACTCAGCAAGCTTAGCCTGAGTTTCCTTGGATAGAACACAACTGGCAACTATAGATTTAACATCTGATGACACGGACAAAAACAGTGATTTGAGATCAAAATCACTTGAATGAGTGATCGAAAGCGATCCAATTCCTGATAGCACTCTATTCTCAAGCNCACCCCACTTTATCCTGGTATTCCCAATATCCATTAAGAGAATTTTAGACATAATTTAACCCTCTGAGCCTATTTNAATTAATGTGCCACTGTATATTTTATGACTTCCTTTTTCATTATTAATAATAAGAGCGCCATGGTCATTAATTCCACTATTTATGCCANAAATTTTTTGATTATTTGATTCAACATGAATGTATGAACCATTATAAACATCATATCTTCTCCAAGTTCTTGCAAATTTTTCAAAGCCAAAATACTTATATTCATTGATTGTAATATTCACCGAAGAAATCAGATTTGTGATCAGATCTGAAACATCAAAAGATCCTTTTTTGAGGGAGTTTAGTGAGATTGGTTTTAGACCAAATTCCTCTTTCTCCTTTGACGTATTTGGTAAATCTAAGTTTAGTCCTATACCAACGATTGTTTTCATAAAATTTCTATCTATTGGCTTGGTTTCAATAAGTATACCTCCCAACTTTTTACCTTCACACACAAAATCATTAGGCCATTTTAAACCAATCTTTTTAAAACCATTTAAATGAAGCATTTCTGTCAATCCTGCTGCAATGGCAAGAGAAAGTGAAGATGTGTCTTTTTTCTTTTTTATCAAAGTGCCAATAGACATCCAAATGCCTGCGTTATAATCAGATACCCATTTTGATTTATTTCTACCATATCCTTCGGATTGGTGTCTTGCAATCACTATAGAAAGGCTATCTGGATCCTCTAATTTGGAGTTCATAAGATAGCTATTGGTTGAGCTTACCGTGTCTAAGAGGGTAATGCTTACAGAGAAATCCAGAGATTTCTGGATCTTACCAATACTTAAAGCTTTCATTTTGTCTTTTTCTTACGAAATATCATTACCTTTTCATTACGTGGCTCTGAACCTTTAATCAATCTGCTGATATTTGATCGATGTGTGTAAGTGAGATAAATGGCCATCGAAAATGAGAATAAAAATAAAGGAGAACTGAGTTGGATGCCACTAGCCAACAAGTAAATACAAACACAAAAACCAGAAATTACTGTTGCAAGACCTACAAATCCAAAAAGGCTGAGTAGAACGAAAAATGAAATAAGCATAACAATTACTAGAGGATAAGATATGACCAGATACGCTCCCAATAATGTTGCTGCACCTTTACCGCCTCTGAATTGATGCCACATTGGCCAGACATGACCAATAACGGCGGCGGCGGCACAAATTAATGTCAGCATTTGTTGATCAATTTGTGGCTCTTGTGAAAAATATACCGCATCCCAGGTTGATACGTACAATGGTGCTATGATTCCTTTTCCGATATCAATTATCACGACGGCCAGCGCAAAGAAAAATCCCTGTGTCCTCAGGGCATTCGTGGCTCCAGCATTACCACTGCCTATTTTGCGTATATCGGTATTGTTTTTTAATTTTCCGACAGTCAGTGCGCCACTGACTGATCCAAGTAAGTAACTTAATAAAAATTTAATCGCAAGCTCGAACATAGATGCCTTCCATTCAAATTAAAATCAGAGTGTAACACTTAATAATTGTGAGAATNTTAAAAATTATTATCNAGTTGTACGATTGGAACTTAAGAAAATAGAATAGAGAACGATAACTACTCCNACGCTCTCAATCATTGTAAAAGACCTATTAAAGAATAATATCTCCCAAATGAAACTTAACGTCGGCTGAAGTAGTAAAGCGATTCCAACCTCAGTGGTAGTGACTCTCACTAAAGCGCTGGCTATCATAATACCACCAATAGCATGAGATCCAATTCCATACATAAGCAGTATCAAATAATCATTGATACCTGAAATAATCAATGATTCGTTTTCAAAAAAAACTGTAAAAGCCAAAATTACTGAAACCATTAATGACATCGAAGCTACTTCACGTATAGGGATGATATTTGTCTTACTCTGCTGCGCCTGACGCATCGAAATCAAATAGCTGCTATAACAGATTGCTGTCAATAAACCAAAAATTATTCCTGCTTGATAATTTGGTTTCAATTCTTTCCAATCCAAGCCCACAATCATGGACAGTCCAATTACAGCGAATGGAACCGAGAACAATTGAACTTTCGTTGGTATTTGTTTATACAAAAAAATACCTGCCATCATCATTATGAATACCTGCATATTTGCCAGTAATGTTCCTAATCCAGGACCCACATAAATTACACTTCTATGCCAGAACCAAAGATCGGCAGCAAAAAAAATGGATGCCATAAACAGAAAAAACCAAACAGTCCTATTGAAATCAAATCTTTTCTTTGAGNTCAACAAATATAGAGTTAATGCAATTCCACCAATAAATACTCGATAAAATGCACTGACTGTTGGATTAATATCTACTAAGCTAACGAAAATCGGTGAAAAACTTATTAGGACAGCACCAAAATATAAGCGTAATCTATGATTATTAATTAAATTCAACTGAGCTTACTCTTTATTTTGTAGAGGAAATAACTGAGTCGATCAGTTTTAATGTAAGACACTTAGCAGAGCCACCCGCTTTTATAAATTCTGATAACTCTATCTCAATTACATCAAAACCTTTTTGTTTGAGTTGTCCTCTCAGATAANCTGAGGCGGCATTAACTATAATCTTATTTTCAAGATTAACAGCATTGCATGCAAAATTTCCTGCATCCANAGTNTCAACAATNATGCGNTTCTCAGGNGNNATTCTGGTTTCAATNGCAANNCTNGAATCATAATCAAAGGCNGGNGGATGNTACATTACGTAACCACCTGTTAAAGGGCANAAACACGTATCGATATGATAGAANCTNTCATCNATTAATTTGATNGGNACAACTTCAACATCNAAGTANTTTGCTATCTCTGGATGAGCTTCTATCTCCGTTCTAAAACCATGCCCTGTCCATAACCAGGGACCACCTCGATCAAAAAGACAGTCTCCGCCTCCTTCAAATCCAATTTTTTCATCCAGATCCAAAAGATCATAACCATTTTTTCTAAACCACGATTTAAAATGTGACTCTTCTGGTCTTCTCTCGTGAGGCATAAAATGACTGGCAATGGCTTTGTTTCCAGACACAACACCTGCATTAGCTGTAAATACCATATCGGGTAAATCTGGCTGAGGCTCAATAATCTCAATATCAGCATATTGAGAAATAGTATCTTTCAATAGATTCCATTGTTCATGGGCTTTGNTAATGTCAGGAGGCTCTGTTAAGCCAGACATCCAAGGATTTATTACGTAATCAACAGAAAAATAATTTGGCGGGCACATTAAGATTTTATTCTTACTCATAGTCAAACCTTTATTTTTTAGGTAATGCTATTTCAGCAATCATACAACGAACACTTCCACCAGCCGAATCTTCAATGTTCTGAATTGGTGACGAGACAATCCTACAATATTTTTCAATTGTTGAACTCTGTTNTTTTGTCAATGATTTTTTTGCTCTCTCTGACATAAGCATAAGATGTTCATCTGAATTGGAGATGACTTCAAGAACATTACCAGCAAAAGATGTCATCTGATCTAAAGTGATGTTTATTATTTCATGTCCACTATTTTTGAGGCTGCTTATTATTTGCTTTTTTTCAAAATTCGCTGGTATTGCATCTTCGCATAAAACTGCGATCTTTTCTCCCAAACTCATAATAACATTGGTATGGTAAACATCTGATCCCGAGGCATCTTTTGCCTGAAATGCGATGGAAGAGAATCCCATTTTTTTTGAGAAATTCAGTAAAGCATTCTTATGGGTCCGAGAGGATAAGCAGGCATATGCAATTTTATTCACATGATCTAAGATCATACTGCCCGTGCCTTCTAAATATTCTTCTTTATCTTCAAGGTAACTCATATCAATAATATTTTTCACATAAAATCCGTGTTCATTTTTTAGTGTTTCAATTATGTCCAATCGCCTTTCAAGTCTTCTGTTTTCTGCTTCCATGGGATACAAAATAACCGTTCCATCGTTGTGAAATGAGACCCAATTATTTGGAAAAACAGAATCAGGTGTGACAGGATCAGGTGTATCTTCGAAGACACAGACACTCAGGTCCGCTTCTCTTAATTTCNATACTAACGTATCAAATTCATTAACCGCNGCTTCTTGTAATTCATTATCGGATAAGTTTGATCTGCCCTGAAATTTATTTGATTTTGCCGTTTGCGGATTACTGAAGAAATGACACGGCCTGATCATGAGCAGATTGGACGCAAGCTGTTTGTGTTTTTTGTATNGCATAACAGATAAAACCTCACACTATTTTACCAAGATTGANGAAGACTTAACCATAATAAAATGGCAATTAACATTAATATAGATAAAAAAAACCCCGCCNAGGCGGGGTTTTAATCATTGAGTAGGTGTTTAATTAAAAACGGTTACCCAATTATTTTTTGATCATCAACTATTAGAAGCTGATTTGACCTCTTACGTAGTAGTAAGTACCTTGCCAATCCATAACTGAATCAGATCGGTAAGTACGTCCACAGCAAGTTTCGCCAATTGTATCTTGATCTGGCATTGTGTCAAAGATGTTGTTAATACCGAAAGTTAGACGGTATTCATCAGACAAATCCCATGATACATCAGCATCCCACTGCAATACACGACCATACTCTTGGATCGAAGCAAGAGTGCTGTTAGCAGCATTCTTGTAAGGTCCGTAGAGGTTACCACGTAGGCTGTATGTAACATCATCGCCTGTAGTGTGGCGAGCCGATATGTTCAAACGGTAAGATGGATCGCCGTTTTCGTTATCGAACTTGCTNTCGTCGTTAATGAAGTACNNAGGTGTAGTNNCTGNTGTNNNTCTGTNTACGCGGTCTTTGATCTCTGTATCGTTCCAGTTACCNGCCATAGAAAGGACAGTGTTACCACCTGACCAGTCCATGTTGTAAGTAACAACTAGGTCAATACCACTTGTCTCAGTTGTCAAGTCGTTAGTGAAGTAACTAACTTGAGCAATATCTGACTGATAAGGAATGCCTTTAGCATCTAGTGAAGCTTTAAGAGCATCCGTAATCTGGAAGTCAGATGACAATACGATACGATCTTCCAACTCTACGAAGTAGTAATCAAGAGTCACTACCAAGTTGTCTGTTGGAGTAGCACTTAAACCCAAAGTGNATTGAGTTGAAGTTTCTGCGTCAAGAGGCAATGCTCCCAACTCAGCTACTAGTGGGTTAGTTGCAGGGAAGATACCTTCCGCAACTGGCTCACCNTTTGGATCGATACGTGTTGATACGTTCTTAGTTGAGATTTGACCAGGTGTAGGTGCACGGAAACCAGTACCGGCTGATGCACGTACAGTGATCGCGTCACTTACTGTGTAACGTGATGCAATTTTCGCACTGAAGTTATCTCCGAAATCAGAGAAGTCTTCGTAACGACCTGCAACGTTTACAAGGAACTCATCCGTCACGTCCATTTCTACGTCAACGTATGCTGCGTATGAATCACGTGAGTAAGTACCAGTGTAAGCAGGATCATATCCAGGGAAACCGTTTGAACCTACTGGAAGTGAATTGAAGATTGGATCTTCAGAATCACATTGTGTTCCAGGAGTTGCAACCAGCCCAGGAATGTAACAACCTGCGGCACGAGTTTCGCCGTCGGCTGCTGCTTCTGCTGCAGTTACATCAAAGTTGTGCGGATCTTTACCAGCGTATGGGCCCACAGTCCAAGAAGGTGTGTCACCTTTTTCGATAGTGTAGCCTTCTTCACGCCACTCTAGACCAAATGCCANGTTCATGTCATTTGCCATGCCTACATCAAACTCTTTCGAGAAGTCCATGTTGATTGCAAACTCATCGTTTACAAGGTTACCAGGACGGAATTTTGATGGAGACGCTGCACCCATTGACGGGTTTCTAGTGTTGTCAAGAATGTAACGGATTTGGTTTTCACCAGAACGTGCACTGAAATCGTAGTTCCAACCGTTTACATCACCACGGATACCACCAGTGAATCCTTGGTCAATGACGTTACCGTGGAATCTTGGTGTAAATCCACCAGGATACTGGTCACGTGGGTTGTGAATACGACCTGTTGCATCACGGCTCAATTTGAACTGCGCGATACCAGGACGACGATGGTAGAAAGAACCGTCAGCGTTAGTGTCTGAGTAGTTAAAGAAAGCGTATGCTTCAGAAGAATCTGAAAGTGTTACACCTGAGTTAACAAATACTCGGATACCATCACGTGTTGGCTCACCCCATGTCATTTCATTACAGTCACCTGCNCCGATTTCAGAATTACAGAGGTTATCTCTGTATCTGTAATCTGGATCATCAGGAATACCGTCACCGCCGTTACGGATAGTCAACAATGTACCTTGAGGGTTAGCTCCAGAAGTAGTTGTCTCATAAACGTGAGTCAACGCATCAGGACCTGCACGCCATACTTCAGGTGTGCTAGCTATACCATCATGATCAAACATTGCACCGTCCATTGCCGCAGCTTCTGATGGACGATTTGTGTCCACACCAGGGATACTGAATTCGTATCGACCACCACGACTTGTACCTTGCGCACTGTAGAGCTCAGAACTGATGTTAATGAAACCATCTTCAGTCAAAGGCATACCAAAGTTCAACTGAACTTTGTAATCTTTCTCTCCGCCTTGACCTTCAAGAGATCCACGCTTACCAATTCCAAGACCACCAGGACCACCAGCAGTATCAGCATACACACCATGTTGCATACGGATTTCACCGCCTTCAGACTCAGTTCTAAGGTTAAAGTTCATCACACCCGCGATCGCGTCAGATCCGTAAAGAGCTGATGCACCATCACGTAGAACCTCAACTGATCTCAATGCAATTGCAGGGATCGTAGCTAAGTCAGGTCCAT
>PBVS01000026.1 GCA_002728725.1 Woeseiaceae bacterium
GTGAAATTCATCTAATATTTTATCGACACGATTGGATGTTTCAAAACCACCCTGAATATTTGCATTGGACTCGATCATGCATTTTTGTAAAGCTTCTATTACTTCAATAGGTACCTGGGTGCCAGCTGGATTATCAAAATATATTCTCCTGACACCAGAATCTTTAATGTTGAGTGCAGGAAATTTTCCTCGAATTTGCTCTATATCGTAATTCATTATTTTGAGCCCCTCATACAATAATCAGGATCAGTCATGCCAAGTGTTTGAAAATCCATATAAGTTGAAGAAGCAAGTGTTGCAAATCCAGGCATTCCGAAATCATTTTGAGTGTCAGTAAATATTGCATGCTCAACATACATTGCATAAGTCTGACCTGGCTCCAATTTATTTGGTGAGACCTTGTATTCTTTAGCTTGATAATTTAAGTAGCCGTTCTTCTCAAAGGGTCTTCCACTGTGAATAATATCCTCCATAATACAGCTATCTATAGCAACAAATATTGGATCATCGAGTATATTATTNGGATCTGATTGACCAGCAGAAAATTCAGGCCATTTAATTATGAGTTCTTTTGTGCTGTCGACTTCATTGATTCCAATTCTCATNTCATCTTGATAAAACATAATAACAGGATGNTNNGGAAAAGATTTATTCNTATAGCTCACAATACTATTTAGAACTCTACCTTCTGATGTTTCAAAATTAAATCTATAGGCCCCCATAGGATATTTCTCTTCAAGAGTTTCGTAGCTTTCAAGCATTTCACTGTGATACATAACATCACCAATTTCATCAGACTCGGAATGACGGAACAATAATTTGATTATTGATTCTTGTTCGTCTGGCACTACTACTGTTGCATCATTGACATTTCCACCTTCGGTGATAAATATTTCTGCAAAAAAAAGAGGATTCAAGGGCTCTAATGAACCATCAGAATGTTGCTGATATCTTGATACTTTTCCTGTTCCGTAAAAAGTAACATCTTTTTGTGAAAACTGATGATTTTCACTGATGCATCCCGTCAAAAAACATAATGTAAAGAAAAAAAAACGTGATGGAAGTATTGATGAATTCAATTATTTGAATCTCTTCATTATCTCATTAAGCTTCTTTTTTCCGGGATTTAACTGGCTATAAGGTACTTTAGATAGTGGTTGTTTTGTTGTATTCGCACTTTCATGCATGTCATCTGCTTCTTTATCAATGTATAGAAGACCGGTAACGAGCTCTTGTTTGGCTTTACTTTCTCTAAGAAAAGAATAGGCAGCTGCCCTGCTAGTTGGATCGTAATTCTTATCTACTTTTCTGAAAACAATCTGACTTCCATCATGCAATGATATAGGCATCGCTTCTCCTTCATCATATGCAGCTTTAATTTCCTCTGCAGGAGGAACAAAATCTGTATCTACCACTTGATGATAGAACTTTCTGACATGCGAATAACTTTTTGTTGATTCTTCATTGTCATTAAAGGTTACACATGGGCTGATAATATCAAGCAACCCAAAGCCTTTATGAGCTATAGCTCCTTTTATAAGAGGCACAAGCTGATCTTTATCTCCAGAAAAACTTCTGGCTACATACGTCG
Organism: Woeseiaceae bacterium; assembly: GCA_002728725.1. Lineage (GTDB taxonomy): Bacteria > Pseudomonadota > Gammaproteobacteria > Steroidobacterales > Woeseiaceae > SP4260. The sequence goes on from PBVS01000026.1 coordinate 1,592, forward strand.
CACCCAAGGCGATCCCCATACTGACTGGATCGATCGGTTTTTGCTGATTGACAGGTGCTTTCTTTGCTTTACTCCCAACGTCTGCAGAGGCAGAATACTGACCCTTAGTAAGACCNTATACGCCATTATTCTCAATNATATATGTCATATTTAAATTTCTTCTTATCGCATGAGAAAATTGTCCCATACCGATTGAAAGTGAATCGCCATCTCCAGAAATCCCTACATAGGTTAGATCATGATTAGCTGCATTTGCTCCAGTTGAAACCGATGGCATTCTTCCATGGACAGAATTGAATCCGTGAGATTGGCTTACAAAATACGCTGGAGTTTTAGACGAGCATCCAATACCGGAGACCTTTGCCAAACAATGTGGTTCAATTCCGAGTTCAAAAATAGCCTGAATTAAAGCAGCAGTTATCGAGTCGTGACCACATCCAGCACAGAGAGTGGACACAACACCTTCATAATCTCTTCTTCTCAATCCTAATGAATTGGTCTTCGATTTTGGATGACTGACTTTTGGCTTACTAATATAGCTCATCTGTTTTCCTCATAAGAACAATAATTAACTTATTCATTCTTTAGTCCATCTATAATGCATTTTGCGTTTATTGGGTTACCATTATAATGGAGTATTGACTCTAATTTAACGGGATCAATATTTAAATCTAACATCAAAAGTGATTTCATTTGAGCATCTCTATTTTGCTCGACAATGTAAATCTTCTCATGTTTATTGATGAATCTCTCAATTGATTTATTGAACGGAAATGATTTGATTCTACAATAATTAAAATTCATATTTTTTTTATTCAAATACTTTAATGCCTCATTACAAGCACCATCGCTACTTCCGAAGGCAATTATTGCCTCTTTATTCTTTTTTGAGTATTTGATTTCCGGTTTCGGGCAAATCTTTCTTGCTGTTTCCCATTTAACAAGTAATCGGTCAACCACCTCTTTATATTCCTCACCATCTTCTGTGTATCCCCCAAACTTATTATGACCGGACCCTCGGGTAAAAAAGGAACCTTTGGGGTGTGTGCCCGGAAGAGATCTATATGGTATGCCATCNCCGTCATGATCATAATATCGATAGAAATTTTCCATTTTTTCTAACTGTTTAGCTGATAAGACCTTCCCACGTTTTGGTTTGTATTTTGTATCCCAAGTCAAGTCAGGGCACATCCAGTCGTTCATACCTATGTCTAAATCAGTCATGAAAAAAACTGGTGTCTGNAATTCATCTGCTAGATCAAACACATCTATTGACATTTCAAAGCATTCTTTTGGNTTTGCTGGAAATAACATGGGATGCTTGGTATCTCCGTGAGATGCATAAGCGCAGGATAAAATATCGCATTGCTGAGTCCTAGTTGGCATTCCCGTTGAAGGACCGGTTCTTTGAACATCAAAAATTACTGCTGGAAGTTCTGAGTAATAGGCAAAACCAATAAATTCACTCATCAAAGAGATGCCGGGTCCACTTGTTGGTGTAAATGCCCTTGCNCCATTCCAAGTTGCACCCAGAACCATTCCAATTGCCGCAAGCTCGTCTTCAGCTTGTATGATACAAAAATTATTTGAGCCATCTTCATTTTTTCTTAGTTGATTGCAAAAGGCTTGAAATGAGTCCATTAGTGAGGTTGATGGAGTTATAGGATACCAAGCCCCAACTGTAGCGCCAGCATAAACACACCCGAGACCAGCAGCAGTGTTACCATCAATGATTACTTGTCCTTCTGTTTTTTTGGCTGGTTTTACAGTTAATGGTAATGGATGAGTGATATTGTCAATTACGTAATCATAGCCCAACATGATCGCTTCGAGATTTGACTTAACAAGATGTTTTTTTGATCCAAACGTTTCATTTAGTAGTTTTTTTATTATCTTGAGATCAATTTTAACCAGTGCTGCAAGCGCCCCAACATAAGCAATGTTCTTCATTAAGATTCTGGCTCTCGTTCCTTCAAAGTTTTCGATACAAAGCTTTGAAAAAGGCACTCCAATTACAGTGACATCAGATCTGTCTAGCAACTTGCTTCGCGGCCAAGTTGAATCATAAATAAGCCATCCTCCAGACCTTACATTTTTTAGATCCTGAGTGTATGTTTGCGCATTCATGGCTATCATTATGTCTACTTCATCTGATGCACAGTTATGACCTTCGCCTGTTACTCTGACTTCATACCAAGTTGGAAGTCCTTGTATATTTGANGGAAAATAGTTTTTTCCAACAACAGGAACACCCATACGAAAAATTGCTTTCATCAGTAATCCGTTTGCACTTGCTGAACCAGTACCGTTAACTGTGGCAATCTTGACTACAAAGTCATTAACTTTTTTCAGTTGTTTTTGTGGATTATTAATTTTTTTGCCTTTCTAACTATTACTAGCTTTTTTTAATCTGGAAGCTTCAAGCTCATCTTTAACGTGAGGCAAGAGGATTGTTGATTTCTGCATATCCCATGCCCCTGTTGGGCATCTTTCAGCACAGAGGCCGCAATGGACACAAAGATCTTCATCCTTAACCATAACCCTCGAGGTTTGAGGAAGAGGCTCTGAAACATAGAGATCTTCTTCGAGATTTTCTGCTGGGGCTGTTAGGCGTGTTCTCAAATCATCTTCATCCCCATTTTCCGTAATTGTAAGACANTCNACNGGGCATACATCAATGCANGCATCGCACTCTATGCATAAGTTCGCGGCAAAGACAGTCTGAATATCGCAATTCAGGCATCGCTCGACNTCCTTAACTGTTTGATCTAATGTAAACCCTAANTCAACTTCAATATTTAACTGCTTGAATCTTTTCTTGAGATCAACATGTGGCATCAACCTTCTTTCTGATCCATCATAATCATTTGAATAACTCCACTCATGTATTCCCATTTTCTGGCTTGTTAGATTCATTCCTGGAGGAAGGCGATCATATATATCCTCTCTCTCACAGTGCTTATGAATAGAGATTGCTGCCTCATGACCATGAGCAACAGCCCATATAATATTCTTTGGCCCAAAAGCTGAGTCACCGCCAAAGAATACCCCATCCAAGGAGCACATCATTGTTGTCTCGTCAACAATCGGGCAGTCCCATTCATTAAAATCAATGCCAATGTCACGTTCAATCCATGGGAATGCATTATCTTGTCCGATTGCAAGAATTACATCATCGCACTCAATAAATTTTTCACCAACAATCTCAGAACTCTCAATAGAACCTTTATCATCAATTTGATATTCTATTTCTTCAAAGAGCATTCCTTGTAACTTTCCATTTTTTACAATAAATTCTTTTGGAGAATGATTAACGATAATCTCAACATTTTCTTCTTCAGCATCCTCAAGCTCCCACTCTGATGCTTTAAAAAAAGCTCGGGGTTTTCTTGCCATNACTTTTACATTTTTGGCGCCGAGTCTNAAAGAGGTTCTGCAACAATCCATTGCTGTATTTCCAACACCAATAATTAATACATTTTTACCTATTTTATCGACATGTTCGAAGGCAACTGATTCAAGCCATTCGATACCAATATGAACATTATTACTGTCATATCTACCAGGGAGATTGAGTTCTTTTCCTTTTGGTGCCCCAGTGCCGACAAAAATTGCATCGAAGTTATTATTCTCTTTAAATTCCTTGAAACTATTGATTCTATGGTTCAGTTTAAGGTCAGCACCCATATCAAGAATGTATTGAATCTCTTCATTTAGCACTTCTGGTGGCAAACGAAACTGTGGAATATTAGTTCTCATTAGGCCGCCTGTCATATCTAGCGCTTCGAATATTGTTACATCATAGCCAAGTGGTAATAAATCATTGGCGACCGTCAAAGAGGCGCAACCAGCACCGATCAGTGCCACACTTTTTCCATTTTTTTTTGATGGCGGTTGTGGGAGTCTGGCTGTTATATCATCTCTGTGATCAGCGGCAACCCTCTTGAGTCTACATATTGCTACAGGCTTATCTTCGACTCTTGATCTTCTGCATGCTGGCTCACAAGGTCTATCACAGACTCGTCCTAAAATTCCTGGAAAGACATTAGATTTTCTATTAACCATGTATGCATCTGAAAATTTGCCCTGAGCGATGAGGCGAATATACTCGGGNACGTCAGTATGTGCGGGGCAAGCCCACTGACAATCTACTACTTTATGGAAGTAATTTGGATCTGAAATATCTGTTGGTTTCATTTTTATATTATGCGGCTAATAATTTCTAATTAAAGANATGAATAGTGGATCAACAAATTCTTCGTTNNTATGNTANGGATNATAAACGCTTCGCCAATAAAGTAAACANNTTTCGTNAGTNTCTNGAGCGATTAAAATCCAACTTTTTACCAGGAATTGAATCTGTTAGTTTGCCATCATTATAAGCAATAACCCCGTTCACAATTGTCGTCTGAATTGATGAACTGAAAGCATGTCCCTCAAAAGGTGACCATTGGCATTTATATAGAATATTATCTTTTGTAACTTTGTAAGATTTTTCTGTATCCACAATTACNAGGTCAGCAAAGTATCCTTCTCTGACATAGCCCCTATCAATGACACCAAATAAATCTGCAGGAGCATGGCAGGCTTTATCTACTATGAGTTCATGAGTTATTTCTCCCTTTCTTGCTAGATCAAATAGAATTGGCAGAGCATGNTGAACAAGCGGTAATCCAGCAGGAGTATCAAAATATTTACCTGATTTTTCCTCCAAAGTATGAGGCGCATGATCTGTNGCAATGACATCTAATTTTCCAGAGTTTAGTGCTTCAATTAGAGCTTCTCTATCACTTTTTTTCTTAATGGCTGGATTGCATTTAATTAATGCACCCTTTTCAGGATAACTGCTTTCATCAAACCAAAGGTGATGAACGCAGACTTCAGCAGTGATTCTTTTTTCAGATCTGTGATGATTTGAGAATAACTCCATCTCTTTGGCTGTTGTGAGATGAAGAATATGTAAAAGAGCATCGTATTTTTTTGCTAGCTCATATGTACTGCTTGATGACCTGTAACACACCTCATCAGAACGTATATANGGATGCTCTGACATTGGAACATCATCACCATATTTTTCTTTCGCTTTTTTTTCATTTTCCCGAATTAGNGGNGTGTCTTCACAATGAGTAACAACTATTATTGGTGCGTGCTCAAATAGTAGTTCCAGTGCCAAAGGATCATCGACCAATAGATCTCCAGTAGAAGCACCCAAAAAAGCTTTTATCCCGCAAGCATCATTTACTTCTAATGACTTAATGTCTTCAATGTTGGTATTAGTTGCACCCATGTAAAAACTATAATTNGCTCTGCATCGGTCTTTTGCTAGNCCGTATTTATTTTTTAAGGCATCTTTATTCGTTGTTTGGGGATTTACGTTTGGCATCTCCATAAAACTGGTTATACCACCTGCTACTGAGGCTGCTGATTCAGTGGCAAGATCTGCTTTGTGAGTTAGACCAGGTTCACGGAAATGATCCTGATCATCAATCATACCAGGTATGAGGAATTTGCCCTCAGCATCGATGGCGCATACGTTATTGTCTACCTTAATAGAGGTTGCAATCTTAGCGATTCTTTCATCCTCAATGAGAACNTCGGATTCTGTGATANNGCCTTCATTCACTAATCTGGCNTTTNTTATTATTAATTTACTCAAAACACACCTTCTCTGATATTTNTGCAGAATTAATTNTGAATTTTATATTAAAATGCATGTCTTATGTATAAATGAAAAAAATTATTGAGATCTAGATTAAATCTCAATAGAGACCTGAACCAGAAATATTTATTTAGGATAAAATAATCATGCTCAGAANATATAAAATATTTTTAATTTCATTACTTTTTACTAACACAGCAATCGGTGCAGACATGGTGAATATTAACTTCAAGGAATTCAAATTAGATAATGGTCTTAGATTAATTGTGCATGAAGATCATAAGGCACCAATAGTNGCTGTAAATTTGTGGTATCACGTNGGATCAAAAAATGAAGTTAANGGAAAAACAGGTTTTGCNCATTTATTCGAACATCTCATGTTCAACGGCAGTGAGAATTACAATGATGAGTTNTTTAANCCATTTGAAAGAGTTGGNGCAACNAATATGAACGGAACCACTTATTTTGATCGTACCAACTATTTTGAGAATGTTCCTAATACTGCTCTTGATCTGGCTCTGTGGATGGAGTCGGACCGAATGGGACACATGCTGGGCGCAATCACTCAAGAAAGACTAGATGAACAAAGAGGTGTGGTACAAAATGAAAAGAGGCAAGGCGATAATCAGCCATATGGCATGGTAGAATATCACTTNCTTGAAGGAATATTTCCTAAAGATCATCCTTATTCATGGAGCACAATTGGCTCAATGGAAGATCTTGATTCAGCAAGCCTTGATGATGTTCATGAGTGGTTTAAAAAATACTATGGACCTAATAATGCAGTTATCGTTATTGCAGGCGATGTTGATCCAGAAGAAGTTTTTGAAAAAGTAAAAAAATATTTTGGTGATATAAAACCTTCGCCCCCAGTCAATAAAATGAAAGACTGGACTGTTAGATTGGATACAGATAAGAGCGAGATNATAAAGGANGACGTTCCACAAATAAGAATTCATAAGGCATGGGGCGGGCCTGCTTTCAGAGATCTTGATTCAGATGCTCTGCAACTCATTGATATTATTCTAACTTCAGGAAAAACATCAAGGTTATATAATCGACTAGTTTATAAAGATAGAATAGCTACAGATGTTGATTCTTATCAATTTGCTGGTGACATTGGTGGTTTTTACTACATCCAGGCCTCAGTTCAGCCGGGAGGGGATCATGAAGCTGTTAAATCTGCCATAAATGATGAAATCAATCGTTTCATTGAAGATGGCCCAACCAAAGCTGAGCTGAGAAGAGCTAAGATGAAACTAACCTCGGGATTTATAAGAGGAACAGAAAAAGTTGGTGGATTTGGTGGAAAATCTGACATTCTTGCTCAAAATGCAGTCTATACGGGAGATCCTGGTTTTTACAAAAAATCTCTGCAAGCTATCGAAGATGCNAATCAAAAAAGCATAATTGCAGTTGCNAATAAATGGCTCAATAAAGGGTCTTATAATCTTGAGGTTCANCCGACAGAAAAACTGACCTANTCAGATAATGGTGCCGATCGAACATCTCTTCCTGAGACAAAGACTTTTCCNGAGAGTAAATTTATAAATTTTGAGAGAAGTACACTTTCAAATGGTCTTGAACTGGTTGTTGCAAGACAAAAAAATGCCGCCATTGTAAATTTCAATCTATTGCTTGATGCGGGTTATGCATCCGATCAGTATTCTGTGCCTGGAACGTCAAGTCTTGCTATGTCAATGCTTGACGAAGGAACCGTTAAAAAAGANGCTCTGGAAATTAGTGATGAGGCTTCAGAAATAGGAGCAATCATCAGTTCTGGCTCAGGTATAGACAGTTCCTCAGTAACATTAAATGCACTGAGAGAAAATTTAGATGAATCACTAGACCTTTATGCGGATATTATCCTCAATCCAAGTTTTCCAGAAAATGAACTGGAAAGATTGCGTAAGCAGAAATTAGCTGAAATCCAGCAAGAAAAGAATCAGCCTTTTGGTATTGCACTGAGGGTTCTGCCCGAACTCCTTTATGGAAAAAATCATGCATATTCATTACCTCTTACTGGTTCTGGTACAGAAGAATCAATAGAGAAAATAAGCAGGGAACAATTAGTCGAATACCACGAGAGATGGTTTAAACCAAATAATGCCACCATGATTGTTGTGGGAGATGTGACTATAGAAGAAATTAAAGCAAAATTAGAAAAACTATTCAAAAACTGGGCTGCATCAGAAGTGCCAGAAAAAAATATCTCTCCGGTAAATAATAATAGTCANGAAACCATTTATCTGATTGATAGACCAGGTTCGCAGCAATCAATCGTCCTCGCCGCAAATATTGCTCCTAGTCCAAGTGACTCTGATGAATTGGCGGTGGAATCAATGAATGACATTATTGGGGGATCATTCACCTCTAGAATAAATATGAACTTGAGGGAAGATAAGGGCTGGGCTTATGGTGCGAGAACGTTGTTATTAAAAACAAAAGGCCAGAGACCATTCATAGCTTATGCGCCAGTTCAAACAGATAAAACATCCGAATCAATTACAGAGATAAAGACCGAATTATTCAACTATCTCAACTCTGATCCTGCAACANCTGAAGAGATTCAAAAAGTAAAAGATAACAATACGCTGAGTCTGCCAGGAAGATGGGAGACAATAAGAGCGATCTCGTCTGATTTAGCACAAATAGTNACTTATGGNTTATCTGATGATTACTGGAACACCTATACAGATAATGTAAGGAGTCTNACTAAAGAAAGGCTTGATGATGCNGCGAAGAAGTCCATTAAGCCTGAAAATTTGACCTGGGTCATTGTTGGGGATCTGGATGAAATTGAAGATAAAATTAAAAAACTTGATGTTGACCAAATTATAAAATTAGACGCAGAAGGAAGAAGGCTTTAATCGAGAAAGNCTGATTCCTACTCGATCTAAATCATTAATAAAGTGAAAGAAAATAATTATCTTGAATTAATTAAAAATGCCAATGTCTACGCGGTAGCAAAAAAGTCNTCTCTTGATCATGCTGTATTAATTTCATCAAAACTTAACAATACNGTACTTCTCAAGCGAGAAGACAAACAAAGAACCTTCTCTTTTAAGGTTCGGGGNGCTTTCAATAAAATCAATCAGTTAAGTGCAAAGGAATTAGAAAATGGAGTGATTTGCAGTTCGGCCGGCAATCATGCTCAGGGTGTGGCGCTTGCATCAAAAATAAATAAGAATTCTGCAAAAGTTGTTATGCCAATTACGTCACCAAGTATAAAAATTGACGCTGTCAAATCACTTGGCGCCGAAGTGATACTTCATGGTGATAATTATGATGAAGCGTTCACAAAGGCGAAAGAAATTGAGAAAAAAGAATCTTCCGTATTCATACATCCTTTTGATGATCCATATGTAATTGCAGGACAAGGAACAATAGCAAAAGAGATCATTGAAGAATTTGAAGGTGATCTTGATGCAATATTTGTTCCGATTGGAGGTGGCGGATTAATTTCTGGTATTGCCAGCTNCGTGAAAGAAAGCGGGAAAAACATAAAAATAATAGGNGTCGAGCCAGAAGATTCAGCAAGCATGAAACTTGCATTAAAAGCAGGCAAACCAGTTACATTGGATCATGTAGGTATTTTTGCAGACGGGGTGGCAGTTAGAAAGGTTGGTGAAGAGACATTTAATTTATGTAAGAAATATGTCGACGATATAATAACTGTAAATACAGATGAAATCTGTGCAGCAATTCAATCTATCTATGAGGATACTCGCTCAATTGTAGAGCCTGCTGGAGCACTTTCAGTTGCTGGAATAAATCAGTATGTGTTGAAAAACAATGAGTCAGGAAAAACATTCGTCGGGATCAACTGTGGAGCTAATGTTAACTTCGATCGATTAAGACATATCGCTGAAAGATCTGCAGTGGGAAAGAAAAGCGAAGTGTTATTAGCAGTTGAGATCAATGAGGAACCAGGAAGCTTTAAAAAATTCTGNGAATCAATTGGAAAAAGAAATATTACTGAATTCAACTATCGATATAGTGACAAAGCCTCTGCTAGAGTTTTTGTTGGCATTAGTCTTGACGGCAGGTCTGATGATAAAAAAAATATAATTTCTCAAATTAAAGACAGTGGCTATATTGTTTATGACCTGAGTGATAATGAGATGGCAAAACTCCATGTCAGACACATGGTNGGAGGTAGAACCTCAATAGTAGGTGAGCATATTTTTCGATTTGAATTTCCAGAAAGGCCTGGCGCACTTCTAGATTTTCTCAATTCAATTGGGCAAGACTGGAACATAAGTTTATTTCATTACCGAAATCATGGTTCTGATTTTGGAAGAATATTGGCTGGCATTCAAGCTGACCCCGAGCAAATGAATCTGCTAAATGAGCATCTTGCTCAATTGGGATACCGATACTGGGAAGAAACATCTAACAAAGCATACTCAATGTTTCTTGGTTAATTGCACTTAAAAAAAATTACTCATTCANTATGAAATCTTCAATTTCATTAGCAAGAAACTCTGGGTTCTCGAGGTGAATCATATGTCCAGCATCTGGTATCTCAACAGTTTTTGAATCATTTAGCCACGACTTTTGTATATTATTCTCTCTTGCTGAAATTACCTCTTTAAAGAAACTGCTATTTTTTCCAAATACGCATAATGTTTTTGCGCTTATTAGGCGCCAGCATGCCTCAGCTTCGCTTCTTCTGTATTGTGTAGCATTTGGTAGTTTATGCTTTGGATCTGCCCTCAGTTTGATCTTACCTGTATCTANCCTNTCAGCCCACTGGGAAGCCACATACATTGCTCTTTCAATACTGATATTTTGATTTTTCTTTTTTATCCTTAATGCTAAATCATNNAGGCTNTCATATTCTCTGAAAGCCTGGACATCATTCTGTTTTGCTATCCATTGCTGATAACGACTGGGCGCATTATTTGGATCAGATTCTTTCAATCCAAAACCTTCAACATTAACGAGATGGGAAACATTTTCAGGAAAAATACCTGCATACATTGAGGCCACATTGCCACCCATGCTATGTCCAATCAATATCAATGGTTTATCTGGTGAGAATATTTTTTTTATTTCATCAACATCTGCAAGGTAATCAGGGAACCAGTAACAGGATTTGTTGTAATTGGATTTTCCAAATCCTCGAAAATCAGGTGCGACAATTCTCCATTCATTTTTAAATGAATCAACTACAAATTGAAATGTAGACCCAGTATCTGCCCATCCATGAAGAAAAAAAATAAGTGGCGCTTTCTCATTTCCCCAAACATTAAAATGATAGTTTATATCTCTCACTGTATAAAAATGTGAGCGGCTTGAAACAGTAGTTTCATATTGCTTCATATATTTAAGGCACAAGAATTGTTGAGCNAGTGGTTTTTCTTGACTCCAAATCTATATGCGCTTGTGCGGTATCTCTAAGAGCATATTTCTGATTGACATTAATTTTTATAATNCCTTCGATTACAAGATCAAAAAGCTCTTTGGAGGCGAGCAAGAGATTCTCTCTATCACTTATAAAATCGAATAATATCGGTCTCGTAACATACAAGGAGTGACGACTTGCGAGTTCAGCTGGTGAAAAAGGATCAACCGGNCCCGATGCNTTGCCAAACGTAACCATGACGCCATGAGGGCGCAATGAATCCAATGATGAGAAGAAAGTATCTTTACCTATAGAATCATAAACAGCAGCCACTCCCTCATCATCAGTANGTTTTCGGACCTTTTCAGATATATTTTCTTCAGAAAAAATTATGTGATCACAGCCNTGAGATTTNGCAAGCTCAGCTTTATCTTTNGTGCTCACTACTCCTATTACGTTTGCTCCAAGATATTTTGCCCATTGAGATGCAATCAATCCAACACCGCCGGCAGCAGCATAAAGCAATATATTATCTCCAGATTGGACTCTGTAACTCCTTCTTAGTAAATACCAAGCAGTCAANCCCTTAAGTAAAAGTGCTGCAGCATGCTCATCACTGATTTCATCGGGAATAGGCACCAATCGATCTGCATCAAAATTTCTTCTCTCCGAATAAGAATCGGCAGGTCTTCCTGTATAAACGACTCGATCACCAACTTTTATTGAAGTCACATCACTTGCAACTTCTTCTACAATTCCAGCGGCCTCACTTCCTAACCCAGTCGGAAGTGGCATGGGGTAGAGACCAGAGCGATGATAAGTGTCTATAAAATTTAATCCTATTGCAGTATGCTGTATTCTCGCTTCACCCTTTTGCAATTCAGGCAAGTCAATTTCACTAAATTCCAGAACCTCAGGCCCACCGTACTCTCCAATTCTTATTGCATTTGTTTTCATACTAATTTATTCCATTATTAAAAGTCAGTAGCATAACCAAGGTTGAATAAAAATACTAAAATATATAATAAATATTTGCATGGCAATCTTGCTTCTGATGAGATTGCAACATGATTTAAATACTGGAGCGTAGAATATGAAACGCCTTGAAAATAAAATTGCCTTAATTACAGGAGCAGCTCAAGGAATTGGCTTAGCCATAGCAAAACTTTTCGTGCTAGAAGGAGCCAAAGTTCTGATTACAGATATAAATGAAAAAGAAGCGGCCATTCAATCAAATAAAATTAATGATGAGTTTCCTGGACATGCCGCATCAATAAAACACGATGTGACTTCTGTTGAAGACTGGAAGAATGCCATTGATTCTGTAGAAAAAAATTTTGGGGCTGTAAATATACTTGTAAATAATGCAGGAATAATGGCTGTAGGAACGATAGAGGAAGAAAGCTATGACCAATGGAAACATGTTCATAAAGTTGACCTTGATAGTGTTTTCCTAGGTTGCAAATATGCGATACCAGCAATAAAAAAACAAAAAAATGGATCAATAGTTAATATTTCATCAATTTCAGGGATTATTGCTGGACATAATTTAGCTTCATACAATTCGGCGAAAGCTGCAGTCAGGCATTTAACCAAATCTGTCGCAATACACTGCGCTAGAGAAAAGAACGGGATTCGCTGCAATTCAATTCATCCTGTGTTTGTTGATACAAATCTACTTGATGATTTATACAAAAAATATGGAAAGGAAACTGCAATCGAAAAACTTTC
>PBVS01000027.1 GCA_002728725.1 Woeseiaceae bacterium
CATATCCCTACACCAATTCGTCCAAACTTAGTTTCAAAAACTTTAAATCCAGTATCGCCAGGTGTGAAATAAAATTTTTCCTCATAGAGCGGGAAATCTGGAATATGGCTTTTTCTGTATTTCCCAAGAATAGATCCATCCGCATCAATTACAGCGACTGAATTGAAATAAACTAATCCTGACTTCTCAAAAAAAGAAATTGGTAATACAACATTTCTTTCTTTGGCAATCGACTGCATCATTTTAATTGTAGTTTGATCAGATAATGTCTTTGCAAGATCAAAATGCTTGCTTTGTTTATCAATACAAAAGTAAGGGGTTTCAAAAAGCTCTTGCAAGAGTATTATTTGTGCTCCCTGGTCGGCTGATTGATGCACGATATTTATGGCTTTTTCTAAATTTTTTTCTAAGTTCCAAGAACATGCCATCTGCGAAGCAGCTATAGTCACTTTCATAACAGATTTCCTTATTTTAAAAATTTAAGCATAGCATGCATTATCGATGTGCAATCTGAAACAAAAAAAACAAAAATTTTAATTGAGTGATAGGTTATCTGTTGCTACTTTAGTGTATCCACCATGATATATAATGTTATAATGTAACAATTAAGCAATAACCCAAGAGATAACCATGATAAATCAAATAAAATCACAATATGTATCTGATAAATTTGCCATGGGTTTGTCTTTAGCATGTGTGCTCCATTGTTTTTTTGTTCCATCTTTTCTGATAATAACCTCAGGCATGCTCAGTGTTTCACTTGATAATGAGTTTGTTCACAAATTATTGGTGCTGGTAGCAGTTCCCATAAGTAGTTTTGCATTGATCAAAGGATACAAATACCATAAGACATTCTCCTTTATCTCCTTCGGTATTCTTGGTTTGGTTGCTCTCATCTTGGCAGTTCTCTTAGGAGAGAGTAATTTAGGTGAATTAGGTGAAAAAGGTCTCACTCTATTGGGATCAATCTTGGTTGCTTATTCACACTTTAAAAACTATAAAATGTGTATTGAGCTGGATTGCTCATGTCACGATAATTAAATTATCAACATTCAAAAGCTCAGTAAATTTTTAGTTTTAAAAAAAGAGTCATTCTATGATAGAAACAAAAAAATTAACCAAGAAATTTGGAAAAAATATTGCTTTAAATAATCTTGATTTCAATGTAGAAAAAGGCGAAATTTTCTGCTTCCTTGGGGCCAATGGGGCAGGCAAGACTACCACGATTAATCTTCTTTTGGGCTTTCTTGAGCCAACAAGTGGAGAAGCATTAATTAACGGACTCAATGTTCAAGACAATTTAGAAGCTTCGCGCTCATCATTAGCGTATATTCCCGAGCAGGTCTCCTTGTATCCCGAACTTACTGGATATGAAAATCTTGAATTTTTTGTAAAACTTGCTGGAAAATCGCATACTTCCGACTTCTTGGTTTCTTGTCTTGAGAATGCTGGGCTTGCAGGTGATTTCCACAACATAACCACAAATACATACTCTAAAGGCATGCGTCAAAAGGTGGGCATAGCAATTGCCATAGCAAAGCAAGCAAAAGTTTTGTTGCTTGATGAACCATTGTCTGGATTGGATCCCAAAGCTGCGAATGAATTTTGCAATATATTAAAAAAATTAAAAGAAGATGGTGTTGCAATTCTTATGGCAACTCACGATTTATTTCGCGCCAAGGAAGTGGGTGATCGTTTAGGCATCATGAGAGGTGGGGANCTTCTTGAAACGTTGCATGTGAAAGATCTCTCACTCAGAGAAATAGAAGATACCTATCTCGCGCACATGCAAGCTTATAACTGAGAACAGGTAATGTCTCCTGATATTATCTCAAAGAAAGAAAAGACCATTATGGGGCGTAACCGCTTCACTAATGCTATCTATTTGGCAACATTATTATTGATGCTGGTCGCCCTGTTTTTGAGCTGGCAACGCACCGAAATGTTTGAACTCGAAAGAGCGACTGCGGCAAATCATGATCGTGAAGTTTGGCTGAACCAAGGTGAGAGAAATCCTCATTCTGCTGCACATTTTTCGCGCTATGCTTTTAAACCGATACCCTCTTTGTCGGCATTCGAACCGGGTGCAATTGATTACAGTGGTTTAGCNATATGGATGGAGGCGCATCGAAGAAATCCAGCCACATTTCGCTATGCAGAAGGTGCTGGTGAACTCGCAAATTTTGTATCTCTGACCCCTGCATGGATCATGCAAGCTATTATTCCACTTGTGATTATCCTACTTCTTTTTTCTAGTTATGCCGGTGAACGTGAAGACGGGACATTAAGGCAACTTTTGAGCCATGGAATATCTTTGAGGGCAATCTCCAATGGTAAAATTCGTGCTGCTCTTTACACGATATTNAANCTACTTTTACCTCTATCATTCTTGATTTTCTGTGCCACAATTCTCGCAGAGGCTGGAGCCAGTCAACTTGATCAGTTATTGAGATTGATTTTATTATTTTGCGTTTATGGTTTCTATTTTATGATCTTTGCATTTATAGCAATTGGTGTATCNGCTAAAACTAGTAATCGTCGCTCATCAGCCATTACGCTATTTACACTGTGGTTTTTCTTTNTTGTTGTGGCCCCCAAGCTCACNAATGACTTAGNCACATATACAGTACCTCAACCTAAAGGATTTGATGTTANCCAGTCTTTATCTGAAGCACGGGGCGCATACTCGAAAGATAAAGAATACCAAGAAGAAAAGAAGCAGGAAATTTTAGATCAATATGGTGTTGTCGACGTCAATGAGCTGCCAGTTAACTACAGGGGATACGCCTTACAAACCAACGAGGAGTATGGNGACCTTCTATATGATCAGGTATACAATCAATTAGGNAAGACTTACAAAAAACAAGAAAATNTCCTAGGANTCTTATCAGTCNTGTCTCCAACAACTGTCCTAAAGCAGCTCTCTGCTGGTCTAGCTGGAACAGACCGTTTGCACCATGATGTTTTTGCTTGGGAAGCTGAATTGCATCGACGCTATATAATTAAGATGATGAATGAAGATCTTATGTTCAATGCTGTTGACGGTGGTAATTACTCAGCTGGGAAAGAACTTTGGAGTCAAGTTATTGATTATCAGGGTCAAATGCCTTCATTTATGTCGCTTATCTCTTCATACATATCAATGTTTGGTATTTTGACACTATGGGCATTCTTGGCTTTTCTTTTTGCTCGTCATTCAACTTTGAAAATTCAAGATTTATAGGATGCAGAATGAATAAAGTAATTCTCTCTTATGAGTTTCTGAGGATGCGTAGATCCATAGCAACAATCAGTCTTTTTATGTTTGTTATTCTTGCATCATCCTATTCAATATGGTCTGGATTGGCTTGGCAAACCTCACATCAAGATTCACTGTCAGAGTTTGTAGAACAAATTGACAAAAAGGGTTCTGAGTGGAGATCTGATCTCGAGGACATAGAGTCTGGAAA
The DNA here is from genome assembly GCA_002728725.1 of Woeseiaceae bacterium. Classification (GTDB taxonomy): domain Bacteria; phylum Pseudomonadota; class Gammaproteobacteria; order Steroidobacterales; family Woeseiaceae; genus SP4260. The sequence continues at coordinate 3,450 of PBVS01000027.1, forward strand.
AAGTCAGTCTAGTCCATACGTCGCTAGGCCAATGGATATTAACTTTCCTGCAATTCATGTAACTGGTCCGACATCTCACTTAGCAATTGGTATGACTGAGTTACTTCCAGCACGATTGATGATCAGTCCAAGACGCAATGGATTGTCAATGATTGAGGCCTATGANTTTGACAATCCAATGACTCTTTTATTTGGTCGAATGGACTTTGTATTTTTTGTAACGGTGATTGTCCCATTACTTTTGATTGCTTTGAATTTTGATGTCATTGCGTCTGATCGAGCACGCGGATTGAACAGAATGCTACTCTCTAATCCAATAACTGAAAGCAGCATCATTGCAAATCGAATGGNAGCGAGAACAGGTTTGTTATTNNTCATAATTTTAACTGTATTAAGTATTGGGTTATATATTTCAAACAATTTGCCTTTTGATACTGTAATCGCTTGGATCTTTTTAATTACAGCCTANNTTGTATTTTGGTATGGATTGATTTTCTTAGTTGTATCAAAAAATAAGAAAGGCTTCTCTGGGCTATCAAATTTAGTAAGTTTATGGCTCTTTTTTGTCCTAATTATTCCAGCTGCCTCAAANAGCATCACANGTTATCTNTATCCACAACCNTCAAAATTGGAATTATTGTCAGATGCTCGTTCTGCCACAAGTGAAGCTACAAAACAGACTGCTGAGTTAACGCAACAATTTCTGGAGGATCATCCTGAGCTAACAATAGGAGANGATCAAGTTCCAGGCTACTATCGTGCTCTGTTTTTATCAAACTCTGTNGTTAAAGAAAGCACCAAACCTATTGTGGCNGAATTCACGAAAAGCCTAGATGACCGTGAGGATATGTTGGATGTCCTCCAATATTTATCTCCTACAACAATTCTTCAAAGAAATTTAATTGNAATTGCACAAACTGATTNAAGAAGTCATGCNTTATTCNTAGAAACCGCTACTCAGCATGTTGATCTAGTGAATGATGCAGTCGANGATGCGGTCTTAACCAGTAACAGAATATCCGTTTCAACTTTCGATCAAATCCCNAGCTTTCAGGACATCTGGGAAGCAACAGAGAAACCGAAAGTAACGGTTATATGGCCAATAACATTTATGCTGTTTCTTGGGTTAGCCTTAATTTCTCTTNCTAGACGAAGNTAGAATGAAAAGCATTATGAAAACNTATCCTCTCTAATTATTTGGATTNAGNAGAGGATGACCTGAATCCAAACACTGNAATTCAAGAATTAAGCCTGTAATTGGAACACGACTTCCACTCCCACGGGAGTTAATTTCAGTTTGTAAAAACTCCTTATTCAACTGCACGCAAACTTCTTTTGCTTTTTCATAGATCTTTTCGAGGCCATCATTCATGCTTATNGATGATTCAGAGGTTACGATATAAGAACTTGGGCCTGTAGAAATAACTTCACTGGTCGATGTGCAGCCGACAAGCGCAATANATAATAATACATGTAAATTCTTAAACATGATCTATTTCTCCATTTGATCACAGGGAATTGATAAGGAATTTATTAATTCAGTAAAATCAGGNTGGAAATTATACATCCTTTCNTTCCAAACTTCTTTTGAAATTACGCATTCTAAAAAGCTCTTTCCATTGANATTTCGGNTCATGGGTCCATCTCTTTTTGCTTCAAATAAATCTTTTTGCATTAATCCTGATTTGTATTGAGTGAAGTCATTGTTATAAATCCACCATGCCATATGTTTATATGTNGCTACCAAATCTCTATCTTTCTCTTTGATGTNNCCTAAGATCCANTCNTGGTATGACAATCCATTATCATAAAAAAACTCTGCAGAACGAATGAGTGTCTCTGTTCTTGATTGATTCTGGGAATTGAGTGCTATTTTTTGAGTTTGCCTGAGCTCCATTCCTACAAAGATAAGTGAAGCTATTATTCCTATTGCGCCGATGGTTTGCAGATAATTATTTAGTTTATTCATACCGCTCATGGAAAAGATGCCTTTATTCATGTTTCAATCTTCTCAAATAATTAAGTTTTTCTGGATCGACGCCTTCTTCTGCCTCTAAATTCAGATTTTCCTGTATTCAAATTTTCAGATACATCAGGTATCACTGGTAAGTCTGTCTGATCATTTAGGCCATCAATGATTAGTTCTCTCATTGCCTTGTCAATCTCACTGTCAGTCTCAATTGGTTTGTATTCACTTAGTCTTTTTTCTACAGCTTCATTCGCTCTCAGCTCCAAACTCTTACTTCCTCTCTCTTCCCATGTTTCCCGATTTTCCCTATCGATGATTGGGTCAGTCAAATAAAGCTCATTTGGCCAATGTTCTAATG
>PBVS01000028.1 GCA_002728725.1 Woeseiaceae bacterium
AATACGTTGAAAATTATGGGAAGACTGAGCTAGAAAAAAACAATTTTGAAGTTGATTATTTTTCTATAAGAAATAAAAATAACTTATTAGAACCCAGTGAAGACGCTGATCTCATTATATTAGCTAGCGTTTCAATTGAAGGAGTTAGATTAATCGACAATATTTTTGTCGGATAATTTTTTTTTATGTTGATTGATCGCCCAAATCACATGCTCTTTTACTAGCTCCGATTTATCATTTTTTCTTGATTTTAATGCACTCAAAACATCTTCNCTTGTTTTTGCATTNCCTAATGCGACTGCGATGTTTCTCAACCAAAGTTCGTACCCAATTCTTCTGATTGCNGATCCCTCTGTTTTTATTTTCCATAATNCCTCATNCCATNAAAAAACCTCAACAAGGTCTATGGANTCAAGGTTTGACCTTGGATTNAAATCTTCAATAGAAGTTTTTTGTGCAAATTTATTCCATGGACAAAATATTTGACAGTCATCACANCCAAATATTCTATTNCCTATTGCCTCTCTGTATTCTATTGGAATTGGACCTTTTAGCTCAATTGTAAGGTAAGAAATGCATTTTCTTGCATCGAGGATATAGGGAGCTACTATTGCATTCGTTGGACAAACATCAATACATGCAGAGCATGACCCACAATGATTTCCTGTGGCTTTATCAGAAGGGAGTATAAGGTCTGTATAAATTTCACCTAAAAAGAAATATGAGCCAGAATTTTTATTTATTAAATTTGTATTCTTACCTATCCAGCCAAGACCGGCTTTTTCAGCAATCGGTTTTTCAAGAACCGGCGCACTGTCTACAAAAGCACGATAACCAAAAGATGACAACTCATTGCTTATTTTTTTNCCCAATAAGTTCAATTTTTTTCTGAGTACTTTATGATAATCACGTCCTAATGCGTACCTGGATATATATGCTTTTTTTGGATGATCAAGTAGTTTTCTATTCTCGTTATTTCTTAAAGATAGGTAATTCATTCTTACTGAAATGATACTAATGGTATCGGGTATCAACATACCAGGTCTGCTTCGCTTTAAACCATGTTTTTCCATAAAGGACATTTCTCCATGAAATTTCAACTCTAACCATTTTTGTAGATTCGACTCAGCATCTGAAAGATTTGTATTTGAAAAACCAATGNCATCAAAACCNAAATCATCTGACCAAAGCTTTATTTTTTTTATCAATTCAGATTTATTATCTGGGTACTCTGTTTTCATGATGGTTGGCACATTAAAAATTAAATATAATAAATAAATGAAAGAAAATGCATCTCATATGTTATCAAAAAAAATTTTCTCCACTCAGAAAATTAGCTTAATTGAAAGATCCGCAATCATTGAAAAAAAAGGAAATGATTTATCATTAATGAAAAAAGCAGCAAGATTTTCATGGAATGAGATTAGAAAAAAATATCCAAGCAGTAAAAAATGGTTAATTCTTTGCGGAATTGGAAACAATGCAGGAGATGGAATGATGCTTGCTTCCATTGCGTTGAAAAGTAATGTCGATGTTAAGATTTGTTATNTCTTTCCAGACAAAATATTCACTGGGTGNGCAGCNGAAATTCATNGTGAGTTAGAGAGCTTAGCTTCTCAAAATACATTAAANATTATTCATCATTTGAATGAGAGTATTCTTAATGATTCAGATTTAATTATAGATGCCATCTTTGGTATTGGAATAAACAGACCAATTGATAATTTAACAAAATCAAAAATTAATTTGATAAATAATCAAGATGCACCGATTGTCTCACTGGATATCCCCAGTGGAGTGCATCCTGACAGTGGACAAATTATGGGAGCAGCTATTAAAGCTACAATGACAATAACTTTTATTTCTCATAAATTATGTTTTTACCTTGGCGAAGGAAAAAATTTGAGTGGTGTTATTAAATGCAGTCATCTTAATATCTCTCAAAGGCATTTCTCCAGAGTAACCGAAGATATGAAAATAATTAATGAAAGTTATACCCAAAATAAACTTCTAAGAAGAAAATCAGACACACACAAAGGGAATTACGGTCATGTATTAATTGTAGGTGGAGGTCCTGGGATGCACGGAGCTGCATTATTATCAGGTGAATCTTCACTGAGAGGAGGNGCAGGAAAAGTAACTATTTTTATGCATGAATCACATAGAAGNTTAATAAATAAGGCCAGACCAGAACTTATGCTTATATTTTCNAATNAAGGAATAANTATNGAATCAATATTGAGTAAAGTNGATGTAGTAGCAATNGGNCCTGGACTTGGGTTAGATGATTGGGCGAGATCTGTTTTTAAGCNTGTCATNNAGAGTAATAANCCCTTAGTTGTAGATGCNGATGNNCTGAATATTTTGTCNGANAAAAATTTCAAAAGAGANGATTGGGTNCTCACNCCNCATCCAGGTGAAGCTGCGANACTTTTGAGTAAATCATCAGTTGAGATTCAAGAAAATAGATTTTTATCTCTTGATAAATTAAAAGATAATTATGGAGGAACAATTGTGCTCAAAGGNAACAATACTTTAATAGGTAATAAAGATTATGTCACAAATATCTGCACTCAGGGTAACCCAGGCATGGCTTCAGCTGGAATGGGTGATGTTTTGACAGGATTAATTGCAGCAATGATGAGTCAAGGTTACAGTCAATTTGAAGCAGCTTCGGTTGGTGTGGAAGCTCACGCAAGAGCAGGTGATATAGCTGCTAGAAGAGGAGAGAGGGGTTTAATTGCAGGAGATGTCATTAACGAGATAAGAGGTTGTGTGAATTAATGAATATTAAATTATTCTTAAAAAACGAACAGTCAACAAATTTATTAGGTTTAATATTCACAAAAATACTTAACTCTCATAAAGAAGGCTTAGTTGTATCTTTGAAAGGTGAGATGGGCTCTGGTAAAACAACTCTTGTAAGAGCAATTATCAAGGAATTAGGACATGTTGGAAGCGTACCCAGTCCGACATATACCTTGATTGAACCTTATCGTATTTCAAATAAACCCATCTATCATATTGATCTGTATAGAATTGAAGAGGATTTGGAGCTTGAATTTATTGGTTGGAATGATTTTGAGGCCAATAGCTTGATTTTTATTGAATGGCCAGAAAGAGTGCATAGAGTATACAAATCATCGGATATCATGATAGATTTTGATCTTGATATTGAAGGTAGAAAGGTAAAGATAAAATCCATGTCTTCTAAAGGGACATCTCTTATCAAGAATATTGAATCTGAGATTAAGTTACAAAAAAATATTATAATTTTATGATGCATGTTTTCATTAAAATTAGGTGTTTTTTATTTTTTATTTTCGTGTTCTTTTGCCAGGTTTCTCTCGCTCAGAACACCCTAAAAGACATCAGGATTTCTAGCTCAAATGATGATTCAAGAATTGTAATTGATCTTCATGAAAAATCATCCAGTAATATATTTTCTCTCGATAGCCCTAATCGACTGGTCATTGATCTCAAAAATACAAAATTAAAAAAGGGTTTCAAGTTACCCTCTTACCCTAGAAAGAACATAAGAAACATTCGCTTCTCCGAGGGAAATACCAGTCAACTTCGCCTTGTAATCGACTTATCAAGTGCATTTGAATATAGCTACTTTNATCTCCCAAGAGGAACTCTTTATGATCATCGGTTGGTTGTTGATCTAAAAAGTAATAACANTCCCATAAAAAATAANTCAGCTCAATCGTCAGTTNCAGAGAGAAAAGTTGTNGTAGTAATTGATCCTGGTCATGGTGGAAAAGATCCNGGAGCAATTGGNCCNAATAGAATTTATGAGAGTAATGTGGTGCTTGCGATCAGCCTTCGTTTGGCAGAATACATCAATAGAACAACTGACATGAAGGCAGTGCTCACAAGAGATGATGATACATTCATCGTTTTAAGAGACAGAATGAAGATGGGGAGAGAATCTAAAGCAGATTTATTTTTATCAATTCATGCTGATGCGCTAGATAATCCTCGTGTAAAGGGTGCCTCAGTTTATACCTTATCACTCAAAGGTGCTAGTGATGAGGCAGCAAGAGTCTATGCAGAAAGAGAGAATGCATACAGTTCCATTAGTGAGGTCGCAATCTCAAATATGGATAAAGATGCCGTATCTCTATTGACTGATTTGTCTCAGAATTTTTCGATGAAGGCTAGCAAAGAAGCCGCGGGTATCATATTAAATGAGTTATCGAAAGTTGGATCAATAAGAAANAAGAAAGTCCAGGAAGCAGGTTTTGCAGTTTTGAAATCACCTGATGTTCCATCTGTTCTTATTGAGACAACATATATATCCAATCCCAATGAGGAGGCAAGACTTAATTCACGAAGCTATCANGATAAATTAGCGCGAGCTATTTTTGAGGGTACTAGACAGTATTTCTTTATCAATCCTCCAAAAAATACAATNTTAGCGAATCGAATTAAATCTGGNTCNAGAGTCATAANTTANANGGTNAAAAGAGGAGATACGTTAAGTGAAATTGCTGAACTATACGGCATTAGATTGTCTACTCTAAAGAGCTTTAATGGTATTTCTGGTAACATGATTAGAATAAACCAAACACTTCAAATACCCATCTATAAGTAAGAAATATTCTATTTACTAGTGAATCAAAAAAAACAAATTGTTCCTTGTTTGACTGGACCTACTGCAGCTGGTAAAACTGAGCTGGCTTTATCATTGGCTTCTAATTTTCCGATAGATATTGTCAATGCTGATTCAGCACAAATTTATCGAGGAATGAATATTGGGACAGCCAAATCTTCAAAAAGCATTTTAAATCGTTATCCTCACTATCTCATTGACATAATAAATCCTGAGGAATCATATTCAGTAGGAAGTTTTGTTCGAGATGCATTATTTCAAATAGATACATCAATTAAAAATAATCGAATACCTCTTATTGTCGGAGGGACAATGCTTTATTTGAATTCTCTTTGTCATGGGATTGCTCAACTGCCAGAAAAAAATATGCAAATACGAGAAGAAATAGAAAAGAAAGCTCAGAAAAAGGGTTGGGGAGAAATGCATGCTGAATTAAAAAAAATCGACTCATGCGCTGCAAGTAATATTAACGAAAATGATAAACAGAGAATTCAACGAGCCCTCGAGGTTTATTATATAACTGGAAAAAAGATCTCAGAATTACAAAAAAAAGCAACACCGCAAAATAATTATCAATTTGAAGTTTTTTCTTTGAAAAATATAAATCGTGATGAACTTTATTCAAAAATTAATAATAGATTTCTTGATATGCTTGAGGCTGGTTTTGTTGATGAGGTCCGTATTTTAAGAGAAAGAGAAGGATTGTCATCCGAGAACATGTCTATGCGTTCTGTTGGCTATAGGCAAATCTGGAAATATCTTGATAATGAAATAGATTTAAATGAAGCCACAGAATTAGCTCAAACCGCGACCAGACAACTTGCCAAGAGACAACTCACATGGATGAGGAGCATGAAAAATCTTAAGCAAGAAAGTCATAAAAATATTTACAAGAAAATTGAGTCATTAACATAAAGGATTTTTCTTTGTTTGATAGAAAAGAAATTGGTGAAAAAGCAACTATTGTTTCTTTCGATAATGTACAAAACGGTTCAAATAGTTCTGAAATGGAAGAATTTAAAGAACTGGTAATGGCATCCGGTGTAGAAATTGCATCAGAACTGGATGTGAAAATCAGATATCCAAATGCAAGGTACCTGATTGGTAAGGGTAAAATAGAAGAATTAAAAGATAAAGTTGTTCAAACGAAAGCAAATTTAATTATCTTTGATGCATCAATAACTCCAAGCCAAGAAAAAAATCTTGAACAAAAATTAGAATGCAGAGTTATTGATCGAACAGGCTTAATTCTTGATATATTTGCCCAGAGGGCAAAGAGTTTCGAGGGAAAGTTGCAAGTTGAGCTTGCTCAATTGCGTCATATATCAACCAGGCTTATAAGGGGCTGGACTCACCTTGAGAGACAGAAAGGTGGAATTGGATTGAGAGGTCCCGGTGAAACCCAGCTTGAAACAGACAGGAGATTGATAGGCAGAAGAATCAAGCAGCTCAACTTAAGGTTGGAGCAAGTTGATAAAAGA
>PBVS01000029.1 GCA_002728725.1 Woeseiaceae bacterium
ACATGAAAGTGTCGGATATTTAAGAGGATTGATCGATAGAGAATTGGATCGTGGTATACCTCAAAGCAAAATTATCATTGCTGGCTTTTCTCAAGGAGGCGCAATTGCAATATATGCAGCTTTAACCCTGACTACTGAGTTGGGGGGATTAATAGCACTATCAACCTATATGCCTCTTGAAAAGACATTTATCGACCTGGCAAAAAATTCAACAAAAATACAATCATCGAAGCTGCCTATTTTTATTGCACATGGCAGTTATGATCCTGTTATTCCTCTTGGTTATGGAGAGAAGACAAAGTTATTCATTGAAAGGTTTGGATATACAGTTGATTGGCATGAATATCCAATTGAACATTCGGTTAGTCAAAGAGAAATTAAAGATATTGGTCAATGGATTTCAGGAGTTCTTGGATCATGAAAGCGCTTTGTATAAAAAATCTTAAAAAAATATACTCCAATGGTTTTGAAGCATTGAAAGGGATTGACCTAACAGTAGACTCTGGCGATTTTTATTCTCTCTTGGGTCCCAATGGTGCAGGAAAAACAACGGCGATAGGAATTATCTGCTCTCTTGTTAACAAAACAGAAGGCTCAATAACTGTTTTTGGAAAAGATATTCAGAAAAATCTCGAGGAAGTAAAACTGAATATTGGCATGGTTCCACAAGAGGTAAATTTTAACTCATTCGATACTCCCCTAAATATAATTCTAAACCAGGCTGGTTATTATGGGATCAATAGAAACATAGCCTTTAAACGAGCAAAAGAATTTCTTGGGGAACTTAAGCTCTGGGAGAAAAAAGACGATATAGCCAGAAGTTTATCTGGAGGAATGAAAAGACGATTAATGATTGCACGGGCACTAATGCATAATCCGAAGCTTCTAATTCTGGACGAGCCTACAGCTGGTGTTGATATTGAAATAAGACGTTCAATGTGGAAATTTTTAAAATCAATTAATGACTCTGGAACGACAATAATTCTCACCACCCACTATCTTGAGGAGGCTGAAAATCTCTGTAGAAATGTCGCCATCATTGATGAAGGAATAATTATTCAAGATACTTCTATGAATAAACTTCTAAGGCAACTGAAGCAGGAGACAATTATCCTCACCTTAGAGGACAGTATTTCGTTCATGCCAAAAATTGGAAGCTTTGAGTGCAGCAAGATAGATTCTCAAAATATTGAGGTAGTGATTGATTCGGAGCATAAAATCAATGAATTATTTGACATACTTAATAAACAAAATATAAATATAAGCAGCATGAGAAACAAAGCAAATAGACTGGAAGAACTATTTCTCAAGGTCGTTGAAAACAAAAAATAAAGGATCTCATGAATTTAAAAATTAACCTTGTCGCTTTTTATACAATTGTTCGTAAAGAAATTCTTCGAATGTTGAGAATATGGGTACAAACCATTGTTCCACCTGCAATAACTATGACACTTTATTTCCTTATTTTTGGGAACTTGATAGGCACCAGAATTGGAGAGATGCAAGGCTATAGCTATATGCAATTTATTGCACCAGGAATAATAATGATGTCAGTCATTACCAATTCATATGGCAACGTTGTTTCATCTTTTTTTGGCGCTAAATATGGCGGCTATATAGATGAATTATTGATTGCACCAATCTCGAATACCACTATTATCTTGGGTCATATTACAGGTGGTGTCATAAGGGGTCTTTTAGTTGGCACAATGGTGACTCTCATAGCACTTATATTCACAGATATTGAGCTGACTCATCCTGTAATCACAATTTCCATTGTAGTGCTCTCTTCCATGGTTTTTGCAACTGCAGGTTTTATAAATGCATTATTTGCAAAAAACTTTGATGATATTGCTATTATTCCAACATTTATTATTGCGCCATTGACATATCTTGGAGGCGTCTTTTATTCAATAAATTTGCTTCCAGATTTTTGGCAGAATGTGAGTTTATTTAATCCAATTTTGTACATGGTGAATGCATTCAGATATGGTGTTTTAGGCACTTCTGATATAGAGATTATGTATGCGTATGCAGTGGTGTGTTTTTTTCTGGTACTCTTATTTAGTACCAGCCTTATTTTCCTCAAAATGGGTACAGGAACAAAGGAATAATCTCATTCTTAAGAGAGTATTTGCACCCCAACAACAATAGCGCCTGGACCACCATGAACACCAATGGCTGTTCCCAGCTCTGTGACTTTAAACTCCGATACATTAGACACTTTTGATTGAAGATATTTTTTTAGATATAAAGCTTCTTCTTCGGCTATTGCATGACCGATAGATATATTTATCTTATTACCTTGATTGGCAAATTTGGCGATGTATTTAGCAAATTTTCTTATTAGATTTTTTTTCCCAAATAAAAAATGTTTTGTAGTTAATAAACCATCGTGCGTTGTTACTAAAACCGGAGTTAAACCAAAGAAATCCGCTACATATTTTACTGATTTTGGAACTCTCCCTCCTTTAACCGCATATTTAAGATTTGGGATGTAGGCGAAAGTCTTTGTATTTTTTCTGATTTTCGACAATTCATTGAGAGTATTTTGGATACTTTTTCCTTCTTTGGAACATTTTGCGGCATAAACAGCAATTTGCCCCTGGCCAAGAGATGCATTCAATGAGTCGAAGATATGAATGTTACCGCTTGATTTGATTCGTTTTGCCGCTGATTCAGCAGCTTGCATTGTTCCACTAATAGTGCCCGTTACACTGATAGATATCACATCTTCATGATGACTTGCCAGATACTCAAATTGTCTTCTAAAGTCACCAACTGATGGCTGAGATGTTGTGGGATGTATTGGATTCTTTGTTATTTCATCAAAGAATTCTGGCGGGGAAATATTTACTTTATCGAGATAGCTTTTACTTCCAAATTGAATTCGAATTGGCACAATATGAATATCTAGATTTTCAATGTCTTCTTCTGAAATATCAGCCGCCGAATCAGTAACTACAGCAAAATTTCGTGACTGATCACTGGTCATTTTGCTTTGCTTTTTCATATCATCAGCTTTTTCTGATGAGACAGAACCAAATTCTTTTGCAATTTTAAATACTGACCGAGGTTCATCNGTATGAATATGAATCTTTGTTTTTCTTTTTGTACCAGCAATAACTATNGAGTTACCCCAACTAAGCAACGACTCTTTTAGCTTTCTTTTATNTATATCATCTCCTGNGATGATGCATTCGGTGCAATATTGAAAATCAACCTCATCATTATCATGATGGGATTCCNCAATTTGTTGATTAACATCGCTATCAGGTGCGGGCTCTTTTTGGGTATTTTCATATACGAGATACTCAATAAATCCCTGCATAAGTAAGAAAAAGCCCATTGCCCCTGCATCCTCTACATTTGAGTTCCTCAAGACAGCTAGTTGATTTTTTGTATTTGAAAGTGCCGATTTTGTCTCATCTAATGCTTTTGGGAATATATCTGAGAAGTTTCCTGTTTTATTTTTATCACAAATGTCTTTAAAACTTTCAGCGAAATTTGCTATCACTGTTAATATCGTCCCCTCAACTGGATTAATAAGTGCTTCCCTTGCATAAGTGCTTCCTGTATTGACCGCATCCGAAAATNCCTCCGGACTGAATTCTTTAGCATCATTCACACCATCGCTCATGCCTTGAAAAAATTGAGCCATTATACTGCCTGAGTTACCTCTTGAATGATCGAGCAGTTTATCGGCAATTCCTTCCAGNAGTTCACAAATGTCATCGCACTTATTATCNTTTGTGAAATTGATGAGAGGGTANAGTGAAAGGCAAAGATTNGTTCCAGTATCTCCATCCGCAACAGGAAACACATTAATGGAGTTTAATTNCTCTTGGGCATTGATAACAGCATAGACNCCATTCNTCANACTTTCTGAAAAAAGTTTTGTCCCTATGGATTGTATGTTCTTCATTTTTTTTNANCTCTATTTATTTGGCANCAGAAAAGAAATATCATTTTGTTCAAGAACTACACCTTCCTNGGTTATAGCTTTTATAANCGGGCCTTCATCAAGAAANCTTCCCTCANCATATTTTTTCATATTTACAAACACAAANCGTTCTGCAGNATTTTCGCTATATACGTGAATATCGATATGGAGGTCTGGTAAATAAAAATTATGAGATACTTTTGCTATTTCAATGTCCATTATTTCATTGGAATTATTCAAAGCAGAATNTTTTTCTATGCTGNGTTGCTCTTTATTAATATTATCAGCACTCAGGAGGTTCACAGNCCCNGGTTTTGTGGTNTCNGTTAACTTTATATCCTGATTAAATTCTGAACTGTTTTTGTTGGTTTNAGAAACTTNTATTTTTTTTGGTGCTATCAAAAAATACAACAATAAAAAGATTATCNATANCAGTGATAATATTACAATGAAATAGAGTTTGTTGTTTTNCGGTTTTTTATTTTCCATCAAGGCATCAGAGAATTTAGGTGGTTTNTTTTTTAACCTTTCTCGCTCTGATTTTTTTAATGCNTCTAGTATAAATGACATAGTATCAGTCTATTTTAGTTACCTTTAAAAAAAGCTTTTGTAANGTCATGAAGATATTGTGAGTCAATATAACCAAGCTCATTTGTGAAAANTATTATTATGATCATGACAATTAAAATATAGGTTGCAGTCCAGTTACTTTTTCGCGGTATTATTTCATGTCCCTGTATTTCATTCTTGGCTTTGATAACAAGATTCTTATCAACTTCGCGAGTATTTATACTGTATGCTCCAAGAAGTGCACGATCACAGATAATGTTTATCAACCTCGGGATTCCAGATGAGTATCTGAATACCTCTTTTTTTGCATTTTTTTTGAAAATCTCAATTTTTGATCCTGAGATTCTCAGTCTATGCTCAATATAAAGAAATGTTTCTGCTTTTGAGAGTGGTTTTAGATGGTACCTAGCGGTAACTCTCTGAGAAAGTTGACGGAGATTGTTTTGTGCAAGCACCATCCTTAACTCGGGCTGTCCNATTAAAATTATTTGCAGTAATTTGTCTTTTTCAGTCTCTAGATTTGTAAGAAGTCTAATTTGTTCAAGCACATCAGTTGTTAAGTTTTGTGCTTCATCAATAAGCAGTATTATTTTTCTTCCTTTTGCGTGCTGCTCAAGTAAAAAAGAGTTTAGGGTATTAACCAAATCGATAGTGCTTTCACCATGATTATCAATATTAAATTCATTGCATATTTCACTTAGAAATTCTTTAGCAGTAATTTGTGTATGCATAATCAATGCAATTTCTACTTTACTTGGCAACTGTTCCAGAAGAGCGCGAATAAGTGTTGTTTTTCCAGTTCCTACCTCGCCTGTTAACTGAATAAAACCGCCACTATCAGTAACACCATAAAGTAAATGAGCGAGACCTTCTTTATGCCTATCACTCATAAATAGGTAGCGAGGATCAGGGGTGATCCTGAATGGTTTTGCATTTAACCCAAAATATTCTTCATACATGAGAATTAGTTTTTTCTATCAATTAAATATTGTGTTAACCATCTTAATAGCTCAGCTTCATTATTGAAAATATCAAGAGATTTTAGGCATTCATTCAACAACTCTGAACAATATTCGTATGATGCTTCTTTTCCAAAGTGAGATGGCCATGTAGCCTTATCATTCTTGATATCTGAATTTTGGTCTTTTCCTGTCACATCAGATGATTCTTCAATATCAATTAAATCATCTCTAATTTGGAATGCAATTCCTATCGCCCACCCAAATCTGTCCATTTGTTGAATTTTTTTTTCATCATAATCCTGAGTAAAACAAAATGGCGCCATAATTGAAGCATGAATGAGTGCCCCGGTTTTCATTTTATGCATTGAATGTAATTCACTCTTTTTTAGTATTTTCCCTTCAGAGGCAAGATCCATCGATTGTCCTCCAGTCATCCCTTTTGCACCACAGGCATCACTTATCAATGATATGAGACGAACTTTTTGCTCATCAGTAATTGATTTTGCATCTGCGATGCTTCCAAAAGCCAATGTTTGAAGTGCATCAGCCGCCAGTATTGCTGTTGATTCACTGAATTTTTTATGCGTTGTTGGTAAACCTCTTCTTAAGTTGTCATTATCCATTGAAGGCAGATCATCGTGAACCAATGAAAATGAATGCAGAAGCTCAATAGATAGGGCGGGAACATCTAATTTTTCTTTTTCTATTCCCAAGCATTCGCCGCATGAGTATATCAATAATGGTCTAATTCGTTTACCTCCATTGAGTGTTGAATATCGCATTGCTTCATGAAGCGAAGAGTGATTTCCATTTGATTCTGGAAGTGATTGATCTATTATTTTATTGATTCGTTCAAGATAAATATCAATTGCTTTTTTTATTTCTTTTGACATCTGATGATTTGATTGTTCTCGTAATTAATCTTTTTGATTTATAAGCATAGTATTGTATTAAAATGAGATAAATACTACTTATACAATCTTTGGATAATTTTAGCCCGCTATATAGGAAAATAAAAATGCAAGCTACAGTAAGAGCCTCACCTAATATCGCATTAATTAAATATTGGGGTAAGAGAGATGAAAAAAATAATCTACCTGCTGTAAACTCGATTTCTATAACGTTAGATGACATTTGGACTGAAACTAAAATAAAATTTTCTCCAAATCATAAGAGCGATATTCTAATAATTAATAATATCCAGCAAGATAATATTCAGAGAATCAGCGATTGCATTGATTCAATATGCGGGAAGGAAAGAAATTTTGCTAGCGTTTCGAGTAAATGTAACTTTCCTATTTCAGCGGGTCTTGCTTCATCCTCCTCTGCATTCTCTGCTTTAGTATCTGCGATAAATCATGCTGTGAATAAAGGTTATGAACTGCAAGACTTAGCAAACGAGGCTGGGAAAGCATCTGGCTCAGCAGCGAGGTCAATGTTGGGTGGTTTTGTGGAGCTTGAAAATAAAAAAAATAAAATACATATAAATCAGTTGCTCCAACCGAAAGATTGGCCTTTAAGAGTTGTAATAGCAATAACTGATTCTCGTAAAAAAGCTGTCTCTTCTTCAGAAGGCATGAAGTTAAGTTCAAAAACTTCACCTTTTTATAATTCGTGGGTTAAAAATCAATCTGAAGATATTGACGAAGCGAGAGAAGCAATATTATCTCGAGATTTTGTAAGACTTGCTGAGATTTCTGAGCATAACTGCATGAAGATGCACTCAGTTATGTGGACATCTAGACCATCAATTGTTTATTGGAACTCTGCTACTATTGAGTGCATGCATGCCATTAGAGAGCTACAAAAGAAAGGTGAATTTGTTTTCTTCACTATTGATGCTGGACCCCAAATCAAAGCTGTATGCTTGCCTGAGAGCGAACCTAAAGTTATAAATATTTTAAAAGAAATCAAAGGGGTCAAGTCAATTTTGCAATCAGGTCTTGGAGAAGAACCTCAGATAAAATGAAAAGTATAAGAACTAGTGCACCAGGAAAAATTGTCATCTTGGGTGAGTTTGCAGTATTGGATTCAGCTTCAGCAATATCAATGGCCATTGATAAGAGGGCCATTGTGACAATAAAAGAGTCTGCTGGCGATACACATTTGTTAAGAACAATAGGTTATAAGGACGGTGAATGGCCATTCAATATTGATAAAAAAAGAAAACTGTCTTGGCTTGATAGCACTACCCCAAAAAACGTCAGAAATTTACTCGAAACTTTTTTTTTGAAATTTATGGTTCAATCAAACTTCAAATATGAATTTACCTTGGATTCCTCACTATTTTTTGATGGAAATAAAAATAAAAAAATTGGATTTGGTTCTAGTTCAGCTCTGATAGTCGCAATGACTGCTGCCTTTATAAAAGTCTTTGACAGCACAAAAGAAATTGATTATTTGGCGCATGAGATTCATTCAGATATTCAAGGTAGATTGGGAAGTGGTATTGATGTACAAACGTCACTCCAGGGCGGCATGCTTGTTTACAATCGTCATCAAGCGGCAAATTCCAAAAACATTAAACTCCGACCTGATTTGAGATTTAAGATTTTTTGGAGTGGTGAAGAAATAAAAACTATTGATCAATTAAAATTATTTAATGATTACAATGCAAAAAGCTTTAAGCAGCTCTGTGATATATCTAATAAATTAAGCAGTAACTGGTGCAAATATGATCCGAAAAAATTAATTTTTGAAATGAAAAAATATGTGAAATGCCTCGAAGAATTTAGTATGGATTTTGGCCTTGACTTATTTGGTACGAACCACAACTATCTTTATGAATACACTAAAAATATGACTGAAGCCATATATAAACCATGTGGCGCAGGCGGAGATATCGGTATTTGCATTGCATCACATGAATCAGATCTTAATTCTGTTGTACGTTATGCAAAATCTATTGGGATGGAACCCTTTGAATTGCATTGTGACCAGTCTGGGTACTTAATTGAGTTAGAAAATTGAAAAAAAAATTAATAAGTGGTTTTTATAAACTTGGCGTGAAGGAAAGAGTAAAAATTCTCAATGAAATGGGAATAATTTCTTGCGAAGAAAGATGCTCATTAGAAAGACAAAATCAAATTCTGTCTCTTAATGAAGCGGATAAGATGGTCGAGAATGTGATTGGTGTGTTCGGTCTACCACTGGCGATTGCATCAGATTTTTTACTAAATGATAAAAATTATTTTGTACCAATGGTTGTTGAGGAGCCATCAGTTGTTGCTGGAGTCAATAATGCCGCTAAAATTATTAAGTCATCTGGTGGCTTTAAATCAGAACTCAGAAATTCATTATTGGTTGGTCAAATCCAAATACGCAACCTGAAGGATACCGCACAAGCCAAGAAAATTCTCCAGCAAAACAAATCGAATTTAATTGAAAAAGCCAATGAGCTTATACCTAGATTAAATAAGAGAGGTGGCGGAGTTAAAGATATAGATATTCGTGAAGTGAATATTCAGAATAGATTAGATCTTGTGCTTCATCTTCATGTGAATACAGCTGATGCAATGGGTGCAAATCTTGTAAATACCGTTTGTGAGGGTCTCTCTGACGCTATTGAAGGAATGATTACGGGAAATGTAGGTTTAAAAATATTATCAAATTACACAGATCAATCTTTGGTTAAAGTTGAGATAGAGATACACCCTGATCTTTTAGAAAAAAATGAATTTACCGGAATTGAAGTTAGAGATGGAATCATTGATGCGTGTGATTTTGCTAATGCTGACCCATACAGAGCTGTCACGCATAATAAGGGAATAATGAATGGTATAGATGCAGTAGCGATTGCAACTGGTAATGATTGGAGGGCAATTGAGGCTGCAGCACACGCTTATGCTTCTTCTACGGGGAGATATAAATCCCTCTCAAATTGGGATATTTGTGATAACGGCAATCTTAAGGGTGAGCTTTTAATGCCCATAAAAGTAGGCATTGTTGGTGGATCATTGTCAGCTAATCCTGCTTCAAGAATGGGTCTCAATATAACAAAAGTAGATTCAGCTACAGAGTTATCAGAATTAATTGGTGCAGTTGGATTGGCACAAAATTTCGCAGCACTGAGAGCACTTGCAACTAATGGCATTCAACAGGCTCATATGAAATTACATGCAAGAAGTGTTGCACTCAGTGCAGGTATACCAGAAGAATATTTTTCTGAAGTGATAAAAGACATGATAAATTCTAAAGAAATTAAAAAATGGAAAGCACAAGAGTTGCTTGAAAAGAAACTATCAGAGAGGAATAAAATCAAGCTTCAAGATAAAAAGAAAATAGTAGGTTCAGCATCAGCAAAATTTATTCTATTAGGTGAGCATGCAGTAGTTTATGACCAATATGCTATTGCTTATCCAATTAATGATGCAGTCAAAATTAGCATTAATGATCAAGAAAAAAACCTCGCTTTCACCCTTTCTGGTTTCCTAGAGCAAGAAATTTCAGAGGGATCTGAATATTTTAGTTATTTTAAAAAACTCTTGGATGTTATTTGTAACAGTTTTGCCGTTGATGTCCCTCTGGTTCGTTTTGATATCAATAGCCAAGTTCCTCTTGCAATGGGTTTGGGCGCATCAGCATCAATTGCAGTTGCTCTATCAAATGTGCTTAACAATTATTTTGGACTATCAAAAAATTCTGAAGAAATTAATAAAATTGCTTTTGAATGTGAAAAGATAAATCATATCCAACCATCCGGTATTGATAATACTGTTGCTTCCTTTGGCAAGGCAGTCTTTTATAATAAAAATAAGCCTATTAATGTATTGTCTAAGAAATATTCTAAATCTCTCCCAATTATCATAGCAATGAGTAAATCGCCCTCAAAAACGTCTGATTTAGTGACATCTGTTGCGGATGCCAGAAATAAAAATAAGGAACTCTTTGAAAAGATATTTGACCAAATGGGAGAAATATCACAACAAGGCTTAGATGCAATAAAGAAGGAAAATTTTAATCAGTTGGGCGACTTGATGAACATCTATCAGGGTCTCCTTAATTCGATTGGAGTATCTACACCTGAGCTTGAGAGTATGATTGACATAGCAAGGTCATCAGGTGCACTAGGTGCTAAATTGACGGGATCAGGTGGAGGAGGATCTATTATCGCTCTTTGTCCAGATCATCAAATAGAAGTAAGAAACTGTTTGAACAGAGCTGGTTATCAAACAATTGTTACCAATAAGGATAATGACTAAATGGAGCGAAATTCAAACAAAATAGTTTCGAGTGATAATGAGAGTTTAATTCTCGTAGACAAAGAGGATAACGAAATTGGGCATTTAAGTAAGGCTGAATGTCACAAGAATGAGGGTGTTTTACACAGAGCTTTTTCCATCTTTCTATTCAATGATAAAGGTCATTTATTAATCCAAAAAAGAAGTTCACAAAAAAAACTGTGGCCATTATATTGGTCGAATACTTGTTGTAGCCACCCTCGTGAGGGTGAAGATATCTTGGATGCTGCTGTGAGAAGATTAGAAGATGAGCTCGGAATAAATGGTATACATCTTGAATATCTATATAAGTTTTCTTATCAAGTTAGTTATAAAGACATTGGATCAGAAAATGAAATGTGTTCTGTATTTATTGGATCTATAAATGGCGATGTTATTTTCAATGCGACCGAAATTGAAAGTATCAGATTTATTGATTGTGAAAGTTTAGAACAAGAGATGCATTTGAATAGTGACTATACACCCTGGTTTAAAATGGAATGGAGGACTATTAAAGACAAGTACTCTACGGAGCTAGAAAAATACATCTAAGTATTTTTGTAAAATTCAGCTGATATAACGATGAAACTCAATACCAAAATTTTGATAATTTTTTCGGTTTATATTGCCAACTTGATCAATGACAAATTCATTTTTTTTCGTGTAGTCTAAGTCCTTTGAATTTAATCCTTCATGCATATCGAAATACTGCTTTTTATTTAAGTCAATTGCAAAATTCATAGCATCTGAAAAGTTGATCTTTTTAGCTGCCGATCGCCAATTTTCTGTAACACGCATCGGAATGACTTCGGCGGCATCTCCGCTCCCGTATCCAAGTGTAAGAATCTCGGAATTTTCTAGCCTGATTTTTTCTTCATATGCTTGCTCGAAACCTGCTGCAATCCAAGCTGGCAAAGCGGCGGTATATAAATTTCCCAGATCTAGCATTTTGTCACTACCTAGCGCCATTTTATCTAGGATTTCTCTACGATAATGTCGTGATTCTCTGAATATTTTTGAGACGCTCATTGAAAGNGGAAATGCATCTTTATTGAGATCATCCGGATTTGCAAACTTTTTTATATCCAGTGAGGATGCCTCCATTTCACTGATGACCTCAGAAGGATTTATATTTGCCTCATAGCAATATGAATTAAACTCTGCTTGGTCGTCTGTATTTCCCTTAGCTAATGCGAATAAATAAGCGATTGCCANGCCAGTTTCAGGCATTTTTCTATANGGCCGATGCATAAATATTGTTTTTAGTGAGCGCAAATAATTAATGGGATTTAAATCTCTTTTATTAAACATATTATCGAGTGCATGCAGTGTTTCATCTAAGTAACATGTGGTTGAGTATTTGCCATTAAATATTGGAAAATCCTGTATTTGTTGACCTAATACTCTGTTTTGCTTTGAATAACGGATCATTGGTTTCCTAAAATCAAGAATTCTGTAATCAGATGCTGATCCAGAATGGTTGAGATCAATGGTTGCTAGTTTAGGGTTCTCCTCAATGAGCATGGCTACTGCTCCTGCACCTTGTGTGGGTTCACCGCTGCTCCCAATTTCATATTCAGCAATATCAGAGCACACCACAATGCCAACACTTCCAGCTCCATCGAGNGCAATATGTCTGATTGCACCTTTCATAGCATAAACACCGCCAAGACAAGCATGTTTAAACTCAGGAACTTCACAGCTTCTATGTATTGGAGGTAAATTTTTACTTGCTAGGGCTTCATTTATCATACCTTTGATGATGATGGCTCCAGCAGAGTTATCGGTACTAGACTCTGTTCCTAGTGCGAGGAATTTAATGGCTGATGGATTAACATCATATTGCTGGATTAATCGGATGACAGCATTTGCTGCCATTGTGTATACGCTCTGATGAGAACCACGAAGCCTGAAACTTCGACCAACCACTTCTCTGATTTTTGGCCACTGATTATCAGTCCATTCACACCAATCTTTTAGCCATACTCGATATGGAGGAACATATGCTGCAAGACCACTTATTCCTATTGGTGTTTGATTTATTTTCATCAAAATATCTTAGTCAACAAATACAGTTATTTTCTCTGACATAATTGGTGGCTCGTGAGGAATATGCAGGTAGTCTCCTAACAGGAGTTGAAGCGTGTGTTCACCTGGTTCCAAATTAAGTGTTGTCTTCGAACTTCCGTCACCAAAATGAACATAGTTTTTATCAGCTGGTATAGGCAGATTCATATCGGGTAGCTCAGCATCAATAATTATATGATGATGTCCTGATCCTTGCTGATCTTGTCCAGACGGAACAATCTCAATATTGCTAACACCGAACTCAACCTCTATGGGTCCAGAAAATCTCTCATTTGCTCGAGGTTTTATAAAAAATACAGTCGCATCTTCTGGAGAAGCCTTCCTCTCAATGGTCGGTGCAGACAAAAAAATGTCCTCATTTTTATCGGCTTCAATATTTTTCTGCCCTTCATTACTGCAAGATGCGAAAAATAGTGATGAGATTGATATTAAAAAAATATTATATTTATTCAAATTTCTTCTCCATTATTTTTAGCTTAAGTAATTAAATAATTATTTTATTGTTTTCCAAATTCGTTTGGGCCAAAGTCATCAACAGATAATATCTCAGAAACCCTATGATAAAGATCCTTCATTTTTTTTATTTCATCACTTTTTAAAATTCCATGCAGCTCAGCTTGTTCTATTTGATGACCTAGATAGTTGCTCGTTATGATGCCATCTTTTTTGGCTTGTTGAAGCTTGGCTTCAATCAGGATAGTTTCCTCTGAAAGTTCAAGTGCTTCCTGAAGTAACCCTAGGGGATTATTCTGTCCCTTTGATGTATATGCAGTTTTGCTTAAACGTTCTCGACTTTCACCAACTGATGTTATTATTCGCGCAACTTTAGTTGTAAGACCATCCGGAGGGGGAGAATAAGAGCGTCCTCTCGGAAATATGACTAACCTCAGAAAACGAGCAAGTATTTTATTTGGCATATTTATTAAAAAATTATGCAGCTGTTCTTGAGCTTCATACATCAAAGTTCTAACAGACCATTCGACAAGTGGTAAGTCGTCAGATTTGCAACCCTGGTTTTCATAATGTTTCAATACTGTAGAGGCAAGATAGAGAGAGCTTAGGACGTCACCTAATCTTGCTGACAATAGCTCTTTTTTCTTTAGCTCACCGCCCAATGAGAGCATAGCAAAATCTGATGCAACCGCGAATGCTGCACTGTATCTATTGATGTGTTGGTAATATCGTTTTGTTATCGTATTTACAGGCGATTTACTGTATTTTGATTTAGTTATTGCTAGGATCAAAGATCGAGTAATGTTGCTGACTGCATAACCTATGTGACCGAATAATGCTTTATCGAATTTTTTTAATCCGTCTTGACCATCCTCGTTCGCTGCCTCTAATTCAGCTAGAACAAAAGGATGGCATCTTATTGCGCCTTG
>PBVS01000030.1 GCA_002728725.1 Woeseiaceae bacterium
AAGGCAATAACACGTCGTGACTTTGTTTATGGGTCATCTTTGATTATGGGTGCAACATATACTGGGATCAGTGGAGGAGCTGAAAATACAAACGATACTTATTCCTTTGATGTTGATTCCAGCTGGTATGGGCCCGGAGGAGTTGGAGATTATGCAAGCTCTCATGGGAATAATCCTGAATTAATTAAAGCTGCTCATAAAATTCGATCTGGTCGCTATGAAACAGAATTATCTGAAGCAAATGATACTGGAGAAGAATTCGATCTTGTTGTTGTTGGAGGTGGATTTTCTGGCCTCTCTGCCGCTTACCATTTTAATAGAATTAACCCCTCTAGCCGTGTTCTTATAATAGATAATCATCCAATATTTGGTGGAGAGGCAAAACGAAACGATTTTATTGTTGATGGGTATCATATTTCAGGGCCACAGGGTTCTAATGACTTTGCATTACCAACAATAAATGGCGGTCCTGATGATTATTTTTCAGCACTGAATATGCCAAGAGAGTTCGAATATCAAATACCAGAAGGCGCAGCTTCTGAAATGCGAATTCCTATTGATAATTTTGATCATATGACATGGTATGAACATAAGTTTGATGCCGGCCATTTCTTTAGAGGGGCTAAAACACCTTGGGTCAAGGATGTCTGGGATAGCGGTTTAAATTCAACCCCATGGAGTTCAGAACTTAAGCAAGCTTTCACCAGAGTTCGAGCAATCAACATTACTGAAAACAAAAAACATAATAATGACCAATGGTTAGATTCTATAACCTTAAAATCCTATTATGAAAATGTATTAGGCATGCCTCCAGAGATTACTTCATTCTATGATCCAATAATGGCAAGTATCATAGGATTTGGATGCGATGCCCTCAGTGCATACTGGGGGAAATATTTTGAGATGCCAGGCTTTTTAAAAACAAGCCAAATAGAAGCACCTTTTTTGCAAAGTTTCCCTGGTGGCAACACGGGAATAGCCAGGCACTTTATAAAGAAATTAATTCCCAATTCAATTAAGGGAAACACTTTTGAAGATATATTATTCAATCCAGTCAATTTCAGTCAGCTAGATAAGGAAGTTAATCCAATCCGTATGCGTCTGAACTCAACGGCTGTCAACGTTCAACACATTGGTAAAGGCAGTGATCATGAGGGCGTTGAGGTGATTTATAATAATAAAAATAAACTTTATAAAATAAAATCAAAAACAGTCGTTATGGCTTCTGGAGGGTGGGTAAATAGAAGGATTCTCAGAGATTTGCCAGCAAAGTACCATGAGGCTTACAATAAAATTAATCATTCTCCTGTACTTGTTGCCAATGTGGCTCTCACAAATTGGCGTTTCCTCGAAAGATTAGGCATATCAGCTGCCTTCTGGACGGAAGGTATCGGATTTACCTGCAATATTCGAAGACCTATGATTGTAGGAGGCAACTCTCAACCATTGGATCCAGATAAACCAATTGTGATGACTTTTTATATTCCAATAATTAAGCCTGGATTAAATGCGAGAGAACAGGGTGCACTATGCAGAGCTGAGCTCCTCACAAAGTCATTTATTGATTATGAAAGAGAGATACGAGAACAAATGACATCAATGTTTTCTGCAGGCGGTTTTGACCCGACAAGAGATATTGCCGGCATTATATTAAACCGCTGGGGTCATGCTTATGTTAATCCTGGTTTAAACTTCATACACACAAAAGACGGAAGTGAAACTCCATCTGATATCCTTAGACAATCATATGGAAGGATTGCAATAGGACATTCGGAACTTAAAGGGCATCAATACTGGAATGGAGCAGCTGGTGAGGGAAGACGTGCTGCAGAGAGTTTAATTGATCGTTATTTTTGATACGAGCAAGCAATCAAATCAATATTTTGGAATAAAGATATTGCGTAAATTGTAATACTGTATATAATTACATGTGTTTTTATATACAGTATATTAGATCTTTACACCATGAATGATTTGACTCCAAAACAACGTATCGTCCTGAATATGATAAGAGATTTTATGGATGAATACGGTATACCTCCCACGAGGATGGAAATTGCGACTGAGCTAAAATTTAAATCACCCAACTCTGCAGAAGAGCACTTGAGAGCACTTCAGAAAAAAGGTGTAATTGAATTGATAAAATCCTCGTCCAGAGGAATAAGACTCAAAGATTCATTAAGAGAGCAGATTGGTCTTCCATTAATAGGGCAGGTAGCAGCAGGAAATCCAGTATTTGCAGAAGAAAATTTTGAATCTTATGTGAATATTGATCCGAATTACTTTAGTCCGAAGCCTCATTATTTGCTTAGGATAAATGGAATGAGCATGAAAGATGCTGGTATTTTTGACAATGATATTGTTGCTGTTCATAGAACCAGTGAAATAAGAAGTCGTCAAATTGTTGTAGCCAGAATAAATGATGAGGTTACTGTAAAAAGATATACTCAAAATAACTCGATAGTCACATTGCTCCCTGAAAATGATGAATTTTTACCAATCAATGTTGATCTGGAATCAGAAGAAATGGTTATAGAGGGCGTAGTAGTTGGGGTGCTTAGATCAAATGTTGAATAACTCTAAGCAATTAGATTATTAATTTCGAAAATAGGAAGAAGGATAGCCAGAACAATCAAAAGAACAATGATTGCCATTATTACTACTGTTAGAGGTTGAAGTATACCCAGTAAAGATTCAATGGTATTTTTGAATTCTTCTTCTTGATTTTCGGTGGCTTTATCGAGCATTTCCTCTAATTTCCCGCTTTTTTCTCCGCTCGCTATCATGTATATCATCATTGAAGGGAATAAATTTTTCGAGGACAAAGATTTGCTAATTGACTCTCCTTCACTGACTCTCGTTACTGTCTCAATGGCTGTATTTCTCATTGGCACATTTATTATGACTTCTGCTGATATTTTTAGTGCGTCCAAAATCGGCACACCGCTTGCTGAGAGGGTACTGAGTGTTTGCATATACCTTGCACTATTAGAATTCATGATTAGTTTACCGAAGATAGGTATATTTAATAATAAATTATGACACCACATTTTTACTTCTTTTTTTTGTAACATAATATTTGCCCCAGCAATCAAAGCTAAAACTAATAGAGCTATCACTATAAATTGATCTCTTATAAATTCGCTAATAACTATCACCGCTTGTGTAATGATAGGCAAATCTTGATCAAAATTTTCAAATATATATATTACTTTGGGCACTACGTAAACCAACATAAAAGAAATAACTAAAACGGATGTAATGATCAATGCTGAAGGGTAAATAAGTGCATTTTTTATTGATTGCTGAAGTTTATTTTTTGATTCAATATAATCTGCCAGTCTTTTTAGTACTAATCCTAGATTTCCAGAGTTTTCTCCAGCAGCTAGAGTTTTTATGTAGATACCTGGAAAAGAGTCAGGGTATTCAGCGAAGCTGTCAGAAAGAGAATATCCCTCCATAATTTTAGAATGAATATCAAGTATTATATTTTTCTGATATCGTTTTTTTTGCTGATTTTCGATTGAAATCAAAGCTTCTGTTAAAGGAATACCAGATTCAATAAGCGTGGCAAACTGTCTTGTAAAAAGGGCTAGTTCAGTTGTATTAAATTTCTTTCTATTAAAGGTAATTTTCTTGGTGTAACTTTGATTATTCTTCACTCTAATTATAGATATAGGGTGCAAACCTCTCTCTCTTAGTATCACTCTAATATGCTTTTCATTGTCTCCCTCGATGGATCCATTCATTTCTGAGCCATCATTTTTAACTGCTGTATATTCGTACGCTGGCATTTATTTGGTCAATCGTTTTGCGTTACTCGAAGAATTTCATCTAATGTAGTGACTCCAGAGAGAACCTTGTTTTTGCCATCTTCTCTTATGCTGGGATTGTTTTTTCTTATATATTTCTCAATTTCTCTCTCACTGGCACCTTCATGAATAAGCTCTCTCACGTTGTCATCAACTTGCAGTAATTCATAAATACCGGTCCTTCCAGAAAACCCAGATGCTCCATCTGCATGATAGATAATTGGTGGATCAGAAGGATTGATTCCGAGGGTTTCACATTCATAAGATTTAGCTTCTTTTGATTTTTTTGTTGATGGGTTAAGAACTCTGACCAATCTCTGTGCTATAACACCAATGAGAGTTGACGATATCAGATATGGCTCAATACCCATGTCTCTTAGTCTTGTTATAGCGCCTACTGAAGTATTGGTGTGTAGTGTCGCCATTACTAGATGGCCTGTTAAGCTAGCTTGAATAGCAATTTCAGCTGTCTCAAGATCACGTATCTCTCCAATCATTACAACATCTGGATCTTGTCTGAGTATAGCCCTCAAACCCTTTGCGAAGGTCATATCAATTTTTTTGTTAACTTGTGTTTGCCCAATACCATCTATCAAATACTCAACTGGATCTTCTACTGTCATGATATTTCTTGTGTTGTCATTAATCCTCTCAAGGGCAGCATAAAGTGTCGTTGTCTTGCCTGAACCTGTTGGTCCTGTTACAAGTAATATTCCGTGTGGTTTTTGAATTAAACTATCAATTGAGATTAGTGTTTTTTCTTCCATGCC
Source organism: Woeseiaceae bacterium (assembly GCA_002728725.1). Classification (GTDB taxonomy): domain Bacteria; phylum Pseudomonadota; class Gammaproteobacteria; order Steroidobacterales; family Woeseiaceae; genus SP4260. Next base: position 4,583 of record PBVS01000030.1, read on the forward strand.
AAGTGATGAGATATCTAATCTACCAGCTTGCTTATCCAGTAATCTCATGACTACTCGCTCACCATGACCAGAAGGTATTGTTGAAACTCTTATATCAACTGATCTTCCAGCGATGGCAAGAGAAATTCTTCCGTCCTGAGGGAGCCTTTTCTCTGCGATATCAAGCTTAGACATGACTTTTATTCTAGATACTATGAGTGAAGTTAAAGCTTTTTTTGTGTCTAGAATTTCTTGTAAGACTCCATCTATTCTGTATCTTACAGTTAGCCTATTATCATATGGTTCTATGTGAATGTCTGAAGCCTTATTTTTGAGCGCTTCTGTCAATATCGCATTAATGAATTTTATTATTGGTGCATCATTATCGCTATCCAATAAGTCAGCAGGCTCAGGAAGATCCTCGGCTAAACTCAATAAGTCATCATCATCTTTTATTTCATTCGCGATATCTAGATTTGATGTTGATGATTCTTCATATATTTCACGAAGTAATTTATCGAATTCATTGCTCGTTGCTTCATTTAAGCTTATTGGGCTACCAATAAATCGTCTCGTCTCGACAATTTGCTCTGCTTTAATATCACCATGATAATAAACCTGCACTATATTATCTTTGGATGAGGTTATCAGAATCTTATTTTTTTTAGCATAAGAGTAAGGAAGCTTATCAATATGGAATGAATTTGAATTATCACCGTTTGTATTCATCTGAAGATGCTATTGATTNTTTTCAATATAANTTTCAATTTCTGGAAGCAGGGGGCTATCGCTCAATAGTTCATTCTTTTCTGAGTTTGAGCTTTTTTCTTCAATCTGTAGATTTCTTATGTAGTTATATTTTTTGTTTGTCTCAAAGGAAGCTTGCTCATCCGTATCTAGAATTTTTGGTCTTATAAAAACCATGAGATTGGTTTTTACTTTTGTTGTTTTTTTGCTCTTAAATAAATTTCCTAATAATGGGATATTCCCTAATANCGGAACTCTTTGATCAGATTCTCTTAATTGATCTTCAAGTAATCCTCCTAGTACTAGAATATCTCCATCATTTACAATCACNGTAGTATCAATGGTTCTTTCATTGGTAATCAAGTCAACAGCGCCACTNGAAGAGGCTGAAATATTAGAGATCTCTTGTGCAATACTTAAAAGTATTGAATCCCCCTCATTTATTTGAGGAGTTATCGTTAAGCTAACACCGACTTGCTCACGTTGAATAGTTTGAAAAGGGTTGATGGCGCCACCAGTNCTCCCNGTATTGGAGAACGACCCCGTTACAAAAGGGACTTCTTGGCCAACGTTTAAGCTCGCTTCTTCATTGTCAGTTGTTACAATTGAAGGAGTTGAAATTATATTTGTATCTGCAATACCCTCTAATGTTCTCAATATTGATGCAAAGCTAGTTCCTTGTTTGGTGATTTTTCCNACCCCGATAGACATTCCTTGTCCAATGAAATTAGATGGATTGATATTGATGTTATTATTGTTATTTGTAAGGCCAGCAAGCTGAATGACCCCAGGNCCCATGTCAGGAAAATTNGTTGCTCCAATAACATTGTCATTATTNCTTCCATCGGTAGCCCATGTTACACCCAATTCTGATGTCCTATCAGCCACTACTTCGACAATGATAGCCTCCACAAGAACTTGCATTCGCCTTATATCTAGCTGATCAACAATGCTCATTAGTGAGCGCATTGTCTTTGGAGGTGCATTCACAATAATTGCATTGGTTTGTTGATCAGCCCAAACATTCATATTTTCTGAAGTATTTGAGGTGCTCGAATTATTAACTTGGCTTTGCTGGGTAAAATGCTGTTTNAGATTTGTTGCTAGGGTCTCAGCATCAGCATATCTGAGATACCTTACTCTNGTTGTGTCACCTTCTTCAGTAGATGTATCTAAGTGAGCAATAAGCGCTCGAATTTTTAATCTTCCATTTTTTTCTCCTCCAATTAGAACGCTATTTGTTCTGGAATCTGCGACCATTGATATTCTCGAAGGCGCTCCATCCGTNCTTGGAGCATTAGCTAGAACAGTTAAAACACGNACGATTTCGGATGCTGAAGCATAGTTNAGTTTGATAACCTCTATTTCATTTTCGTCTGACTGATCAATTCTGCGAACTATGTCAATTATCCGATCTACATTATTTGCTCTATCAGATATTATCAGTACATTTGATCCAGCATGCGCAGCCAGGTGACCATATTGAGGNAGAAGAGGCCTCAGTATAGGCACAAGTTGTGTCGCACTNATGTTATTAATTTCTATGACTTGAGTCACAAAATCTTCATTTGAAGCGTCCTCTATATTAGGAGAACCAGGGTATTGCCTTGAACTGGCATCGGGGACAATTTTTATTATTTCACCTGACGTTACAGCGACAAATCCGTGAACTTGCAATAAGGACAAAAAGGCTTCATAGAATGCTTCAGATGACATTGGGGTGGAAGAGAGGAGGGTCACTTCAGCCCTTACTCTGGGATCAATAATGAAGTTTTTCCCAGTTATTGAGCTGACTGCTTCAATTACAGATCTTAATTCAACACCTATATAATTTGGAGTTATGGATTGTTGTTGAGAGGCCACTTTCCCAAAAACCAGAAAAGATGTGAATAGGATAAACAAAAATCCCCTAAAATTATTACTTCTTATGTTGTCTCTATGTCTGCTCATTAAATTGATCACTATTAATTTTTAGCTCAATGGATTCATTGTTTCTTGTGATTGTGAGAGTAACCTGGCTTTCTTTTTCAATATCTTGAAAAATCATCATAGCTTCTTGCGGATCATTTAAAACCATGCCATTGACGCTTGTTATAAGATCGCCTGACATCAAGCCCAAAGACATAAATTGCTTTCTGTCATTTCCAGGATAAACCCTATAACCAGCTTGTTTGCCAGATGTAAAATAAGGCGTTGGTCTTATTGTGTCTGCTAGCTTAGCTCCAAACTGATTTAAAGGTTTTATCTCACTATGTACAATTTTAGTTACTGAAGTTGGCACCTCTTCTTTGGGTAATTTCAAACTTTCTAAATCATTTCTGTTGTCAAGTATGATGCGGTCAGCATAAACGGAATGCAACCGAGTCCCTTGAACCACTGTATCATTAATTTTAAAAACTTTTGCATCTTCTTCGTTACTTGAGATTAAGGCTACTGACTCTGAGTTTATGGCATCGTGGATAATACCTTTTAGTTTGAGATTCAGAGACGTTTCTTTTACATTCGATATCACCTGTAATTCTCGTTCTGTCTCAGCAAAATTTTTATTTTGCTCGTATTCAGAAGCTCCAAATAAATTTTGATTAATTATGTTGCTCGAGTCGATCCTTCTGATATTGTTTTCTATGTTAATTGATTTCTGATGCATATTTTCAGGAATTCCAATTTTTTCAATTGTTGGTTTTGGTGTAAAAATTTTCCACAATATTTGTGAGATCTGGAAACATAAAAGCAATAAAATTACCCAAGAAAAAAAGTTTGCGCTCCTTTTTATATTCAAGCTCTTATGTGGGTTTGAATTCATGACACCGCTGAAGGAGGATTTTATTATATTTCTCATATGCTGATAAATTTAACATTATTAATACTAATTTGATAACAAGATATATTAAATTTATTACAAAATAGTTAATATGAAATAATAAAAAGATAGATCTTCAACAGTGATTTTAGGATGATAGATACAGTTTATAAAAACCTAGAAAACAAGCTAAAAAAACAAAATGAACGATAAAGACCTAATAAATATAAGTCAAAGTGATCTTTTCTCAAAGCAAGAGATGGAAACAGAGAAACCCACTTTATATCGAGTGATACTAATAAATGATGATTTTACTCCAATGGAATTTGTTGTTGATGTCTTGATGGGTATTTTTCACATGGATAAACAAAATGCAACAAAGACTATGCTTAATGTGCATACGAAAGGAAAAGGAAATTGCGGTTTATACACATATGAAATAGCTGAGACAAAAGTTGCTCAAGTTAAGAAGATGGCCAAGGATAATCAGTATCCATTGTTGTGCTCATTGGAAAAAGAATAAACACGTGATGTTAAAGTAAATATGATTAGTAACGAGCTTGAATTTTATCTTAATGAGGCTTTTCTTAACGCGCAGAACAAACATCATGAATTTGTGACATTGGAGCACCTGTTGCTCTCATTGTTGGATATGCCTGAGATATCCGAGATAATAGAAAATTGCAATGGGGATATTAGTCAGCTTCGAGAGCAGTTAAAGAGTTTTATTGATAAGAATACCCCAAAAATTGAAAACAATGAATCACAAGAGATTCAGACAACTCTGGGTTTTCAGAGAGTGCTTCAAAGAGCGGTATTTCAGGTTCAATCTTCAGGGCAGAAAGAGGTTAATGGAAGAAATGTGTTGGTCGCCCTCTTTAGCGAAAAACAATCTCAGGCTGCATACCTTCTATCTAAGCAAGACATCACTCGATTGGATATTGTGAGTTATATATCTCATGGCAATGATGTTAAGCAGCAATACAGAATTGAGAGCGACAAAACTAAAGAAAAGGATACAAAAGAAAATACAAATTTTCTCTCGAAATACACTATTAACCTTAATCAGCTAGTTACTGAAAATAAAAATGATCTTCTTATTGGAAGAGAAGATGAGCTGAATAGAATTATTCAGGTCCTATCAAGACGCAAAAAAAATAACCCCTTATTGGTCGGAGATACAGGTGTGGGCAAGACTGCAATTGTTGAAGGATTAGCAAGATTAATTTCTGAGAATAAGGCACATGAATCATTGTCGAGCACGGAAATACTGTCATTGGATATGGGTGCTCTTCTTGCGGGATCAAAATATAGAGGAGATTTCGAAAAACGNTTAAAAAATATAATAGNAGAGATAAAAGAAAAGTCAAAAGCCATTTTATTTATTGATGANATTCATACTGTAATNGGAGCAGGNGCAGTATCCGGAAGNGTGATGGATGCNTCCAATATCCTAAAACCTTTTCTTACTAATGGCGATGTCTGCTGTATTGGATCTACNACTTATTCNGAATATCGAAAGATATTTGAAAAAGATCATGCGTTCTCTAGNAGATTTCAAAAAATTGATATAGATGAGCCATCAGCTCAAGATACTATAAAGATAATCGAGGGAATTATTTCAAAGTTTGAATCATTCCACGACGTCAAATATGAGCAGGAGTCAATTTATGCTTGTGTGGAACTGTCTGAAAAATATTTAAGTGACAGAAATTTTCCCGATAAGGCAATCGATGTAATTGATGAAGCAGGAGCATACTTGAAACTCCAAGCTAATAAAAAAAATCAAACTACAATCTCAAGATCCAATATCGAGGATGTAGTAGCTTTAATGGCTCAGATTCCATCAAAGAATGTCTCTCGATCTGATAAGGACATAATAAAAACACTTGAAAGAGATCTTAAATTAGTTATTTTCGGTCAGGATAAGGCTATTGAATCACTTGTCTCATCAATCAAGATCTCTCGTTCTATAATATCTGATGATGATAAGCCAATTGGTTCATTCTTGTTTTCTGGCCCTACAGGTGTTGGAAAGACAGAAATATCAAAACAATTATCATTTTTGATGGGTATAGATTTAATCAGAATAGATATGTCTGAATATATGGAAAAACATAGCGTCTCCAGATTAATTGGTGCGCCACCTGGATACGTTGGATATGAGCAAGGAGGTTTGCTGACTGATTCGGTTAATCAAAAACCACACAGCATCGTACTGTTAGACGAGATTGAAAAAGCACATCCTGATATTTTTAATATTCTGCTGCAGATAATGGATCATGGTGTTTTAACGGACAGTAATGGAAGGAAGATTGATTTCAAGAATATCTTGCTTATCATGACGACCAATGCCGGTGCAGAGCAAATGAGCAGATCTTCTATGGGTTTTACTAATCAAGATCATACTAAAGACAGTATTTATGAATTAGAGAAGATTTTTTCACCAGAGTTTAGAAATAGACTGGATTCAGTAATTGAGTTTTCTGCTCTCGATAGATATTCAATTAACCGAGTTATAGATAAACTCATAATCGAGTTAGAGCAGAAGTTAGAGAAAGATCAGATAACAATAAATTTAAATAAAAAAGCAAAATCATGGATTGCAGAAAAAGGCTACGATAACAAAATGGGTGCCAGACCTCTATCAAGGATAATCAACAAATATATAAAGAAGCCGCTTGCAAATGAATTATTATTTGATCGCTTAAAAAAGGGCGGAACTGTGGAAGTTTCAGTTAAAAAAGATAAAGTTACAATTGATTGCCGATGAAGAAGAAAGAAATAACTATTTTCCTCTAAATGTAATTCGACCCTTGGTTAAATCATAAGGAGTCATTTCTACTGTTACGGTATCTCCAGTTAAAATTCTTATATAGTGTTTTCTCATCTTTCCAGAGATATGAGCGATTATGTTATGACCGTTTTCTAATTCCACCCTAAATGTCGTGTTAGGGAGTGCTTCTGTCACAATGCCCTCCATTTCAATTGCTTCTTCTTTAGCCAAAATTTCCCCTTTTTTATCTGTATTTTTTAGATAGTTGATCTAGTTAAATTTATTTTAGTTAAGATTTTGAAATATTCAANGAATCAAGGTATTTTTCTGCATCTAATGCACCCATGCATCCAGCACCTGCTGATGTTATTGCTTGTCTGTATATTTGATCTGAAACATCACCNACAGCAAAAACACCTTTGATGCTNGTTGCAGTTGCATCTCCAGCAAGACCAGATTTGATTTTAATATAGTCATTTTTCATATCTAGTTGATTTTTGAANAATTCGGTGTTTGGTTTATGACCAATAGCAATAAATACACCGTAAAGCTCAATNGTCGTNTCCTTNCTATTGATTACATTTTTTATCTTAAGGCCATTTACTCCGCTTTCATCACCAAGAATCTCATCTACGACATNATCCCAATAAATGGATATTTTTCCTTCCTTTTGTTTTTGNAATATATGGTCCTGAAGAATTTTTTCTGCTCTCATTTGATCTCTTCTATGAACGAGATAAACCTTTTCTGCAATATTGCTTAAATACAGCGCCTCTTCAGCAGCCGTGTTACCTCCGCCAATTACCGCTACTTTTTTGTTTTTGTAAAAAAAACCATCACACGTAGCACAGGCAGAAACACCTTTACCTTTGTATTTTTCTTCCGAGGGGAGACCGAGATACATTGCAGTGGCTCCAGTAGCAATGATAAGAGCATCGCAAGTGTATTCAGATGTACTGCCTTTCAAGCGAAAAGGGCGATTCGTAATATCTGCACTCTCTATATGATCGTTTACTACATTTGTTCCGAATCTCTCCACATGCTTTAGCATTCTGTCCATTAGCTCTGGCCCCTGAAGACCCTCAACATCACCCGGCCAATTATCAACATCCGTTGTTGTCATCAATTGGCCTCCTTGCTCCATTCCAGTAATTATGACTGGTTGTAAGTTAGCACGTGCGGCATATACAGCCGCTGCATATCCTGCAGGACCCGATCCAAGTATGATTAATTTGTTATGTTTTAGATTAGGCATAGTTACATATTAACTTAAAATTTTTGACTAATTTTTACGTTATAATAGCTATCGATTGATCATAAATACAGCGGATTTTTTTCCTGCTATATAAATGAGTATTATGATGCATTGTTGTATTATCAGGGAGAGCGTTTTGTATTTGGCAGGTAAAATTACTACATTTTATTTTTATAGTATAGACTTAATTAATCAACTATTTTTATTATGAAAAATGTCTAAAATAAATAAAATTAGCCTATCTTCAAAAGTAAAACAAAATTTAAGAGAATCAACCCTTTGGGTAACNGGCGCCATCGGTTTGATTCTNTTCTTGGCTTTATCAACATATGATATCGATGATCCTGGCGTTTCATATGTAGGCAATGAATCACANGTACAAAANGCGATTGGAAAATTTGGTGCACTATTGGCTGATTTTCTTTTTAATCTTTTNGGAGCATCATCGTATTTACTAGTGATAATTGTTTTGTATTTTGGTTGGTCNATATACAGAGAATCCAAANATCCAGAGAANCCTAATCGTGGTGATTTATTTATGAGGACAAGTGGNTTTATCTTGTTGCTCATTACAAGTTGNGCTCTGTCTACCCTTCATTTTTCTGGTGAGTTTTATAGAGAGACAGCAGGAGGAATCCTAGGNCAAGTAATAGGTAATTANCTTGAATCTTCNATGAAGCTTCTTGGAGCAACTACCTTATTATTTTTTGTATGGTTGGCTTCCATTTCACTTTTNTTAAATGTTTCATGGATAAAGATTATCGATGAAATTGGCAAATACAGTTTAGTTTTCTGGGAGTTTTGCCTNNGTAAAATCGATGAAATTAAAGATAAATTTGAAGAAAAAAGAAAAAAAGCNGAGAGAAANGAAATTTTTNATGCAGAAAAAAAGCGAATAGCAAAAAAAGCACCTCCTAAAATTGANNCAATTACACCNAAACTAGAGAAAAGCAATCGTGCTGAAAAAGAAAGACAGGTTCCNATGTTTGAGCCTCCGACTGACGGTGANCTGCCNAATTTAGCTCTCTTAGANGATCCGCCATNACGAGAGCANGCTTATTCAAATGAATCANTGGAGGCAATGTCAAGACTTGTTGANCTTAAATTGAAAGATTTTGGGATTGAGGTTGAGGTAGTCTCGGTTTCCCCTGGACCGATTATCACTCGATTTGAGCTTGATCCTGCACCTGGAGTTAAGGTTAGTAAGATTTCAACTTTATCAAAAGACTTGGCCCGATCTCTATCAGTCGTAAGCGTGAGGATCGTTGAAGTTATACCTGGTAAATCATTNGTTGGGCTAGAAATACCTAATGAAAGTCGAGAGTTNGTTACGTTAGGTGAGATTCTAAAGTCAAAAGTTTATGATGAAATGTCATCGCCTCTAACTTTAGCTCTTGGAAAAGATATTGGAGGTAATTCAGTTGTTGCAGACTTGTCTAAAATGCCTCATTTATTGATTGCAGGAACTACTGGATCTGGTAAATCAGTCGCAATTAATGCCATGATATTGAGCCTTTTGTATAAGGCTACCTCAGAACACGTAAGGTTGATTATGGTGGATCCCAAAATGCTCGAACTTTCAGTTTATGAGGGCATACCTCATCTTCTCACACCAGTAGTCACAGATATGAAAGAGGCAGCTAATGCACTCAGGTGGTGTGTCGCAGAGATGGACAGGAGATATAAGCTTATGGCCGCTCTCGGTGTAAGGAATATTGGAGGCTTTAATAAGAAAGTTAAAGATGCAATTGCAGATGGTAACCCAATCCCCGATCCATTATTTAAATTACCAGAATTGCTAGATGATGATGANCCAGTAGATCANCCAACACTAAATACACTNCCATACATAGTGGTTATAATTGANGAGCTTGCAGATATGATGATGATAGTAGGTAAGAAAACTGAGGAACTGGTCTCAAGACTCGCACAAAAAGCAAGGGCTTCTGGTATCCATATGATTCTGGCTACTCAAAGACCATCTGTTGATGTAATAACTGGATTAATTAAAGCCAATATACCTAGTAGGATTGCTTTTCAAGTCTCAGCAAAAGTAGATTCTAGAACGATACTAGATCAAATGGGAGCAGAAACTCTTTTGGGTCATGGAGACATGCTTTATCTTCCCCCAGGAACATCATTGCCAAACAGAGTTCACGGTGCATTTGTGGCTGATAATGAAGTACATTCGGTTGTCAGCAATCTCAAAAAAGCAGGCTCACCACAATATATTGATGAAATAGTTCANACGACTGATTTAAATATAATGGGNTCGGGAGACGATGAGNCGGATGCAGAAAAAGATGTACTNTACGACCAAGCAGTCCAGATTGTTATTGANACAAAGAAAGCATCAATATCAGGAATTCAGCGACGACTAAAAATTGGCTANAATCGTGCTGCAAGAATGGTCGAATCAATGGAGTCAGCAGGTCTTGTTGGNCCTCTTGAATCAAATGGAACNCGAGAGATACTTATTCCTTCTGTGCATGAAGAATAAANACTAAATAATTGCTATGCCCATAAGATTGATAANTTCTATTGTAATCTTGNTTCCTCTGTTTTTGAGTGCCGATGATAGTGCTAATGANNCNAATTATGCAGAAGGGCTGATCAATACAAACATATTTTCCAATAAGACATTTCAGAGCCACTTTGAACAGATTATAAGAGATGAGCAAGGCGAAATCATTGATAAGATGGAGGGGACTATATCAATAGAGAAGCCAGTTAATTTTAGATGGCACTATAAGCGTCCTTATGAGCAAATAATAATTGGGAATGGAATTAAGTTAATTTCTTACGATATTGATTTAAATAATATTACTTTAAGAGATTATCGAAGTATTAACAATACAGCGCCGATCATAATGCTAAAAGGCGATGAAGACTCAGCACGTGATCTAAAGTTGATAAATAGTTATTATGACGGCGATAATCTTTTTTGGATCAATGCGCAATATCAATTGAGCAATAATGATAAGTTTGTATTTGATGTTGCTTTTTCTAATAAAGTAATGGTTAAAATGNTAATCAAAGATTCACTCAATCAGGATATGATTATCAATTTTTTAAATCCAGNCTTNAATATGAAACTGGATCCTGATCTATTTGATATAGAAGCAATGCTTCNGAATAGTGAAATAGGGCAATAGGGTGCGTTTCTATCATCTCGAGAGACCAAAGCTTTGGTTTGCTCTGGGTTTCTTGGTGATATTTTTTGTAACTTTCATTATGTTTGCTCCTCCAGAGTGGTTATTTTCATCTGAGATAAAAGAAGAATCGATCTATATCGATAAAATCATTCACACTCTTGTGTTTGTATTTTTGGTTCTGTGGTTTAGCGGGCAAGTCAAAATGACATTAAGTTTTTTTGTGATCGTGTCATTTTATGGGTGCATCGTTGAACTTGTGCAATACTATCTGCCATACAGATCCTTTGAGTGGCTTGACTTATTGTTTAATCAAATCGGGATTGTGATTGGAATTATGCTTGGAGAAGTGCTTTTAAAGAAATGGTCTCTTAATCTTGAAGAAATGATATTAAAAGATAGGTAATTTCAATAAAAATCATAACTTGTTCATTTCTTTCGGGTATCATGAATTTTTATGAATACAGGCAAAATGATTTTTTCTAAGTGAAGATTATAATTTACTGAAAGAGAGCGAATTTATCCTATGTTAGACCCAAAGAAACTCAGACAATCAATTGATGAAATAGCTAACAATCTCGCAAGAAGAGGTTTCAAGTTTGATACCAAAGCTTATGTCAATTTGAATGATGATAGAAAAAAACTTCAGATTGAGAATGAAGACTTGAAGAGCAAGAGAAACTCAATTTCACGTGACATTGGTATGGCCAAGTCAAAAGGTGATGACACAGGTGACTTGATGAAAAGTTCTGAAGAAATAAATACAGCGCTATCGGAAAATGAAAGCCAATTGAATGAAATTCTCTCTAAAATGAGAGAAATTGAACTTGGTCTTCCCAATACCCTCATGAAAACTGTACCTGATGGTAAAGATGAAACGAGCAATGAGTTAATCAGATCATGGGGCGAGAAAACCGTTTTTGATTTTGAGCCAAAAGATCATATTGAACTGGGTAATAATCTTGGTTTATTGGATCTGGATAAGGCGTCTGAAATTTCAGGGAGTCGTTTTTCTGTTCTAAACGGTAAATTGGCCACCCTTCAAAGGGCTCTGATTCAATTTATGCTCGATCTGCACACCAATAAACATGCTTATGAAGAGTTTTATGTGCCTTATATTGTTAATGGTCAATCTCTTGTCGGAACATCACAATTACCCAAGTTTGAGAGTGATTTATTTAAAATAGATTCTGATAAATCTTATTACTTGATTCCTACAGCCGAGGTCCCACTGACAAATTTATTTGGAAACAAGATAACAGATGCAAGCACGCTGCCTAGAAAACTTGTTGCTCATACACCGTGTTTTAGATCTGAAGCTGGAAGTTATGGACAAGACACTAAGGGTCTCATTCGGCAACACCAATTCGAAAAAGTTGAACTTGTCCAAATTGCCACACCCAATGGATCACTCGAGGCATTAGAGTCACTTACCAGCCACGCAGAGAATGTATTGAAAGAACTTAAACTTCCATATCAAGTGGTTGCACTTTCTTCAGGAGATATCGGATTTGGCTCAACATTCACTTATGATATTGAAGTGTGGTTACCAGGTCAGAAAAAATACAGAGAAATATCCTCGTGCAGTTTATTTGGAGATTTTCAAGCCAGAAGAATGAAAGCAAGATATAAAGACCCTGAAACTGGAAAAAATGAATTTGTTCACACAATAAATGGATCAGGAGTCGCTGCTGGAAGAGCATTAGTGGCTGTAGTTGAGAATTATCAACAAAAAGATGGTTCTATAAAAATACCTGATGCGTTAAAAGATTATATGAAAGTCGACGTGATCAATTAGATTTATCTTTCTGCAAACTGAGCTTTTAGTTCATCTAATGCGTTCTTCCAATTGCTTTGATAGCGATTAAAATCTTCTTCCCACTCCTCTGTTGCGGGTATTCCTTTTGTAGTTACTATCAGTTTACATTCATCTTCAACTTTTTCGATTAAAAACTCTGTTGTTATTGGCCCAGAAGAGAGCGGTTCTTCATCAATTCTTGGTGCCTCTACTAGTCTCATCTTTCTTTTCGATATAAGAACATCAATGTGCCCATTCGTTGAATCTCCATTCTTTAGTTCGAATGAGTATTTCCCACCGATCCTTCTTGTTAATTTACCGTCATCAATTAACCATTTTTTTAGTAACTCTA
>PBVS01000031.1 GCA_002728725.1 Woeseiaceae bacterium
GCTCTCGAAGCTGGCTTGGCAGTTTATCAGGGAAAACCACTAGTTAATTCGGTTACCGGAGAAGAGGACAGGCTTGAGTCGGTCCTGCCCTTAGTTGCTAAATACGATGCAGCCGTTGTGGCCATATCTAATGACGAGACCGGCATATCTGAAGATCCAGATGTGCGTTTTGAGGTTGCTAAAAAAATTGTCGAAAGAGCAGCAGATCATGGAATTTCACACGAAAATGTTGTGGTAGATCCTCTTGTAATGCCCATTGGTGCAATTAATTCTGCTGGAAAACAAATTATGCATTTGGTTTCCCGTCTAAAAGACGAGCTTAAAGTAAATACAACCTGTGGTGCTTCAAATGTAAGCTTTGGGTTACCAAACAGAAATGGAATAAACGCAGCATTTTTAACTATGGCAATTGCGTCAGGAATGACTTCAGCTATAACCAGTCCATTGCACGAAGAAGTTATGCAGGCAGTTTTGGGTGCAAACGTGATGATGGGTAATGACCCAGACTGTACCAATTGGATTAGTCGTTTTCGTGTTGAGGCAGAAAGCGGATCAAATGAAAATCGCTCAAGAAGATCGAAACGTCGTCGCAGAAGGTAATTTTATAATTTCATTTTTGATCCATCGGGATCATAAAGTGAGATCAAAGAAGCTTTTGCATCAAATCGTTCTGTCGCTATTTCAATTTCGAAATCAATTTGTTTGAGTTTTTCTTTAGTGAGATTCTCACAATTAACATAACCCATTCCAACTGCAGATCCTAAGCTGTGGCCATACATTCCTGAGGTGATATAACCATTAACTTGTCCATTCATGATAATTGGCTCATTATGATAAAGCATAGGGTCTGGATCATTAAGTTTGAATTGCACGAGCTTTCTTTTCGGACTCTGGGTTGCTTGCTTTAAAAACGCATCCTTACCGATAAAATCAATCCCATCAGGTTTAGCCACGAACGATAAACCTGCTTCGAANAAATTATCCTCTGCNGCGATATCATGACCCCAGTGACGGTAACCTTTNTCNAGTCTCAAGCTATTCACTGCATGCAAACCAACATCACAAAGATTGAACTCTCTGCCATTATTTTTGATTGCTTTATACACANTAATAGCGTCAGATTTAGAAATAAATATTTCCCATCCCAATTCACCAACATATGAAAGTTTTTGTATCCAAACATCAATACCAGCAATTTTGCAATATCTGCCAGTGGCAAATTTAAATTGAGAATTCTCAAGATCCGTATCTGTTATTGCTTGCAGAACATTTCTAGAATTTGGCCCTTGCACAGATAAACATGCAAAATCCATAGAAATATCCTCAACGAATGTGTCTTTCATAAGGTGTTTATTTAGATGGGACCAATCTCTTGTTAAAGAAGATATGCTAGTTATGACATGAAAGCTCTCTTCATTGAGCCTTGATATGGTGAGATCGGCCTCAATGCCACCTCTTTCGTTCAGCCACTGTGTGTAAACAATTTTTCCTGGCTCAACATCTACGTTCGCACAACTAATGTATTGAAGTGTTTGCATTGCATTTTTTCCATACACATGGAATTTTCCAAAAGATGAAATGTCATATATTCCAGCAGATTCTCTGAGATTGAGATGTTCTAAAGCATAATACTTAAACCAGTGTTGACGTTTATAGCTGTAATCATATTCAGCTTTTGCTCCATCTCTTGCGAACCAATTTGCCCTCTCGTAACCACCAACCTCGCCAAAACAAGCGCCTGCATTAGCAAGCTCTTCATGCAGGGGAGACTCCCAGAGATTTCTGGCAGAACTGTATTGGTAAAATGGCCAATGCATGGAATAAGTGTGGCCAAGTGCCTCAGGAATTCTTGATTCAATATATACTTGTGATGTCTGGACTGAATTATTTCGTCTGACATCTGTTTCAGTGATTTCTCCCGATGGGTAACCATCGATAANCCAATCNGCCATTATTTTTCCGAGACCACCCGCNGCAGCTATTCCTTTTGAGTTCATGCCACAAGCAACATAAAAATTCTCAATCTCAGGTGTTGGTCCCATTAAGTGCAAATTATCATTTGTGAAACTTTCAGGGCCATTGAAAAATGTTCTAATACCAACCTCACCTATCATTGGGAAAGTACCCATTGAAGCAAGCAGGTAGGGCTCAATATGATCCATATTGACTGGGAATTCATCAAAGCAAAAGTCATGACTGATATTNGACATGGGACAACCAATCGCATTCTTCTCAAACCAACCAACAAGCATTTTCCCCGCATCCTCNTTGAAGTAAATGCCTTTGTCAAAATCTCTCATAACGGGTCTCGGTGTTAAATCTGGAATTTCTTCAGTTACAACGTAGTAATGTTCGCAAGCATAAAGCGGGAGATGGACTCCTATTTGTTTTGCAATTTCTCGAGACCAAAGACCACCCGTAAGTATGATATTTTTTCCTTTTATTGATGTGTCACCACAACGTACACCAACAACTTTGTTTTCTTTAGTCAGAATCTCTTCGACCTCGATATTTTCAATGATTTCTGCACCATAATTACGAGCCCCCTTGGCAAGTGCCATGGTGGTATCGATAGGATTGGTTTGGCCGTCTTTTTCTATATAGAGTGAACCAATCACACCATCAGAATCAATCCCAGGATACATTGATTCTAATTCATCGTTTTGTATCATTCTTGA
The DNA here is from genome assembly GCA_002728725.1 of Woeseiaceae bacterium. Taxonomy (GTDB): domain Bacteria; phylum Pseudomonadota; class Gammaproteobacteria; order Steroidobacterales; family Woeseiaceae; genus SP4260. Next base: position 2,679 of record PBVS01000031.1, read on the forward strand.
TTCAACACCAAAGACTTTCGCCATGGATGAATTACGTTGTAACTCTTCTAATCTCTCCTCATTTCTTGCTAGAGAGACACTGCCAATTCTTTTGTATCCGGTGGCTTGACCTGTTTCGGATTCTAATGAGGCGTATAGTTCGTGGCAATACTTGGCGAGATTAGTAAGGGTTGGCGTAGGCCATAGCATGCTAACCAATCCTGCTGCATGCCAAGTGGTTCCACAGGTAAGCTGTTTTCTCTCAAGCAGAACAACGTCTTTCATTCCTCTCTTAGATAGATGATATGCAATGGAACAGCCAATAATTCCTCCACCGATAATGATGGTTTCTGCTTCTTGAGGAATATCTTTTTCTGCCATCGGCTACGCTTTCAATCTTTTATTATTTGGATCATAAATCGCTTGAGTTTGTATATGACATTTCCTCTCGCCAGCTGCGGTTAGGACAGTGAGATCTTTAGCAGCCCCAACAATGTCTGCATCAATATAAGCAAAAGCTAAACTTTTGTTTACTCGGTGACCGTAAGCACCTCCAGTTGTGAGACCAACGAGTTTATTTTCACTATATACAGCCTCGTTACCGAAGCACTCAGCAGCAATTTCATCATCAAAAACCAGAAACACCAGTTTAATTTTAATGCCTTTCTTTATTCTCTGTTTGATGTTCTCAGACCCTATAAAACTTTTTGATGTATCAATGAATCTCTCCATGCCGGCTTCTACAGCACTTATCTCTTCTGTAAATTCTGAACCCCATGCGCGATACATTTTCTCAAATCTCATTGAATTAAAGGCGTATCCTCCAAAATCACTCAGACCTATTTCTTTTCCTACTCTCATCAAGGATTCATATATCGAAAGAATTTGATATCTCGGCATATGCAATTCATATCCAAGTTCACCTGCATAGGAGACGCGCATAACTCTGATGGTCGCGCTGTCTACCGTCAAATCATCACATTTCAACCAAGGAAGGGACGAATTTGATATATCTTCTTCTGTTATTTTTTGTAGGATGTCCCTAGATTTAGGTCCAGTCAAAAGCATGCCACCCAGATCATCAGTCAGATTTTCTATTTTTACATTAAATTTTTTCGCATTTAAATTCATCCAATGGAGATCTCTCAGTTCTGATCCAATGGGTCCCACTAAGAAGAATTTCTCATCATCAATTTTGGTAATGGATTGTTCTGTCATTATCCCGCCATTTGATGAGTGAAAGAGCGCNAGTCCGATNGATCCTTTTTCCTGTGGAANTTTATTGCAGGANAGGTANTTNAGAAAATCNTTTGCTCCCTCTCCCGAAATTATGAATTTAGATGATCCGCTNATGTCAATAATTCCTGCGTCATTTTGTACTGCNTTGCATTCATCCGCNATTACCTCATGAGCATCGCTTCTCATCCANGTAAGTTGTTCAGATTGNCTTTCTTTNGTNTTAAACCAAAGNGGTTTCTCATAACCGGCAACAACATTATGAATTGCCCCTTTTTCATTCANNAGTGAGAAGAGCGGGCTCGCCCTCTTTACTCTCCCATGATGCCTGTTTTCATTTGAAGCCACCTCCGTATACATGACTTCATAGGATTCAATCGCCTTAGTAATACAGTATTCCCTATCAGCCCATTTACCGAATCGCCTAGAATCAAGTGATGCCATATTTAATTCAGTTTGACCATGCATCATCCATTGTGCGAGATATTTTCCCACGCCTCCCTGAGCAATGCCTATACTTGATCCACAAAGGTTCCAAAAATTTTCGAGGCCGAATTGAGGTCCAACTAAAACATTATCATCGGGCGTATGAGTTATTGCTCCATTAATGACCGTTTTAATTCCAACTTCACTGAAAATTGGCATTCTTTCCATGCATCTGTCTAAAAAAGGCATCAGTCTCTCGAGATCATCGGGAAACAGGCCTCTATCAAAATCCCAATCCATACCATCCAGTGCCCATGGTTTTGCGCCGAATGTCTCATAAGGTCCAATCAAAAGACCCTGTCCTTCCTGCCTTAAATAAGAAGAGCAATATGAGTCTCTGCATACAGGCAATTCAAAATTAAGCTCTTGAAGTGCAGGGTGATTTTCGGTAATTAAATACTGATGCTCTAAATTGATAATGGGTACATCCACTCCAACCATTGCGCCTACTTCTGGCGCAAAACAACCACCTGCATTAACAACATGTTCTGCTTTGATAGTGCCATTTTCAGTAACAACTTCCCATTCTCCACCTTTCGTTCTATTGATTTCAAGAACGCGGTTAAAACGACTGATAGTAGATCCTTTTGATGAAGCAATTTGTGACATGGTGGTAACGACAGAAGATGGATCCACGTGACCATCATTCGGTGTACTTACGATTATCCTAGCATCATCAAAATTCATAAAGGGATGCAATTTGTTGGCTTCCTCTTTTGAGATGATATTGAATTCGCAAGGAACATTTTTTGACCTGCTCAGGAGATGTTTAAACCACTCTTCTTCGAGGCGACTGTACCCAATTCTCAGGCTTCCACATTTATGAAACACAGATGGATTTCCACTTTGAGCTGGAAGAATTTCATCGTATAAAGAAATTGAATAATCATGAATTTTTGCAACGGTCATGTTGCCAATAAAATTAGAACATAATCCTGCAGCATGCCAAGTTGAGCCACTGGTTAGCTCACCTTTTTCAACCAAAATAACATCATTCCAACCTTCTTCAGCAAGATGATAAAGAAGACTGACACCCAGAGAACCCCCACCTATTATGACAACCCGTGCAGTATTCTTCATGAGGTCTTACCTGCCTATATCACTCTTTTTTAGGTGAATTGGAAATGTTTTACGAATCTCATCATCAATTTCATCAGAGATATGTTTTGGAAAATAATTGGAGAGTATTTCCTTGGTTTTATTAACCGCCAATTTGAGTGCTTCGGGCTTACCAGCATCCAGCCATTCACCCGGACTCAATCTATTGTAGAAATCAGGATAAATATACTCTGACTGCATAACATCGAGAGTTTGATCGGATCCCAGATAGTGTCCTTTTGAGTTAAGGCACACATCTTTTATGACATCAAAGCCTAAAGTCTTCTCGTTCACGGGCAATCCTTTCACCATTCTCATGCAAGCACCAAGTGAGTCATTATCAAGCAAAATGCTCTCTGGGCAGGCGCTTAGGAGGCTGGCATACATCCCAGCAGACTCATAAATAATATTGGCACCGGCCAATGCGGATACAGCAACATTCGATGCATGTTCTGCACCTCCCTGAAAATCTGGCAATTTTGAGTCAGACATGCCTGCACCCGTTCCCATAGGCAGATCGAAATAAATTCCAATTTGAGCGCATGCTGCAGAGAGAATTCCTTGTTCAGGCGAACCACCGCTCATCGCGCCAGTACGTAAATCAGAAACAAAAGGCCAAGTGCCCAATATTGCCGGTGCTCCTGGTTTAATTGCATTAACGTAAACCAGCCCACCAAGACATTCTGCCCATGCTTGAGAAACCGTGCCGGCTAGACAGGGCGGTGCTGTGGCACCAGCCTGACCAGCTGACAAGAGTAATACTGGCATGCCGCCTTCAACGGCAATCCTAAGGCATTCTAGCGACTCCTCGGCAAACTTCATTGGCGGCACAACAAAACAATTAGACTGGCTGACAAAAGGCCTCTTTCTCCATTGTTCTTCACTGCCCGCGATCATATGAAGCATTTTTAGTGTTTTTTCAAGATGATCTTTGTCTGTCCAGCTCGCACCGACATGCTTTGAAGTTCCCATTACCGAGTTATAAGTGGTATTGAGATCCATTGCATAGTTGTCTTCAATATCTCTGAGTACACATGTTCTTTGAAACAAATGAATGTTTTCACATGTGTCCACAATTCTTGCCATATTGTATAAATCTTGCGCTGTTGAATCACGGTAACTCTTATCTTCTGGGTTCGCGATCATTACTGCCGCACCACCGGTTGCAAAATAAACTCGACTGCCGTTAACGTGAAGATCGTGTTTTGGGTCTTGACCAAATAGGATTAAATTACGCTCACTTTCGTTGATGGCACGATCGACAATTTCTTTTGGCATCCTCAATCTGCCATCGTCACCCAGTTTCGCTCCGTAAGCCAGACAAGTTTCTATGCAATGTGGCGTTGCCTGACTGAAACCAATTTCTTCCAGAATACGGTAAATATTTTGAATAACGTCAGTTACATCATTCTCAGTAAATGGTTTAAACTGTCCTCCCATTTCTCCTGCTTGAATTGGCTTTTGATTGTCCTCTAGCGGTGCTGATCTCACAGCCAGTTTGGATCTTCTTCCNCCACCTCGTCTTGCCATTTTTTATCTCCAATAACTATTTTTTATTGTATCTATCCTTATCAAAATTGAGAACACAATTTCANAGGTTTTTTGCGAAAAGATTTCTTTTAAAGATAGAGTCTGTCGTAATAGAATATGGACNAANAGATGTATTCATAAANTAACTAATTAGTCTAAGTAAACTTTTGGGAATCTTGATATGAAATCACAAGCCAAAGTAGTTGTGATCGGTGGGGGCGTTGTAGGTGTCAGCGCACTTTACCATCTTGCAAAGAAAGGATGGGGCGAAGAAGTTGTCCTCATCGAAAAAGGCGAACTGACCAGTGGTTCGACTTGGCATGCTGCAGGATTATTACCTCTNTTTAACATGAGTTACAGTGTTGGCCAGATACATAAATATTCTGTCGAGTTATATAAGGACTTAGAAAAGGAAACTGGCCAGCAGGTTGGTTTCAGCCAAGTTGGTAATCTTCGATTAGCCATGAATCATGAAAGGATGGATGAGTATTTTCAATATGCGGCTACAGCCAAGACGATTGGNATAGATGTTAATTTTTTGACTCCAGATGAAGTCAAAGCAATTTGGCCATTGTGTGAAACAGATAACTTGGTTGGCGCTATCTTGCATCCAGAGGACGGTTATATTCAACCGGCTGACCTAACTCAAGCGATGGCAAAAGGAGCCCGAGCGAGAGGCGCAACCATATACAGAAATACTGCAGTTCTATCTATTGAACAAACTTCTCAAGGTGGCTGGAAGATTGAGACTAATAAAGGGAACATCACGTGTGACCACGTAGTATCGGCTACCGGAAACTATGCACGTCAAACTGGTGCCATGGTCGGTTTAGACATTCCAGTAATGCCAGTAGAGCATCAATATATCGTTACTGAGCCTCATCCCGAGATAATAAATAGACAAAATTCTGGTTTACCGGAGATGGCAGTTCTCAGAGAATCAGATGGTTCTTGGTATCTTCGTGAAGAAAATGGCGGATTCATTCTAGGGCCTTATGAAAAGGGTGCACCTTGTTGTTACGTAGATGGTCCAAATCCAGATGCCGAATATGAGCTTTTTCAGGAAGATATCGATAGATTAATGCCACATATCGAAGCTGCGATGGCTAGGGTTCCAGCTTTCGCTGAGGTAGGTTTTAAGCAAGTTTATAACGGCGCTATTGCTTATACACCTGACGGTAATCCAATCATCGGGCCGGCATGGGATATCGATAACTTTTGGCTCAGTGAGGGACACAGTTTTGGAATTACAGCTGCAGGTGGGGCCGGCTGGCAGCTCGCAGAGTGGATCATTGAAGGTGAGCCAACCATCGATATGCTTGGCGTAGAACCAAGAAGATTCGGTGATTATGTTAGCAAGGACTATCTCATCGATAAAACCGAGGAAGCCTACTCTCATGTTTTTATCATTCATTATCCAGACGAAGAGAGAGAAGCTGGAAGACCCCTTAAAACAGCGCCTTGTTATGAAAGATTAAAGTCAATGGGAGCAGTGTTTGGCCAAAAATTTGGCTGGGAAAGAGCCAACTGGTTCGTTGATGGAGAGATGGAACAGGTGGATCACTGGTCTTTTAGAAGATCTAAATGGTTTGATGCTGTGGGCAAAGAGGTAACCAATGTGACAAATAATGTTGGAGTCCTTGATATGACAGCGTTTGCTAAGTGTCGAATCTCTGGCAAGCATGCCCTAAAATTCTTAGACAATCTATTGGCTAACAAGATACCTCAAAAATCAGGCCAGATTGCATTGTGTCACGCCCTCAATTCTAATGGAGGCATTCATTCAGAATTCACTGTCTTAAAGGAGAAAGAAGAATCATACTATCTTGTCTCAGCAGGAGCACTTCAGAGATTGGATCATGATTACATCAAAAAATACATGTCACAAGATGATGATGTGCATTACCAGAATCTCACAGATGAAAAAGGCGTACTCGTTCTTGCTGGGCCAAAATCACGTGAGCTCTTGGAGAGAGTCTCTGATCACGATTTTTCCAATGAGGCATTTCCGTGGCTATCTGCCCAGGAAATAGAAATCGATGACTGTAGAATTACCGCCATGCGGGTCAATTATGTTGGTGAATTAGGATGGGAATTACATCATGAACTGAATGATCAAAATAAAATTTTTGATAAATTATTTGAGAATGGCAGTGATCTTGGGCTAAAACCATTTGGCATCAGAGCAATGGACTCAATGCGTTTTGAGAAGTCATACAGAATGGTAGGCACTGAGCTATCCATCGAATACTCTGCATTTGAATCATCAATGGACCGTTTTATACAAACTGATAAGGAAAACTTCCTAGGTAAAGAAAGCTTACTTGCTTGGCAAAAGAAAAATAATCAAAGTCGATTGGTCACACTAGAAGTAGATGAAATANAGGATGCAGANGTTCTTGGTAACAATGCAGTCACAATAGAGGGNCAATTAATNGGACGNGCAACAGGAGGAAATTTTGGTTACAGNGTNAACAAATCTCTTGCCCTAGCAATGCTGGATATTGAAAAAGCAGAAGTTGGGACNAGGTGNTCTATTGATATTCTGGGTGAAATTCATCCTGCAACTGTAATCGCAGACAGTCCTTTTGATCCAAAAAATGAACGCCTAAGAGATGTAAACAATGCAAACAAATGAAGTAGAAAAATATTCAGGCAGCTGCGCTTGTGGAAGTGTGACCTACCAAGTTGATGGCGATCTCGGAGATGTAACTTACTGTCATTGCGTTCAATGCCAAAAAGCAAGTGGGCACTATGTAGCCTCAACTTCTGCAAAAACATCGGATTTTATTTTAACNAANGANGAATCCTTGATCTGGTATCAATCTTCGCAACAAGCGGAGCGTGGTTTTTGTTCGATCTGNGGTTCCAATTTATTCTGGAGATTAAAAGATGATGANGAAATTGGCATTTGGCCAGGATCACTGGATCACTCTCCAAAATTGCGTGGAAAAGAGCATATTTATTGCTCGTCAATGGCAGGATATTATGAAATCGAGGATGGATTACCAAAGCATGACTTCTTTCCTGGTTACGAAAATGAGGGTGATGTCTATGGAGCAAAGAAAAAGTTATGAGTAAGTATTCTGCTCTCAGCCTAATTAGACATGCATTCTCTAATAATAAGAACTGGCAACTTGCCATAAAAGATGCTGAGCCAAAAAAAAGCTATGATGCAATTATTGTCGGTGGCGGAGGTCATGGATTGGCTTCTGCATATTATCTCGCAAAGAACCACAAATTAAAGAATATCGCTGTTGTTGAGAAGGGTTGGATAGGCGGTGGAAATACAGCAAGAAATACCACGATTGTTCGATCCAATTATTTGTGGACCGAGGCATCATTGCTGTATGAAAAATCACTAAAACTTTGGGAGGGTCTCAGCCAAGATCTAAACTTTAATGTAATGTTTAGCCAAAGAGGGGTTTATAATTTGGGCCATACATTACAGGATATGCGTGATATTGAGAGAAGAGTGAGTGCGAATAAGCTTAATGGTATTGATGCTGAAGTTGTCGATGCTAAGCAAATTAAAAAAAATATCCCAAGCATCAATACATCAACATCTGCACGATATCCAATCTTGGGTGCTTCACTTCAAAGAAGAGCCGGTGTTGCTAGGCATGATGCTGTAGCATGGGGGTATGCAAGAGCCGCTGCTCAGCTTGGAGTTGATATTATTCAGCAGTGTGAGGTTACTGGAATTTTAAAATCTAATAATCAAGTCTACGGATTGGAAACTTCCAAAGGCAGGATCGAATCAAACAAAATTGGTTTAGTAGTTGCTGGTCATGCCTCCGTTTTAGCTGAAAAAGCAGATTTGAGATTGCCTCTTGAAAGTCATCCATTGCAGGCNTANGTTTCTGAACCTCTCAAGCCTGTATTGGACACTGTNGTNATGTCTAATGCTGTTCATGGCTATATTAGCCAATCTGATAAAGGGGAGCTNGTGATTGGTGCTGGTATTGATCCTTATATCGGCTATGGTCAAAAGGGAAGCTTTTGTACAATTGAACATTGCATGCAAGCAATCATGGAGTTGTTTCCTTGTTTCAGCAGAGTAAGAATGCTCAGGCAATGGGGTGGAATTGTTGATGTATCTCCAGATGCATGCCCCATCATAAGTAAAACTCCAATTGAAGGGCTTTATATCAATTGTGGTTGGGGTACCGGTGGTTTTAAGGCAACGCCCGGTTCGGGATGGGTTTTTGCTCATACATTAGCAAACAATGAAGCACATCATTTGAATGCACCCTTCTCACTTGATCGTTTCTCTTCAGGTGCCCTTATAGATGAGCACGGCGCTGCTGCAGTAGCACACTGAGAGAGATACGATGTTGATAATAAAATGTCCATGGTGNGGCGATCGAGATGAAACAGAATTTTCGTATGGAGGTGAAGCCGATATAAAAAGGCCTGTGGCACCAGAAACATTATCAGATGAAGAATGGGGCGATTACTTGTTCATGCGAAAAAATACTAAGGGTGTTTTCAAAGAACAATGGAATCACAGCGCGGGTTGTCGGAGATGGTTTATTGTAGAGAGAGATACAGTGAATTATNACATCAAGGCAACGTATAAGTTTTAAAAGCCTATCTCAGAATGACGGAAAATAATTAATGCAGAAGAATCGCTTAAAAACTGGTGGACATATCCAGAGAGATGACATCCTGAATTTCACTTTCAATGGAAAAAAATTGCAAGCCTATAAAGGCGATACACTCGCGTCAGCACTCTTAGCAAATGACATAAAAATAGTTGGAAGAAGTTTTAAATATCATAGGCCGAGAGGAATTTTTTCTTGTGGGCCAGAGGAGCCAAATGCAATCCTTCAGGTAGGCTCTGGGAGTAGAACCGAAGCCGGTTTAAAGGCAACNCAAGTNGAGCTCTATGATGGACTGATTGCNAGCAGTGAGAAAGGTTGGCCCAGTTTGCATTTTGATGTAGCCATTATAAATGATTGGTTAAGNAAAATGTTTGGTGCTGGGTTCTACTATAAAACCTTTATGTATCCNGCAAAGTTTTGGAAATTGTACGAGTATTTCTTAAGAAAAATGGCTGGTTTTGGATACGCGTCAGATGAGAATGATCCAGATTATTACAGTCATCATAATGAACATTGTGATCTTCTTATCGTCGGAGCCGGTCCAGCAGGGATTATGTCGGCTTTGGTTGCATCTCAATCTGGAGCTAATGTAATCATTGTTGATGAGAAAGAAAAGTTTGGGGGAAANCTACTTTACTCTGACGAAAAAATTGACAATATGAGTGCTATTGAGTGGGTAGAGAGAGCTCAAGCTGAACTCGAGAAGGCNCCCAATGTTAAATGCTTAAAAAGAAGTACAGCATTTGGTTATTACGACTATAACTTCCTGACTGTTTGTGAAAGGTATACAGATCATTCACCAGAAACAACGATTAATTCGCCTAGACAAAAATTATGGCGAATTAGAGCAAAATCGGTTGTTCTCGCACAAGGTGCCTTTGAGCGTCCTTTAGTTTTTTCTAACAATGATCGTCCAGGAGTAATGCTTGCCTCTGCATTATCAGAATATATAAAAAGATTTGCAGTTCTCCCTGGTAGAAATATCGCTATATTCACAAACAATGATTCTGCTTATCAAACAGCAATAGATCTAAAAAATGTAGGTGTTGATTCAATAATAATTATAGACTCCAGGCCTGAAATGTCCTCTGCTGCAACAATAAAAGCGAGTGAACTGAACATTGAAGTTAAATTTTGTAGCGTTGTCACAAATGTACAAGGCTCAAATAAAGTTAAAGGTATTGAAATTGCAAAATTAAATTCTGAGACAGGCCTGCATGACAATGAGTTGATTTATCGAGATTGTGATTTACTTGCCATCTCAGGTGGTTGGAGCCCAGCGGTTCACTTACATTCGCAATCTGGAGGTAGGAATGCATGGAGTGAAAAGCTCCATTGTTTTATTCCAAAAAACACAAACCAAAAAAATACCTCGGTTGGCTCTTCCAATGGATTTTGGGGCCTAAAAGATTGTCTTGAAGATGCAAAAGAAAGAACATCAGAAATGCTCACTGATTTAGGGTACGAGCTCCCTGAAAAAATCTCATTCGATGTTGAAGAAAATGCCTATGTATCAATGTCACCATTGTGGCGTGTGAACGATGGAAAAGATCCAGAATCTCACCCCAAACAATTTATTGATTATCAAAACGATACATCAGTGAGTGACATTTTTCAGGCAGTGAGGGAGGGTTATAAAAATATAGAGCATGTAAAGAGATATACAGCTCTTGGCTTTGGAACTGATCAGGGTAAGTTAGGCAATATTAATGGTATGGCCATACTGGCTGAGGTCTTGAATAAACCAATAGCTGATATAGGTACAACCACTTTTCGTCCTGCTTATACACCTGTCAGTTTTGGTGTATGTGCCGGTCAAGAGATAGGTGAATTTTTTGATCCAATAAGAAAAACTGCAATACATNACTTTCATGAAAATGAGGCATCTCCCTTTGAATTAGTCGGTCAGTGGCTTCGCCCNTGGTATTTTCCAACTCAGAACGAAACAATAGAGAGTGCTGTAAAAAGAGAGTGTCTTGCGGTTAGAAACTCTCTCGGAATTATGGATGCATCTACCCTCGGCAAGATTGATGTTCAAGGTAAGGACGCACTGAATTTTTTGGAGAGAATATACACTCATGATGTATCAAAGATGGNAATAGGCCAATGTGCTTATGGCATCATGCTTGGTGAAGATGGAATGATTAANGATGACGGNGTAATGACGAGANTGGCTGAAAATCATTTCTNCTTNACTACCACNACTGGTGGNGCTGCTACAGTTATGAGTTGGCTTGAACAATGGCATCAAACAGAATGGCCAGATTTGGATGTTTATCTGACGTCACTGACAGAACAGCTTTCGACCATAGTTCTGGCAGGACCCAACAGNAGAAAAGTATTAAAAAAANTGATGGTCACCGGAATTGATAAAGAAAGCATGNAATTCATGACTTTTGTGAATGCAAAGATTGATGATATAGATGTTGATGTTTTCAGGGTAAGTTTCAGTGGTGAATTGGCTTTTGAGATTAATGTTGACAGTAATTATGCACTGCATTTGTGGAATATTTTAATTGAGGCAGGCAAGGAATATGAAATAACACCATATGGCACAGAGACAATGCATGTATTGAGAGCAGAAAAAGGTTTTATTATTGTTGGCCAAGACACAGATGGGTCTGTAAACCCCGAAGATGNTGGATTGGGGTGGATGTTGTCAAGAAAAAAAGATTTTATCGGAAAAAGATCATTATTGAGAGAAGATTCCATCAGAAATGATCGTAAACAATTGGTGGGTTTGCTGTCATTGGATGGAAAAACAATTATTCCCGAGGGCGCACAGATAATAANGAAAGGCGCTCATAAAAAACCAATTCCAATGTATGGGCATGTAAGCTCCAGTTATTATAGCCCAGTTCTCGGTCACCCCATTGCAATGGCAATGATCGAATCAGGAAGAGATAGACATGGTGAGGAGTTCTTAGCGGTAGCATCCTGTGGCACTGAAATTGAAGTCAAAGTTGTAAATTCAGTGTTCTATGACCCAAGCGGAGAGCGGCAAAATGTTGAATGAAAGCAAACATCATCCTTTAACTCGAATTAAAAAAGATCTAGAGAAAAATAGGGATACTCAAGATGCATTTCTAGAAATTGACAGCAACCTCAGTTTTTTTATTATCAGAGGAGAAGCTGAAAACAAACTTTTTTTTGATGAGGTTTTTAATCTGCTAGGCCAGTCATTGCCTCTTGAGCCCAATACATTCACCTCTGATAAACATCAACTTTATTGGTTAGGTCCAAATGAGTGGCTTTTGGTCGCAGACGCTGAAAAAAAAATACTTGTGAGAAATCCATCGTCAAAAAATGGAATGCACATCATTAATCAGTCAGGAGCGCTAATCCAAATGAAACTCAGTGGCAATAGGGCGAGCAATGCCATCTCAAAAGGATGCACTCTGAACTTGGAAAAAAGTTTACCCAAACCAGGATACTGCGCGCAAACCTTGATGGCAAAATCCAATATTGTTTTATCTTTAACTGATGATAAACCTACATACAATATTATTGTGCGAAGAAGTTTTTCTGAGCATCTGGCAAAATGGCTTCAAAATGCCATAGAAGAGTTCAATTCAACTGATATTTGATCAATTTATTTAGTTTCAGTTTGATAAAGTGCTTTGCATAATCCGAAAATCATCAAAATCAAGACAACTGAGAATGGAATGGCTATTGAAGTCGAAGCAGTTTGTAGCGCACTTAAGCCACCATGAAGCAAGAGAAGACCAGCAACAAGACCTATTATGATGCCCCAGAAAATCCTGAGTATTTTGGGTGGCCGTCTTTCTCCAGAGCAGAGAATTGTGCAAATAATGAGAGTGGCTGAGTCTGATGAAGTAACAAACCACGATGCAATTAGGACTGTTGTGAAAAAAGCAATAAGCCATGTAGCCCAATCAACATTAAGTAGCTCATAGGTTCTAAAAACTGCCTGTGAAATATCTTCATTGACTGCTTCAACCAGTCCACCTGGGCCACTGGATTGAATATGGAGAGCGGTTGCACCAAAAACTATCAACCAAATAAATCCTATAGCAACAGGAAAAATTACAGTTCCAAGAACATATTCTCTTATTGTTCTTCCTCTGGATATTCTTGCCATAAACATTCCTACAAACGGTCCCCATGCGATCCACCAACCCCAATAAAAGAGAGTCCATGAGGTTGACCAAGTTTTCTCTATTGATGGATCAACCCAAAAACTAAGGGGGATTACTGAGCTTATGTAATCCAACGTACCTGAAAATAGGCTTGAAAGGATGACAATTGTTGGTCCTGCAAACAGGATGAATGACAAAAGAATAAGACAAAGCCATATATTTGTCTCGCTCAAAAATTTTATTCCTCTTTTCAATCCAGAAACCACAGAAACAGTGGCAATAATTGATACCACCAACACAACCGAGAGTTTGAACATAGGTGTTATGGTTGTACCAAAAAGGTATTCTATTCCGCTTGACATTTGTGACGCACCGAGACCCAATGAAACTGTAATTCCAAACAAGGTGCTGAAGACGGCAACAAGATCGATAAGATCACCTGCGATTCCATATATTTTGTCACCAATTATTGGATGCAATGCGGAACGAATTGTTAAAGGCAATCCTTTTCTGTATGAAAAGTAACCTAAGCATAATCCGACGACTGAATAGCATGCCCAGCCATTCAAACCCCAATGAAATAATGTGATTCTTTGCGCAATAATAGCTGCTTCAGATGACAGTGGCTCTGCCCCTTCAATGCTTAAAAATGGATTATTTTGAAGATGTGAAATTGGTTCTGCTACACCAAAAAAAAGTATACCGGTTCCAACACCGGCTCCGAACAGCATTGAGAACCAAGAGAATCGACTGAATTCAGGTCTTTCATTATCTTTTCCCAGGCGAAGGCTGCCATAGGGAGTAAAAGCAATCAGAAGGGTGAAAATCGTAACTAACGCAACTACCCAGATTAAGTAACCAGCAAAATAATTTGCAATTAATCTATTCCAAAAAGCAGCAAATTCATCAACCAGCTCTGGATTCATAAAAATGAATGATAAAAAGCACACCACCATCATGGTTGTAACGAATGTCAGTGGTATATTTACTCCAGAGAGACGTGCATAGATTTTTTGCATAAAACTCCGTATAGGTGAAGCGATTAATGTATTAATTCTTAGAAAGAATCATACTACTATATAAGCATAAGCAACATAAGAAAGTGATGCTGCAATCGCGGCAACTAATGCATAAGGAAATTGAGTCAGTGCATGTTTCATTGTGTCAACGCCGCTTGCCTGAGCTGCAAGAACTGTCGCATCTGTATAAAAGCATGCATGACTGCCAAATGAACTGGCCGATAAAACAGCCCCAATGATTAATGGAATTGGTACCCCCAGGGCAATCCCCAGCGGCATTACTATAGGAATTATAATTACATAAATGCCCCAGTTTGATGCGGTAGCGAAAGACATAAAGGCCATTGAGATAAAAACAATAACAGGAAACATTTCTGGTGAAAGATACGGTGTTACGGTCTCAATTACATACTCTGAAAGACCCAATTGATCATTTACATTTTTAAACATGAATGCTGCCACAACAATCATTAGTGGAGGAATCATGACTTTAAAGCCATCAAGTATTGCATCAAATGCATTATTCATATTGATGATCTTAAGAAGAATCATTGACGGTACGACTATGATTAGGGTTGCGATAATACCTCGCAGTAAATCAATGTCATTTATCCATGAAATGAAGATGAGCATGACAATCGGTAAAATAAAACCCCAAATACTGGCAGATGATTTTTTTTCTTCCTTTAGCAGATCATTGGAACTTTTATTTTGAAAATTATTAGTCGCTTCCATTTCCTCTTTTTTCATTGGGCCAATTAATGGAAAGCGACCGACTGCAACCATTGGTACAAGAATTAATGCGATAATTGGATAGAACATAAAGGGAATAGCCATGATATAGTATTTCATCCCTTCACCTGGGGCTACGTACTCAGTTGATTCAATTATTGCTGAAAAGTATATCGCCCAAGTTGATATTGGAACCAACACACATGTTGGCGCTGCCGTCGAGTCAACTATATAAGCTAACATGGATCGAGAAACTTTAAATTTGTCGGTCACTTTTTTCATTGAATTGCCAATCACAATGGCATTCAAATAATCATCTAAAAACATTGTGAGACCGAGGAACCATGTTATTAAAAGAGATTTTTTTCTGGTATTTGCCTTTTTTGACATGGCTTGAGTAAATGCATTTACGCTGCCTGTTGCCATAAGGAGATAGAAGAGACTGCCCATAAGACCACATACGACAATCACCCATCCAATTTGAGGATCTTGCATCACTTCTAAAGAAATTTCAGAGAATGTACCCAATATGTTTTTTGGCGATGTGAGTGTGATGCCAACCAAAACGCCCAATATCAGTGATGCGACAGGACGATGAGTTATGATAGCTGCAGCAAGGACTATAATAGTTGGCAGTAATGTTATGAGTCCCGAATGATCCATTTGCAATACCTTTTATATAAGTTAGCTAAACGTTCTCAATATCATCCAGTAGAACCCAACTCCGAACAATCCTCCTGATGCTACTGATGGTAATGGCTCTTTTAAATAATTTTTTGTTTTAAATAAAATAAGCCAGGCAAAAAAGATTATACACAATTGTCCAAATTCAAGACCGATATTAAAACTCAGAAGCGGCAGTAAGATATTTTCATTATCAATACCGCTGTCCTTAAGAAATCCAGCAAAACCCAGCCCATGCAATAAACCAAAGATCAGGGTTGTACATAATAGTAGATAATTTTTCGATGACTGTTTAATGTTTCTGACAAAACTCTCGATATTAAGGTAACAATAGGTAAATAGAGATAAACCTAAATAAGCAATCGCTGATTTAATGTTGAGATTTCCAAATGTTAAGCCAAGTAGAGAAATTAATAATAATATCAGAGCAAATAATATTGGAATTTGTTCCTCATATTTATTGGACTTTTTATTGACATATTCTATTGCCATAAGCGCTATCGTATAACCGATAAATACCTCTACAATTTTGCTATTTGATTCAATGATTCCAATAGTGGCGGCAAAAAGGCTAAGACTGTGACCTATCGTAAAGCCAGAAACTGCAATTATGCTTCTAGTGATTGTGCCGGCTACGAGAAGAATGCCCATCAAGAACGCAATATGATCGTAACCACCAGATATATGATCTATTCCAAGCTTAAAGAATTGCAACACGTTGCTATTGGGTTTTTGACTCTCTGATGTGCTGATCTTCCATGTCTCTGTAGCATTATTGACTAGCAATTCGGATATAAGCATTCCTTTTTTATATATTTTTGCGTAATGCATATGCGATGGAGAGAAATCAAAGATTGCTCTGTAGTCCACCATCAATAGATTTGATGTATTGCAATCATACGACATTTCTATTCGAACAAAACCTTCAGTTGCGTTTAATTTTTGAGATGAAATTAATTGGCAATCTTCTTTTTGTGTTTTTACTTTTATGCTTTCTTCTGCATGTTCAAGAAATAACTCTTCAAAATTAATCGTTTTACTTTGGATTCCAGGTAATCTCGTTACTTCATACAAAGGAATTGTGATTGTAGCCAGAATGCTGTCTTGACTGATAATCCAGTTAGAGTAACTTTCACTTTTTGTATGTGACAAAGATGTGGAGTTTATTAATAATAAGCAAATGAATATTGCACGAGTGAATTTTAATCTTTTCATCATCTCTCATTAAGGTAATTGATCGAAGCATTTTCTTTTAAATTATCTATGTACGCTCTCAAGCGCTTATCTGCCTGATCTCTTATAAATTCATTTTTTAACTGAATCTGAATATTTTCTATTGGCGCAAAAGATTCCTCATTTTTTTGGTTTATCTGAATAATGTACCATCTGTCGTTTTCATGATGAGAAAATGCAACTCCTTCGGATAAAGGTTTTATTTTTGAAGCAATTGATGGTCCAAGATATTCAGTAATTTTCTTGAGCGTCAATAATCCATTAGGAATATTTTCTAATCTCTTTATATTTTTATTAATCTCAATAGAGCCATTGTTATTAAGTTGCTTAATCGCTATTTGAGTATCTATCATAGTTTTTGAAACCCATGCCTCAATAGAGTAAGTTGCAGGGTAAGCAAAACGCTCTTTATTATTATTATAGAAATTAATCAATTCTTCTATTTCAGGAACGATAGCTTCGGCTTCCGTATTGATTGATGAAATCAATGTCCTCACGATGGCTCCTCGAACGTCATTGTCTGAGGTTATCATTCCTAGGGAAAAACCTCTTTGCACCAAAAGCTCCTCTTCAATGAGCCTCTGAAGAACCCAAGCACGATCCTCATCGTCCATTTTATTTTTTGAATCACTGCTATATCTATCTAATGCTCTCAGATAGCTTTCATTTTTAATTGGCACGTCATTTACAAGCGCGATTGCATCTTGATTTTGAAAATTAAAATCAGTGTTTTTTTCGAAGATTCCATAGCCAGCAAGAACAAGGCCAATTAAGCCTCCAGTCACTAGAAAGATAAGATGATTGTGCGTCTTTCTCTTTTTCATCTCAAAAAAAGAGAATTACTTCGATTGTGCAATGCTATTGGACAAATTAAGTGAGTCCACGAAAATAGGAGAAGACCATGCTCTTTCCTCATTCATAGCCAAACAATCGTCATTTGGATCACCTCGATGGTCATTAAAGCATAAGTTTACTTTTATGCAATTTCCATTTTCATCGTAATTGCATCTCATGTTTCCCGCATTAACAGCCAGAGATGGCGATTGAACTGCGCGAACGTAATAAAGTGCATCTCTATTTAGTGACGGATATTCTTCATCAACAAAACTGACCTTACATCCATCTGGATCTGCTGGACAATCAATAGTTTTCCATGGATCTTGGATCAGTTTTGAAACATCCTCTCCCGGAGTGATTTGCGGCAAAATTCGAATTACTTCAATCCTGGTAATCAATTTTCTGGTGTCAGATGGATTGTAACATTCACCTCTACAAAGGCTTTCCAATCGATCTGGTGAAAGCGAGGAATGACTATAATCAGGGCAACCGGGCTTTTGCTCGAAAGCTCCAATTGCTCTTACTTCAAATTCTGGTGGTTTATTCATTTGAACTTCGCCACCCATACTCACGATCTCATCATCATTTGCATTTTTTAAATCAAACCAAAGTAAAATTCTGTCACCGCTAGTTCCATATACGGATTTATTTTTCATTGAGTCCCAGATAGCATTTCTGTCTCTTCCATCAGAATGAACAGCTATAAGCCCACCCGTTGTAAAAAATGAAGCCTGTCTTTCTCTTTCTGTTATCAGGAGAGGAATGATATCTAATCTTCTTGATTTTGATGTGGTAGTAATAAGATTCATATCTTCTCTGGGTGCCATCATCAGTTCCCCAAGATCAACATCATCACTTCTTGATGTTGGAGCTCCGTCATCAAATCTAAATGCTTTCTCAGCCGTTTTGTCAACTGGACCTAAAACGGATTCAGTCATTCCCCATCTTGAATATTCCTTATAACCGGTGCCTGGACGTGCAGAATGATTATCACTGGAAGCCATAAAGCCAAATCTAAACCGTCTTGGATTTTTAGGGTCATCAAAATTTGTTAGAGCCATAATATATTGAGCAGCTCCGCCTGGACGATAGTTAAAAGCGGGTAAGTAACAATCTCTGCATTGCCCAGAGTCTAGCCAATCTTCCGGCTTTTCTCCTCTCACTGTGTAATGACCAGCTGTTCCGATATTGACATAATCTTGTCTAGCCGTTGCAGCACGTTTAGCACATTCTGTTGATGATTCACCTTCATCTAAACATCTTTCTTCAATGATTTGCCCTGCTCGATAGCAAGATGGCATATAGTTGGCTGTAGGATTTGGACAAATAGGTTGTTGCAACTCATTCATTTCAGTGGCACGAAAACTTCTATATTCCTCGGTATTACCGTGACCCGAATATATTTCAAGAAGGGTTTCTCTTTTTGGATCATGAAAATTTTTTGCAAGTTGTTTATCGTATTCATATCCAGGTGGCGTATAGAAGCCCCATGTTGTTCCATGAGGTATTACCATTGAGTCAAAACCCCAATCATCAAGTTTTTTAAAAAGTTCAGTTGGTGTTTCTGCACCCTCACGACAATCATTTGGCAAATCCCATACAGATTTGCCCGCTTCACATTCCTCACTCTGTCTTAGCTCATGAAGATACAAATTAAAATCAAGCATTCTTTGGTTGGGATCCAAAGCGAATAATAACGGACCATTTCTTAGAGGTAGCCCCCTCAGTGCCCTATTGGCAATTCCTCCAGAGTGGATTGGTCTCGTCGGTACTTTTTCTTTTGCAATATCTCTGAAAATGACATTTTTATGTCCGAAGTGAGTATCAGGTGTCCCTCCCACCTGAGTCCACTCCCAACCTAAAAAAGCCACTGTATCAGGATTACTTCCATCACCACCTACAGCATTGCATTGTTGAATTGATTCGATTGTTTCAGACCATCTTCTTGGTGTAGATGCTTCGGCATGATCGTTAATCGACCAAAAATCAAGCGCAGAGCAAAATCTTGCAAAATCACAGGCATCACCTAATGGTCTCGATCCCTCACCATGCATCATGGGAAGGCTGCCAATAAATGCATCAAACGAATAGGTTGTATGCACATGAAGATCTCCAAATAAGATTTGTTTCGCCCCTTTCTTGTCTAATTTTTTACTGGAGTCTAATTGAGTAACTTCTCTTTCAGAGATAATCTCTTCAGGAATTCTTGCTTCTGTGATTACACCGGGTCCATCGTGTATGCCAAGCCAACCATATGCCAGCGCGAAGAATAAAGCTGTTAATGCTGCAACTGATGCAACCAATCCATATAAAATTTTAATTAAGCGTTTCTTTTTCCACATATTATTGCTTGATTTAATTGGTTTTGAATATAAAGATAAGTCTCACTATTAATTTATACAAGCTCTCATCAAGATTAACAAGAAGAGAGATTAAATTATATTATTAAATTTTTTTTGATACATTTCTTATATGAAAAACATCTTATTTTGGTCTATTACAGTAGCAGTCGGTGGATTCCTCTTCGGTTTTGATACAGCCGTGATTTCTGGAGCCGATCAACCATTACAGAGGCTCTGGGAAACTTCAGATTTATTTCATGGTGCAATGATAATGTCCTCAGCTCTATGGGGAACAGTTATTGGTGCGTTATCAGGTGGATTATTTTGTGAGTATTATGGAAGAAAGAAAGTTTTAATCTCAGTCGGAGTGCTCTATTTCATATCTGCACTAGGTTCTGCACTATCAAATGATCCTGTATTCTTTGCAATAATGCGATTTATAGGGGGTTTTGGAGTCGGCTTATCATCAATCGCAGTTCCGGCCTACATATCAGAAATAGCTCCAGCACAACATAGGGGAAGACTCGTTGCTTTGTATCAATTTCAAATTGTCTTTGGAATCTTAATTGCATTTTTATCGAACTATATAATTTCAGAATTTTTCATGCTTGATTGGAGATGGATGCTCGGTATTGAAGCCATTCCGGCATTAGTTTTTGTAATGATGACAATGACTGTCCCGGAGAGCCCAAGGTGGCTTTTATTAAGAAGAAATGATGAAAATGAATGCAGGAGAATATTAGATATAATTGATTCGTCTAAAACAGAAGAGACAATTCTCAGTATCAAAAGAACGCAAAATCTAGTTAAGGATAATCTATTTGTAAAACAACTTTCTGTGCCAATATTTTTGGCATTTTTTATTGCATTTTTTAATCAGCTTTCTGGCATCAACTTCATTATTTATTTTGCACCTAGAGTATTCTCCCTTGCAGGTTTGAGCGATGCAGTCTCATTGCTTTCAACTGCTGGTGTTGGTTTGATAAATCTCATTTTTACAATTTTGGGTATGGTGTTAATTGATCGATATGGGAGAAGATCATTAATGAAGATTGGATCTATTGGATATATTGTCTCGTTGTTGGCGATTTCCTATGCATTCTATGAGAGCGCCGGCGGCATTGTCGTGGTATTTTTTATTTTTCTCTTTATCGCTTCACATGCTATTGGACAAGGTGCAGTTATTTGGGTTTTTTTAGCTGAGATATTTCCAAATAAAATCAGAACGAAGGGCCAATCGTTTGGNAGCGGAACCCATTGGGTATTAGCTGCGATNATTACACTCGTAATGCCTTATTTCTTGGGCAGGTNTGAACCTCACTTTATCTTTGGTTTTTTTGCCCTGATGATGGTGCTTCAATTGTTATTTGTTATTTATGTGATGCCAGAAACTAAGAAAAAAACTCTAGAATCCATATCAGAAACATTAAAATAGAATTAAGCAGTAAACTTTCTTCTCTCTAGTGTCATATTTTCTTTACTTTTTTTTGCAATTCTTCTGTGGACAGTCAGGATTCTAATGATTTAGGATGTTTATAGGAATAAAAAGGAGCATAAAAATGTCCACTAAAAATATATTTAAAATACCACTGATTTTTATATCGNTTGTATTTTTAAACGGTTGTGCAGAAACTGATAGTTCAGGCAGTGTTAATTTCGGAGAAATTAGTTTTGAAAATTCAGGCTCTGTCGACGCACAAGAATCTTTTCTGATTGGTGTCAAATCACTTCACAACTTTCAGTTTGACGATGCAAGGATTGCATTTGAAGAGGCTGCAGAAATTGATCCAACTTTTGCTTTGGCATATTGGGGTCAGGCGATGAGCAATAACTTCCCTCTCTGGGCTAGGCAGAATACAGAAGAAGCAAGAAATGCGCTCAAAAAATTTGCTCCAACATATGAATCTCGTCTTGAATTAGCGCAATCGGAAAAAGAAAAAGCTTTCATGAGCGCTGCTGAAGCATTGGTGTTCAGTTCTGAAGATAAACTAGAGAGAGATTTTGCTTACTCGGACGTAATGGCAAACATGCACGCTAAATGGCCAGAGGATCATGAGATTTCAATTTTTTATGCATTATCCCTTCTAGGGACAATGAGACCAGGCGATGAAGGCTTCAAGAGACAGGCGCTTGCTGCTTCTATTGCGATGTCTGTGATGGAAGAGAATAAAACACATCCTGGTGCAGCTCATTTTACAATCCACTCATTAGATGATCCTGAGCACGCTATCTTGGCTTTACCTGCGGCAAAGGTTTATGCTGAAATAGCGCCATCCTCAGCACACGCATTACATATGCCTTCACACATATTTTTGCAGTTAGGAATGTGGGAACGCGTAGTAAATTCAAACATAGAGTCATATGCCTCAGCCGTCAGCCACACAAAAAAATTGATTGAGCNAGGCGTTACTAATTTGGGTACGTCTGTTGTCGGACGTGAAGATTTTCATTCATTGTCATGGTTAGCATACGGTAATTTGATGCTGGGTCATTATGATCGTGCCCAAGAAAATCTCGATTTAGCATCGAGTGTTGTGGATGCAAATCCGGGTAANAGGTATGCTCATGTTGGATACCTGAATATGCTTGCAAGGCATGCTATTGAAACAGGCGATTGNAGAAATATCAGTCTTGGTAATGCGAACACTGAAGAAGGTAAAAATAGTTCATTGGTTACAGCGGCCGGAATGTGTGCAGCTATTGATAGAGATATAGAGACAGCATCAGTGGCAGTAGCTCGTCTTGACGGCATGATTAAAAAAGCCAGTGACGCAGGTAAAGCGTACAATGCACTACAACTTGAAATCTTATCAAAAGAAGTTCAAGCAATGATTGAACTTGCCTCAGGCAATTTCGATTCTGCAATTAACTTAGCAAAAGAAGCTTCGGACATTGAATTGGAAAATATGTCAGCACCATCAGGACCGCCAATTCCAATGAAACCAGCAGCTGAATTGTATGGCGAAATGTTAGCTGCCGCAGGGAGATACGAGGATGCGGTGTCGGCATATAAGCGAGCTCTTAATTGGGTGCCAAACAGGACTCCGTCAATCGTCGGTATGATTGCAGCTGCAAGTGGAAGCGAGGACCACGCACTCGCTGATCAAATGAGATCAAAGATTATGCAAACCCCAGGTATCAATCTTGATCAATTTGCACCTTTTATCGAAAGCAGTCTTGCGCAGAATATAAATTAAATTTTTTCGTGGGGATTCATGTATGAGAGGCAGTAATATTCTCAACAAATCACGAAATAATTTCATAAAAGCAAGAAAAGTACTCCCCGATGGTGGATCGAGGAGTACCATTGGTTTGTCGCCTCATTCAATTTATATAGAGTCTGCAAAAGGTAAGTATTTAAGGGATATTGATGGAAATTCTTATTTCGATTTAAATAATAATTATACAGCCTTAATTCATGGCCATTCTCATCCTGAGATCACAAAAGTTGCCATTGATCAGGTTAAAACAGGAACAGGATTTTCTTTCGGAAGCAAAGCCGAATCGTCATTTGCCAAACTTTTATGCGATAGAAACGAAAATTTTCAAAAAATACGTTTCATGAATTCAGGCACCGAGGCAGTCATGAATGCTATAAAAGTAGCGAGGGCTTATACCGGTAGACCAAAAATTATTAAATGTGAGAATTCTTATCACGGAAGCTATGATTTTGCCGAAGTGAGCCTCGATGGTAAGAATGATCCTCATTCTTCTGAGCCAATTTCAACAGCTTATTCATATGGGACGCCCACTGGCGTTCTAGAAAATGTGATTGTAATACCCTTTAATGATGCTGAACTTGCAAGCAAGATTATTGAAAAAAATGCCGATCAGGTCGCTGCAATTTTATTTGACCCTTTCGGTCAAAAATATGGGCGCTCGATTCCCTCTGATATTTTCATTGATACACTTAAAAAAGCCTGCAGTGACTTTAATATTTTATTCATTGCGGATGAGGTCATTTCCTTCAGAGCAGGATATTCTGGTTGTCAAAAAGAGAGAGGAATTAAAGCAGATTTAACCGCGATGGGTAAAATAATTGGAGGTGGTTTTCCAATTGGAGCTGTCGCCGGACACGAAAAGGTGATGGATATGTTTTCAGCTACAAATGGTAGAGCAAAAGTGCCTCATGGCGGTACTTTTAATGCTAACCCAGTCAGTATGGTTGCAGGCATGAAAGCCATGGAAATGCTGAAAAAAAATGACTTTAAAAAACTTAACTTTTTAGGTAAAAAGTTTCGTGAAGGCATTAATGAAGTTTTTGAATTGGTCAATATTCAGGGTTATGCGGAAGGGCAGTTTTCTATCTTTGGTATCAAGGTCTTTGATACAAAATTGTCTGACAACACTGAAAGAGGTATGACCTACAAAAGTAAAGGGTTGCACCGGTATATGCTAGAACATGGATATTGGTTAACCCCTGGTCT
>PBVS01000032.1 GCA_002728725.1 Woeseiaceae bacterium
TTGAAATAACCATTAATCTGTTTATGTGATGTGTATATCCAAATTTTTCTGATGCCAAAATTGCGTCATCTAATGGCGCGATACCGGTAGTAGCATCGTACCAATTGTCACTGAGTTTTCTTGAATGATTCCAGAAATTTCTCTCAATCATCTTCTCTGAATAATTTCGATAAACTCCACGAATAAATTCTCTCCAACCTATTACTTGCCGAATGAAACCCTCTAAACTGTTTATTGGAATGTTGTTTTTTTCAGCATAGGTAAGTGACTGTTTAACTACTGAGGTTGGAGTCAATAGCCCCATATTCAATGACATGCTCAACATTGAATGTAACTGAAAATGCTCATTTTTGGTGATCGCATCCTCGTAAGGCCCAAAATCATTGAAACGNCTTTCAAGAAAGTCATTAAGCCAATCTTCAGCTTGAGCATGCGTGTATGGAAAAATGACGTCAATTTGNCCTGGGTGATGACTGAATTTTTTCTCGATAAATAGTGANATCTCTTTAAAGTCATCCCTTGGCTTAATTTTAGGAAGCGATGGAATATCATAATTTTTTGGAAGCTTCTTTCGGTTTTGTTCATCAAAACTCCATTTTCCTCCAACAGGCTTCTTACCCTCCATGAGAATATCAAGTCTCCTTCGCATACGTTTGTAATAATTTGCCTGGAGCAAAAAATCTTTCTCGTTACAAAAATCATTAAATGAATCTCGATCATCAATAAACATAGGCGTTGTTTTCTGTTCGAAATGAATTTTGTGCTTGTNTAATGATTTCAAAACTTTCTTTTCAAACAATTTATCTTCTATCTCAAAAAAAACGATTTTCTTAATTCCATTTGAAGATATTGTCTTAATGAGTTTTTCGCAATAATCTGTTTCGAAATCATTAGAATAATCATAATAAATAACGTNAATCTTATTNTTCTCTAATTCATCCCTGAATGACCGCATAGCGGAAAAAAATAGTGCAATTTTTGACTTATGGTGTTTTACATCTGAGCATAACCCCAGATCCTCACACATAAAAACAGTCTCATTTTCAGCAAAATTATGAGTACTTATNGGAAAAAGCTGATTGCCAAGAACCAGTCTCAGCGTTTTATCTGAATTCATTATTGTCTCTGTATTTGTTTATTCTCAAGAGTAGACATCAGGCGTTCAGTATCAATCTATCTGTAAGTTAAAATATCGGGTGACAGATAAGAAACATCATTAAATTGATCTAAGGAAAATCGCTCAGNACTANAAGTAAATTTGGTCACTGAACAATTGTAGACNCGCCAATTTAACTCTGCAGCCTTTATTTCTGGAGCATCCAAAACTGTTTGAACGGATACCCCTATTGGTCCACCTGAGGTAAAAACGCCGATCAATTCACCACTTTTTGCTTGAGATTTAATATCGTCAATCGCGTTCCTTACGCCATTACTCCAGTCCTTCCATGAGATTGAAAGCTTAACTTCTTTTGTATCATTATTTACCCATGACTCAAGTATGAGTTCAAATAATTTCTGGAAATAAAGATGACGTTCAGTTTCACTAGTTGAATCGTTGCATTTTTTATAAAGATTNGCAGCCACATCATTGTTCTCAACAAGATATTTACCNAANGANGTCATAATTTCCTCAGCAGGATATTCATTGAANCTATCTTCCTCNATTACCTTTGGAAATGAGATTTTTTGTGCATCATATACCTCCTCAACCATCTGTCTTGTGTGCTGTTGTCTATTGAGGGTGCCCGAGTANATCTTATCAAAGATAAATTCATTGGATGCAAGGCTTTCTCCTAGAATTTTAGCTTGGTCNATNCCATGATNAGATAATTGATCNTAGTTTTCAGATAGAAAACTTGCCTGGGCATGTCTAATTAAAAATAAACGACTCATGATAATTAAATATTAGTTAAAAAGTATTCAATGATAAATCTAGNTTTACATTAATCTTATTCTATCTTAAACAAGATTTCGGGATATACTTATTTGAGNTGGAAAAAACTTTAGGAAAATTACTATGATTATTGAAAAAATTTGGACGGCTAATGCTTATAGAAATTTTAATTACCTAATTGCATGCCCAGAGACTGGCGAAGCGCTTGCAATAGATCCAAATGATCATAAGCAATGCTTGGAAATAGCTAAGAAAAACCAATGGAATATTACAANAATATTCAATACTCATGAGCATTGGGATCATATTGAAGGGAATGATGCTGTGGNAAGTCAAACATCAGCAAAAATNATCGCTCATCGAAATGCAAAAGATAAGATCCCAAATATAGATATCGGTGTTGATCATGGAGATATTATAAAAGTTGGAAAAACCGTTGATCTTGAGTGTCTGGATACTCCTGGACATACCATGAGTCATATTAGTTTGCTTTCTCGCTCAGAGACGCCCGCACTTTTCAGTGGGGATGCTTTATTTAATGCCGGCGCNGGAAATTGTCATTTCGGTGGNGATCCACATGCTTTNTTCAAAACTTTTTCAACGCAATTTACAAATCTCCCTCTTAANACAGAAATTTATCCNGGACATGATTACTTCATTAACAATCTAAAATTTACAATAGATCGGGAACCTAATAATGAATCCGCTAAAAATATGCTTGAAAAACATCAACACGACGATCCNATAGAAATCGCGACCACTATCGAAGATGAAATGAAATTTAATGTTTTTTTCCGGCTACAAAACCATGAAATCATTGATAGACTGAGAGTTTCTTTTCCTGATCTGGATCCCAATCCATCTCCGGAAACTGTCTTTTTAAAACTCAGAGAACTCAGGAACGATTGGTAAGTGACTGCATTATATTAAATTATTATTATGGATGGCCCTTAATAAGTTTTCAGTTTCTCTTGCCGGCTTGATGGATTGATGTGATACCAACCACAGAAAGTTGATTGCTTCAAAGAGTCTTTTTTGCTCCTGATAACCCTCTCCTGTATGAGTATTCGAGCCGGCAATGTACTCATTCAAAAGAAATGACTCTTCTTCTTTTCTAAGATTATTGCATACTGAAATTGAAGCTATTTCAAACATGGGATCGTTATCGTAAGCATATTCCCAATCCAGTAAATAAAGACTGTTGTTCTGGATGATGTTCGCAGCATGGATATCATTATGNCAGAAGCATTTGTTTTCTGATGTTTGAGTTTTCTTTATTACATCGAAACATTTTTTTGAAAAATTATAATATTCTGAATCATTGGTAATATTGGATAAATAATTATGAGCAACCTCTGATGGATTCAGAGTAAAACCTGAGAGAGGAAGAGAATGCAATTTAAGTAATAGCTCAACCAAAGAAATAATTTTCTTTGGGTTTTGAAAATCACCCCTAGTCCATTGAGATCCTTGAATTGATTGAGTCAAAAAGGTGCCNNTTTCATAATCCTCAAATAAAATTTGAGGAGCAAATCCAGCATCAGCAGCAATTTTTTGNATCCTTANCTCTTTCTCTCGGTCCATGCCTAGGTGCTTCGCACTGGGACCATCCAATCGAAGAAAATACTCTCTCTTATCGCTTAATAATTTATAAGCACGGTTATTACTCTCAGAAATTAACTCTACTGAAGTGATTTTTCTTATCAACGATTTTGGTATGAGGTCAATGGCATCATCGAGCGTAATCATNTTGAGACTCCTTATAACTNAGACGCCAAGAATAAATACCGAAGGGAATCATCNCCACGTAGAGTAAAAAAAGCAGTGAGGTTGATGACAAACCACGTTCCCAATAGATTGCTATCGANGCAATGTCAATTATCAACCAATACCACCAATTTTCGAGTACTTTTTTTGCAACGAGAAATGTNGCCCAAATTGAAAAAAATGTTGTCAGAGAATCAATATAAGGAAAAGCTGCATCGGTATGTTTATTAAGGAAATAACCACTTGCAATTGAAAGCATGGATATCAGAAAAATTGACCTTAAGTGCACCCTTGAATCCCAAGATATGACTCCTAGTGATGAATTTTTTTTAGANGATCTCCATGACAACCAGCCATATATAGCCATACAAAAATAAAAAATATTCAGTATCGACTCCATGTACAGTTTCACATTGAAAAAAAGAGCAACATAAATTAGGGAACTGGATGCAGCACAAAGCCAACAGAGAATATTTTGACGAATTGCCAGAAATAAATAGGCGATTGCCAAAAATACAGCGAGATTTTCCATGTAATTATTGAATAAAAATTATTTTGAAGGATTGTTGAGTACTTTAATCGCAAAAACTGCTTTTGATGATTCAAGAAAAGTTTTCTTGATCTCTTTTTGTATTATTCTCATAACAATTTCATACTCTCCTCTCACTTGCGTACTCATTGGGTTCGTAACCACCTCAATCGACTCATTTTCTTGCAATCTTTTTATAAAATCNTTAATAGGCGGAATAAAATTATTGTCTAGGGGGTAAAGACTGATATCAACGGCTATATTCATTTATCAAAACCTCATTTCGTATTTTAGTCCAATTTGCCTTGGGTCACCTTTTCTTGTGTAGAGTTTGCTGGGAAAGTCAGGCGGTTCGTTTCCAAAGAAAAACCCTCTCACTGAATAATCTTCATTCAACAAATTATTGAGAAACAATTTGACTGACCAATTATCTTTTTCAAGGCCAAAGTGCATATTGATTATTTCAAATTTTTGTGACTTTTGATTATGACTTACATCAAAATAAAACTCATCTTTTGCTGAAATCGATAGCATCGCAAAAAATCCATTGGGTTGCCTGTAATCAATTCCTGTATTTATTGTNTATCTTGGAGCATGCGCCACATCTCTATTGATTAATGTTGGTTGATCTCGATATTGATTAAATTGTGCCTTGAGGATTCCAAGATTTACATAAAATTGGATTTTTTCATTCTGTANCCATCTCAAATTGGATTCAAATCCCATCGATTTCCCATTTGCCGCATTATCTGTATAAAATACAAAAGATGCTGGATCATTGGGGATGAGTTGTTTAGAAACCCTTACTTGTTGGTTTTTTCTTCTGTTATANAAAATAGCTGCGTTAAGTTGCAANCTNCCGTCTTTGAATATTGACTTTAACCCTGTTTCAACACCTAACATTAATTCTTTGTCGAAAGATCTTTTTTCTTCTGGAGCTATACCCAAATTAAATCCACCCGCCTTGTAACTTTGATTAAAATTTATATAACCATTTATATTTTCTGAAAAGCCTTTAGAAAAAGCGAGTTCACCGCCAAACATTGTTTCACTTGGCGACATAGATAACGAATCTGAATCAGAATAATCTGTATCTCGATTTTCTAATCTCAANCCTAATGAAATTTCAGTATTGCGCCCTATACCGNAATTANAATTCCCATAAATTGAGCTACTTAGCGATTCATAATTGCTATCAAATTCGGTGTTCAGGGTGTCAGAGTATACATATATAGGATCATTGTAATCACCGGTATTAATAACATTAATATCCTCATTTAATTTNAAAAAATAGCTGCCAATTATCCATTCAGGTGACCCAGAAAAATTACTTTTATCGGATGATAAAAATCGTATTTCCTGTGACATCGTTTTTCTATTTCTTTTAGTTTGAGAAAAGTAATCGTATGTAAATGGGAGCCATGATGCTTGATTACCCCAATCTGCGTCATAAGAAAATNTTATTTTAGAATTTGCAATTGAGGTAATTGCTTGTAACTCGTATAAGTCATTTCCTGAATATATTGCTTTTAAGGAGCTACCAACACTTTTTTGTGCGTCCTTTCCAGGATTATCAGAAAGCATATTNAAAGAATTATCTATAGAAAACGCATCGTAACCATTGTCTAAATCTACAAACATATTCGATGAAGTAATAAACAAATTTTCTGATAGTTTCCAATTCAATTTATATCTGATGGAAGTCTCTTTTCTTTGATTGGTGTCTTCTCGATTCAATGCCCGATTTGCTCTAAATCCATTACTCTTATGGTGATGAATACTCATTCTGTATTTTATATTCTCAGAATTTGTTAATTCACCTCCAAGGGCAACACCAGCTGCAATCTCATCATCACCGGCTATTCGAACTTGAATTTTACTTGGTTTCTCACTGCTTGGATCAACACTTTTCATATATATGAGGCCGCCAAGTGCGTTGGCACCATACCTTGAGCTTTGAGGTCCTCTTAAGATTTCTATTTGATCTATATCAAACAATGTTGCAACTGAGCCAATTCCACTAAAATCTATATCATCTACTAAAAAGCCAATGGAGGGATTTGGCGCACCTTCATACTGCTCCAATTCACCTACACCTCTTATTTGAAAATAACGAGCACGATTTCCATCTCCAGACCAATTTAGATTAGGTACGGATGAAATCAGTTCTTCAAAATGTTGATTAGATGTATTTTCTATATATTCTGAATCTAAAAGACTGATACTTGATGGAATGTATCTTACATGTCTCTCTGAAAAATCAGCAGTTACAATGATTTCATCAATCGTGTCTTGAGAGAAGACTTTGAAATTGAATAAAATTAAAAATAGAAAACTAATCGTCCTAGATGATGATAGAAAATGTTTGAACATGGTTATCTCCTTCCTACGCCAGAACTATCTGGATCAGGTTCTAAGGGTTTCCATTTGAACATTTATGGCTAAACGCTCTGAATCTCAGGTCAAAGACCACCCCTGGTAAAGCAAAATTATACACTAAGAAAATTAAATAAAAAGAATATTAAGGCTCTAGACGCTTAATAAGACTTGAGGTATCGAATCGTTTTCCACCAATCTTTTCTATGTCTTTATAAAATTCATTTATTAGCTTAGTTACCTCTAGATTGGCATTCACTCTTTCAGCTTCGTCAATCGCAATTTCTAAATCTTTTCGCATCCATTCAACAGCAAAACCAAAGTCAAACTCGTCATCAATCATNGTTTGCCACCTGTTTTCCATCTGCCATGATTGAGCTGCACCTTTCGAAATTGCCCCCATAACAGCCGATATATCGAGATTTTCGCGTTTAGCAAAATGCAAAGCTTCTGATAATCCCTGTATTAAACTTGCGATACATATCTGATTGACCATTTTTGCCTTCTGCCCTGAACCTGCTTCACCAATTAGTGTGCAAGCTTTNGCATAGCAATCCATTATGGGCAATGCTTTATCGAAAACCTCTCTATCACCACCAACCATTATGGTTAACTGACCAGATTCAGCTCCAGCTTGACCGCCTGACAATGGAGCATCCAGGAAGTTGATATCATGTTTTCTTGCTTCGTCATAAATCTCAACAGCAAGTCTTGCCGAAGCAGTTGTATGATCAACGATAATTGCACTTTTTTCTAAGCCATGAATTGCTCCTTCTTCATCAAGGATTACCTCTCTGACATCATCATCATTACCGACACAAATAAAGGCAATTTCTGCACTCTTTGCCGCCTCTTTGGGTGAAACTGCTAGATTGCCATGATACTCAGCACACCATTTTTCTGCTTTACTTGTCGTGCGATTAAAAACTGTCACATCATGACCGGCCTTTGAAAGAAAACCTGCCATTGGATAACCCATCACACCCAAACCAATAAATGACAGCTTCATTGATGCACCACAATTGAACTTGTCATATTATTCACCTTTAAATACCGGTTCTCTTTTCTCGATAAACGCGTCAACACCCTCCTTAAAATCATGAGAACTCTGAAGTGATTGCTGAACTTGGGATTCAAGTTTGTATGTTTCATCCCATGATTTACTCTCGGCAAAGCGCATAATTTTTTTTGTCCCTCTCAGTGATAGCGGCGCCTTTTTTGCAATGCTCTTTGCCCAAGATAAAGTCTCTTCCTTTAATTTATCGAATGAGACAGACTTATTTACAATGCCATTTTTTACACAAAAGTCAGCGTCCAATCTCTGACCTTCTATCGATACTTGAAAAGCACGTTTATATCCTAAATGATTTACAAGCGTCCAATTTAAGCCTCCGTCTGGAACAAGTGATATTGCGGTAAATGGAGACAATAAAAATGCGTCGTCTGCCATAATAACGAGATCGCAGGTTAATGCTATTGATAATCCTATACCTGCTGCAGAGCCATGAATGGAGGCAATTACAGGTTTACTTGAATTAATAATGATTTCAAATATTGGTCTGTATTCATTGATCAAGACATCCTCAATAGTTTTATCTAGATCGCTTTTATCTTTTAGATCAGCACCCGCGGAAAAATTTCTTCCGTTACCATTGAGAACAATTATTTTGATATTTTTGTCCTGAGAAGCTTTTTCAAATGCGAATAAGAGATCTGAACGTAGAGCTTCATTGATTGAGTTCATTGCGTCAGGACGATCAATTGAAATTATTGCAATAGAATCCTCCTGCTGATATTGAATTGTTTTTAAATGTTTCATCTTATATTTACTTCTTAAATTTTATTTAAAATTAACTTATAACTCTGAATCTGAAAAATCTGGCTCACTTCTATTGATAGANGACTTCACTGCCTCCATNTGATTTGGACTCGACATTACCTTTTTTTGTAACTCAGCCTCCATTGATAAAGAAATCTTATCGTTACTGCCCCAAGTATCATAAAATAATTTCTTNATAGATCTGATTGCATCCGGTGACTTTTGGCANATAATNNTTGCTAATTCTCTTGCTTGAGAGAGAGGGTCACTCTTAACTTCAGTTATTAATCCAAGCTTGAATGCCGTTTTAGCATCAAGAATATCTCCTGTCATTGTGATCTCAAATGCTTTATCTATGTTAATTAGATTGGGTATTGAGGTAGTAAGAGCCATATCAGGTATTATTCCCCATTTTATCTCCATGATTGAAATTGCTGAATTTTTATCTGCATATCTGATATCCGTTCCAAGTGCAATCTGTAACCCTCCCCCATAAACTGCTCCGTGAAGAGCCGCAATAACAGGAACAGGTATCTCACGCCATACATATGCTGCACTTTGATAATAATTAGCTAATGAATCATCTCTGGGTTCCATTTTATTTAGAAAATCATCACTGGAACTTTCGCCTGAAAAGATTGATAAATCAATTCCGGCGCAAAAACTTTTTCCAGCTCCATATAAAATAACTGCGCGAATGGATCTGTCCTTCGCTAACTTTTCTCCTACATCAATCAGTGACTCAAACATCGCATGATCAAGTGCATTGTGTTTTTCAGGTCGATTGAGTTTAACTTCCGCCACACCCGAGTTTATGTCTAATTCTATTCTTTTTGTCATTCTATATACCAATCATCCAGTTTTGATTATTTTTAACGTCCTGACTTGAGGGCATAACCCCATCCGATTTCAGCCAAGGGNTCAATTGCTTTAATTANNCTTTTAGCCTTAGCATTGGATGCNGTTCCATCNCGAANTCTTCCTGCAATCCCCTGAAGTATCGCAGCGAGTCGAAAAAAATTATAAGCAGANTAAAACTCNCTNTCTTCTAGGCCACGCGATACCCCTCTTCTTTCANAGTAACTATCAATATATTCCTCCTCNGATGGAATTCCAAGTNCCTTNATATTCTGTCCAAATAATCCTCCTGAACCTATTCCAATGTCTGGCATCTGCCAAGAGAGAAGATTGTAGGTAAAATCTCCAAGTGGATGTCCAATTGTAGATAACTCCCAATCCAAGATTCCNATAATTTTTGGCTCAGTAGGATGCACAATGACATTATCNAAACGATAATCGCCATGTACGATTGATGATTCATCATTATCTGGGATGTTTTGNGGTAACCATTCTATCAATTTATCCATCTCTTTTATTTTTTTCGTTTCTGAATATCGATATTGTTTTGACCACCTTGATATTTGACGCGCAAAATAATTACCAGGCACTCCAAAATCANATAATCCAAGACTTTCATAGTCAAGATTATGCAAAACTGCCAGATTTTTGTTCAAATCATCATATATCTCAGAACGCTCCTTTATNGTGCAGTCAGGCATATCAGCATCCCAAAAGATACGACCTTGTAAGAATTCCATAACATAAAAGATAGTGCCAATTACAGATTCATCCGTACACAAGATGTGTGTTTCTGGAACGGGAAAATGAACCTTTTTTAAAGCTTTTATAATTTTATATTCTCTATCTACCGCATGTGCAGATTTAAGGAGATTTCCTGGCGGCTTTCTTCTTAATACATAGTTTTTATTGACTGATTTGATGAGAAAAGTCGGATTAGATTGGCCGCCTTTAAACTGTTTAATAGAATTTATTCCCTCAAAATTTGGCAACCNAGACTGAAGATAACCATCCAGTCTGAGCAAATCATCGGNATTGAGATCGTCCGCGTTTTTAAGACCTGAAAAATCACTTTGTCTCTTACTCATGTTAGTCAATCAAGAAAAAAGTCCGGAACAAGATCTGCTCCAGGTTCAACTGAATATTCACTCAAATCAGACATTCCTGCTTNCTCCAAAATTTCATCGTCAATACAGAATTGACCCGTGAATGTTTTGCTATCTTTGATTAAGATCTCATAGGCTGCATCTGCAACAATTTCAGGTTTTCTTGAATGTTTTATCATTTCATCTCCACCCAACAAATTCTGTACCGCGGCTGTTGCAATAGCTGTTCTGGGCCATAATGCGTTTACGGCTATTCCTTTTTCCTTGAATTCTTCAGACATTCCAAGGACGCACATACTCATTCCATATTTGGCAATCGTGTAAGCACAGTGAGACTTAAACCATTTTGATTTCATATTCAATGGGGGGGATAGATTGAGAATGTGTGGGTTATCGGATTTTTCTAAAAAAGGGACACATGTTTTTGATACCAGGAAAGTGCCTCTGGTATTTATTTGTTGCATCAAATCAAAACGTTTCATTGAAGTGATTAATGTTGGTGTCAAAGAAATAGCGCTGGCATTATTGATGCATATGTCTATTCCTGAGAACTCTTCAACTGTCTTTTGAACTGCACCCTCTACCTGCTCCTCGAAACGAATATCACATAAAAGAGGAAGTGCTTTACCACCAGCTTCAACGATCTCGTCGGCCGCTGTATATATTGTTCCAGGTAGAGTTGGATGCGGTTCTGCAGTCTTNGCAGCAATTGCAATATTTGCACCGTCTCTCGCAGCACGTTTTGCAATTTCAAGGCCAATCCCTCTGCTTCCACCTGAAATAAATATCGTTTTGTTTTTTAGTGAAGTCATCGCACATCCTTTGTTGTATTTTTTTTGTTCTATATTCTTATTTTTGTATTTCATTCCAAAAACTTTGAATCCATTTTCTTATAATCAGAGCCTCATTCCATCGGTCAGAAAGCTCCTCTTGGTTACCGTCAGTAATGGCATAAGGTCGGGGACCCAGTTCACAAAGAAATATTAATTCTGCATCATCATCATTTCTCATATGCCAATCNTTTANACCTATTTTCCACCAAGATTTAAATTGCTCAACCCACTCAGCATGTTGTGGAAAGTCTATTTGTATTTGAATTTGCTCTCTATTGGCGACCCTTCCTTGAAAACAATCTGATCTATTTATTACCTTATTTATATATTCATTATCNCTATCGTTCAATGGCAATCTTAATTCCCTATCAACAACAATATGGGATAAATCCGCACATAATCTCATTTCTGGTATCAAATCCATCAGCTGAATTGTGAAAAAAAGATCATTCAGGAGGCTNTCNCGATGTGTTTCAAAAAGTATTTTGACATCTGCTTTCTCCGCCTCTTTTATCCAGTTTTTTACAATAGGTATCGCGTCAGAAGGTTTTAATGGCATCACACCGCTGATTACATTCAAGCAAGAAGCATTAAAATNTTTGGCCATATCAATAAAATACTGCATNTCATCTAAATGATATGGAAAAGCATTTATCATGCAATCGAGGTTATACTCTTTAAAAAGATTCTTTGAGTCACGAAAATCTTCCATCTCATGCATTGCTAAATCAAGACACATCCCGTCAAAACCAGCCAATTTGGCTTTCTCGAAGTTTTCTCTAATTGAAGGTTCAACCGAGTTGGGTACTCTTTGCTCCATACCCCAAAGAGACTGGAATATTTTCAATTTCTGCAAGTTCTTTCTCTTATCAAAAAGAAGTTAAGAAAGATGCTGCATTGCCGCCTGATACCTCTGCCTTTCTTGCGGCAAGCAGATAATCATGTCCAGTAGGACTGTCATCTTGATGATTATCTATTATCCTGTTCACTCTGTTTTTATGAAAAATTTTCAATTGTGCTTTAAATGGCACATGTCGCTCAGATTGAGCCCCAAACATCTCCTCATGTTTTTGTGGGAGAAGATACCAAGGAACCGTCATATCAGCATGATGTGCGTTGTGAAAACCAAAATTCAGAACAAGCCAATTTAAAATAGGGAAATTAATTGATATGGGATTGCTGAATGTGTGCTCTTGCTCCCACTCAAAATCACCCTTTCGTTCTGGTTTCTCGTTGCTAAATAAGGTCAAATTGTAGCTGTAATCATGCTGAATACTGTCCATAAATCTAAGGACTGTAATCATAATTAAGTATGATATGACATACATAAATGCAACATATGGAAAATAGATACAAGCCATAAAAAATAATGCACCCCTCAGAAGAAGGACGACGACATTTCTTCGTCTTTGATTACGACGCTCATCAATTATAAATGAAGTGAATGCCATTATAGTGTGCATGATTAACTCATGCACAGGTATATAGAACCATTCAAGAAATTGAGTTATTTTCAGTACGAGTGGATGCTTTCTAAAAAAACCTTCGTAGTCAAACCATACAACATCGTCATTATCAACATGATGACGAAAATGTTTATACCTTATATCCTCATAAGTGCCATAAGAGGCGCCACAAAGCCATGTTAATAATCGTCCAAAGTAAGTGTTGTGTTGCATCTTTCTAAACACTAAATTATGTGCACATTCATGGACTAAATAGGCAGAAATTATCATCCCATGTGATAGCAAAAATATTGATATTACATTTACTATGATGTTTGAGTTAAACAAACCAAATAATCCAAATGAATAGGCACAAATCGAATAGAAGAAGGCCAGCCCATTATAGACAAGACTTTCTTTGGAAATTATAGATTTTGATTTATGTTTCATTTTCTTACTTTAACAAAAAAATAATTATACATACTTAAATTTCATCTTCCAAAATCATCAATTAAGCTGATATTAATAAAAATACGATTTATAATCCTCATCATTGAAATCATTTGGAGTGTCATGATGAAAATGATCACGGCCATTATCAACCCAATAAGAGTGTATGATGTGAGAAGCGCATTAAATGAAATTGGTATAAATGGTATGACAGTCACCGAAGTCAAGGGATTTGGCAGGCAGAGAGGTCATGCAAAACTATATAGAGGTGAGGAATATGCCGTTGAATTTTTACCAAAAACAAAGATAGAAATCGCAGTCAGTGATAACTCTGTTGACGAGGTAATGAGAGTTATAATAGATAATTCAAAGAGTGGAAAGGTCGGTGACGGAAAAATTTTCATAACCGATCTCGAAAGTGCTGTTAGAATAAGGACCGGTGAAAGGGATGATAGTGCATTATAAAAAACGGTAGTTCGCAGAGAAAGAGATATGAAACACAGTATGATAAAAACTTTAATAATAACCTTCCTCATCTTGTTCTCCTCTTTTATCCAAGCAGCTACGACTCAAGAAAAAAGAATGAATGATGCTACTGACGTGCTTGATCAAATTTTGAGGATTCCTGAACAAGCAGTTCCGCCCGCCCTTCTATCAAGGGCCTATGCAATAGCTGTATTTCCGAATGTAAGAAAAGCGGGAGTGATAATTGGTATAAGGAGAGGTAAAGGTATTATTGTTGTGAGAAATGATGATAACACATGGAGTAATCCCTCATTTCTAACGCTCACTGGAGGAAGTCTCGGGCTTCAATTGGGAGCTCAATCAACTGATACCATCTTAGTTTTCAAAACACGAAAAGGAGTTGATGGCATCAGTAATGGAAAATTAACATTAGGAGCCGATGCTTCAATAGCTGCTGGACCAATTGGAAGGCACACTGCAGCCGCGACAGATCTCAGATTCAATGCTGAAATATACTCATACTCCAGAAGTCGTGGTTTATTTTTTGGAGCATCACTAGAAGGTGCTACTCTTACAATGGACAGGAGAAGCAATGCCATCTACTACAATTCTTCGAGCATTACACCCGATCAAATATTTTCTGCTACTGGAAACGCAGCACCCAACTCAGCTAATACATTTGTTCAGACCCTCTCTGCTCAAACTCATAGCTTACCGTTACAACCAAGCTTGGAAAGTCAAACCGGTGAAAAATCAGAAGAAGCTAGAACATACAGATTAAGTGATATATTTGCCCCTAAGTATGATGAGGATGAAGTGATCCTAGAATACAAATAACATGATCCGTGAATCTAAAGCTGGGACCGACTTCAATCAATTCAGCCTAATTACACAAAAAAGATTTGGGCCTTTTTTCTTTACCCAGTTTCTGGGTGCCTTTAACGACAATATTTTTAGAAATGGCTTAATTATTTTACTCACATTCAAAGGAGTTGAAGTGCTTGGGCTAAATGCAAGTCAAATTGCTAATGTAGCGGGAGCATTATTTATCTTGCCTTATTTTTTATTTTCAGCTTTGGCAGGTCAATTAGCCGATAAGGAAGAAAAATCAAATCTAATACAGAAGATTAAATTATTTGAAATAATACTCATGCTTCTGGCGACCACTGCATTGCTTACAGAGAATTACCCATATTTACTAATCATTCTATTCCTTATGGGATTTCAGTCTTCGCTTTTCGGTCCGGCAAAATACGCATATATTCCGCAAAAACTTGATAAAAATGAGTTAATTGGNGGNAANGCACTTGTCGAATCAGGAACATATATNGCTATTATACTGGGATTAGTGGTCGGAGGTGTTGCAGTATCTATAGGAAAGGATAATGACTATCCGCTGGCATTAATGCTTCTCTCAATGGCAATAATTGGCTATTTCTTCAGTAAAAAAATACCAACAACCGAGCCCACTGATCCAAACTTAAAAATTAATTGGAACATCGTATCTGAAATAAGGAGAATTATAGGGTTCAGCAGAAAGGAAAAAGATATTTTTATCTTTATTATCGGGATTTCATGGTTCTGGTTTTATGGCTCAGTGATAACACTTCAAATTCCTGCTTTTACGATAAATATCCTAAATGGCAATGAAAATTTAACCACATTGCTATTAGCAACATTTGCAATCGGTATTGGTATTGGATCACTTACATGTGAAAAATTATCAAAAAATTCTATTGAACTGGGAATAATCCCAATTGGTGCAATCGGTTTAAGTTTTTTCACTTTTGATTTATTTTTATTTAGCTCTAACCTATCTATAAATCAACCAGTAACNGCAAAAAACTTTATTAGCGATATCAATAACTGGCGTTTAATAATCGATTTAACCATGATTGGTGCCTCTGGAGGTATTTTTAGTGTTCCTTTTTATGCAGCTATACAAGATCGTGCTAATCCGAAATATTTATCTAGAATCATTGCTGCAAATAACATTATAAATGCCATTTTTATGGTCTCTGCATCTATCTTAGCAATAACTTTTTTATCAATTGGATTTTCAATTCCTGAGTTTTTTNTATTAATTTCATTAATGAATNTACTTATGATTATTTACTTTAACTTTTCTTCAAAATTATTTTTTGATCGTTTTTTTAAGCTCATGAAAAGTCTTTCGTTCTTTGATAAGAAGATCAAAGATAAGCTATAATGCGATAAATTTGAGAGCAAACTAATGAATTATTGCCATCCACATAACTCCAAAAATAATAGCAATCCTTCGAAGAAAAAATACGGAATAAAAATTATGCTTCCGCCTGATGATTGTCTTGGGAATATAATTGGTTCAGATTGGTCAAAACAAAGGTGGTTCGAATCAGAAGAAAAAAGAGATGTTGCCTTTGAAAACATGAAGATTCGACATGGCTACTACCGAAAAACTGATAGCCCTACACAAATTATCGAAAAAATTTCCAGATAAAAACTCCTTCAAAAAAAGGTCTAAAATGTCTTTTCAANCCAGCATGATTTATACAATAACGGATGAAGCCCCAGCACTCGCAACATATTCTCTGCTGCCGGTCATAAAATCATTCCTCGGTGAAGCGAATATTCACATAGAAAAACGCGATATATCATTAGCAGGAAGAATAATTTCAAATTTTCCAGAAAAGCTTACAGCCGAACAAAAAATCAATAACGACCTCTCTGAGCTCGGCCAACTTGTCGAGCTACCAGATTCTAACATTATCAAACTTCCAAATATCAGTGCCTCTGTACCTCAACTAAAATCAGCAATACTGGAGTTGCAGTCACAAGGATATGACATACCTGATTATCCAGAAAAAATTAAAAATGAAACTGATAGGGACATAGAAATACGTTATCAAAAAATACTTGGAAGTGCCGTTAATCCTATACTAAGAAGAGGAAACTCAGACAGGAGAGTTGCAAAAGCTGTTAAAGATTTTGCCAAAAAGAATCCACATAAATTAGGTGACTGGGAAAAAAACTCTAAAACAGAAGTTGTACACATGACAGAAGGAGATTTTTTCTCATCAGAAAAATCAGAATTAATAAAAAATACTGATAATCTGAAAATTAAGATGATAGATGAAAATGGAACTTCTCATATTTTAAAAGAAAAAATAGAAGTTAAAGTTGATGACGTAATTGATGCTGCNAAAATTGATATTAAAAAATTAAAAGCATTTTTTGACAATGAAATACAATCTGCCTCAAAAGAGGATGTGCTTTTATCGATTCATTTGAAAGCCACAATGATGAAAGTTTCTGATCCAATTATCTTTGGGTATGCCGTCAAATCATTTTATTCTGATATTTTCAAAAAATACGCAAATACCCTCGATGAGCTTGGAGTTAACGAGAGAAACGGAATTGGTGATCTATACACGAAAATAAATGATCTACCTGAAAACAAAAAGAAAGCAATCGTTTCTGATATTGAAAGTTTATATAAAGAACGACCGCCACTCGCTATGGTCGATTCTGATAAAGGCATTACTAACTTGCATGTACCAAGCAATGTCATTATCGATGCTTCAATGCCTGCAGCAATTAAATCATCAGGAAAAATGTGGGGGCCGGATGGGAAACTTAATGATACAAAAGCCATTATACCCGACAGATGTTACGCCCGTATTTACAGTGAAATAATTAATTATTGCAAGAGAAATGGAGCCTTTGATGTAACAAAAATGGGTAATGTTTCAAATGTAGGCCTAATGGCGAATAAAGCTCAAGAATACGGATCTCATGACAAGACTTTTGAAATTCCTTTCAATGGAAATATACAAGTATGCACCTCTTCAGATGAAGTCCTCATTAATCATGAGGTACAAAAAGGTGATATATGGCGGATGTGTCATACACAAAATGAGGCGATAAAAAACTGGATTGAATTGGCCATAAAGAGAGCCAAAATAACTGGTGTAGACACCATTTTTTGGTTAGATGATGAGAGAGCTCATGATAAAATATTAATATCGATAGTAAAAAAACTTACCCAGACGACTGAAGATGTCTCAATTCATATTTTATCACCTCACCTAGCGATGAGGAAAACACTTGATTTAATAAAAAGTGGGAAAGATTCCGTATCTGTGACTGGCAATGTTCTCAGAGATTACTTAACAGATTTATTTCCTATATTAGAGCTCGGGACTAGTGCAAAAATGCTATCTATAGTTCCGCTATTATCTGGTGGAGGATTATATGAAACAGGTGCCGGAGGATCCGCTCCAAAACACGTTGAGCAATTCATTAATGAAGGGCATCTGAGGTGGGATTCACTCGGCGAATTTCTTGCTATTCAGGTTTCATTAGAGGAATTAGCCAGAAAAACTAAAAACAAGAAAGCTAAGATAATCGCAGAAGCTCTTGATGAGGCTAACTCCATGATTTTAGAAAATAACAAATCACCTTCCAGAAAGGTAGGTGAGCCTGATAACCGCCATAGTCATTTCTACTTGGCTTTATATTGGGCAAAAGCGCTATCCTCATCAGAGGATCCATCAATCAACGANAAATTTAAGGATGTTTATAAAAAATTGATGGAAAATGAAAAAAAGATTAATGATGAACTCAATAGTAATCAGGGGGAAAGAATCGAAATTGGAGGTTACTATCATCCAAATGCAGAACTTGTAGAATCAGCTATGAGGCCGAGTGAAACTTTTAATGAGATAATTAACTCTCTCTGAAAATATNATCAAGATCTGACTTGACCATTCCCTCNTACGGCGTATTTATAGCTAGTGAGTTGCATTGCACCAACAGGACCTCTGGCATGGATTCGTCCTGTGGCAATACCTATCTCAGCTCCCATTCCAAACTCTCCACCATCGGCAAATTGAGTCGAAGTGTTATGCATTACTATTGCNCTGTCTACTTCCTTGATAAATTTATCAGCGATTTCATCGTCCTCAGTCACAATACTATCCGTATGNCCTGAGCCATATTCAGAAATATGAGAAATTGCTTCATCATGATCTTNNACAATCTTCATTGAAATAACAGCATCCAAATATTCNGTAGACCAATCCTCTTCTGAGGCTTCAAGTGCTTGGCTTGAGATGTCTTTTATTTNGCGATCACCTCTAATCTCACAGCCAGCTGANGATAGATCATCAACCAGATCGGGAACAATTTCTTTTGCTATGTTCTTATCAATTAAGACAGTTTCNGCGGCTCCACAGATTCCGGTTCTTCTCATTTTCGCATTTAAAATTATCTCTCTGGCCATCTTTAGATTAGCTGATTGATGAACGTATACATGACATATTCCTTCCAGGTGCCCAATTACCGGTATTCTGGCTTCATCCTGTACTCGCCTTACGAGACTTTTCCCGCCCCTAGGAACAATCACATCTATCCAATTACTCATAGATGACAGCATATAACCTACTGCTGATCTGTCTTTTATTGGGACAAGTTGAATTGACGATGGATCAAGTCCAGCATCTGCCAAACCTTCTCTAAGACAGAGATAAATAGCTTTATTTGATTCAAAACTTTCAGACCCGCCTCTTAAAATAACTGAATTTCCTGATTTTATACACAATGCAGCTGCATCAGCAGTAACATTTGGTCGGCTCTCGTAAATAATTCCAATGACACCAAGAGGNACAGACACCCTCTGAATAATCATTCCATTNGGNCTTGACCATTCTTCTGTTATTTTGTTAATGGGATCTTCAATTTNGGTAATAATATTCATGCTGCTTGCCATTGAATCAATTCGACCCTTATCTAACATCAGGCGATCAATCATAGATTCTGGAAGACCCTTTTCTTTGGCTGCTTCTATATCAATTGCATTTGCCNTAAGAATTTTATTGGTATTTTTTTNGATAGATTGAGCAATACANGATATTGCTTCATTTCTCTGTTGATTAGGTGTTCTTGCTAAATATTCTGCAGAAAGTCTGGCTGACTCTCCGAGTTCGATCATGAGTTTACTTATATCATTTGTCATATTATTTTACTTAGANTTCATT
Source organism: Woeseiaceae bacterium (assembly GCA_002728725.1). Classification (GTDB taxonomy): domain Bacteria; phylum Pseudomonadota; class Gammaproteobacteria; order Steroidobacterales; family Woeseiaceae; genus SP4260. The sequence continues at coordinate 19,560 of PBVS01000032.1, forward strand.
AAGAGCCATATCATCCCTATGTACGATTTCAGATGAATTTTTGTATCCTAGCTTATCTTTTATAGAATCTGACTGACAACCAATAATTTGTTTGGCCTCTACTGAAGAATATGCCGTCATCCCTTTACCTAGCTCTTTATTATTGNCGTCAATTATAGTGACAACATCACCCCTCTCAAAAACACCCTCTATCTCAGTCAATCCTACCGGAAGAAGGCTTCCACCTTTNTCAAGTGCCACCTTTGCACCATCATCAATCTTAAAGCTCCCAGAAGTATCAAGGTAACCTGAAAGCCACTGTTTTCTGGAGCTTTTAGAATTTGATCTAGCCGGAAAATATGTACATTTNCCTCCTTCAATTAGAGATGTTAAAGGGGTTTTTTTCAATCCATCAGTTACAATTGTCGCACATCCAGCTGANGTAGCAATTTTTGCAGCTTTTAACTTAGTTATCATGCCTCCACTGCCATAATTTGAGTCTGTTATGTCTGCCATTGAGAATATTTCTTCATTTAAATTGTCGATGACGGGTATATGTTTTGCTGTCTGATTGGTCTTAGGGTTTGAGGTATACATTCCATCAACATCAGAGAGCAGAATCAATAAATCTGCAGATGTCATTTGCGCTACTCTCGCTGCCAACCTGTCGTTATCACCATATCTCAACTCTTCTGTCGCAACCGTATCATTCTCATTAATAATTGGAATAACATCATATTTGATCAAAGTAAGTAGTGTATCTTTTGAATTCAAAAATCTTTTTTTATTTTCAGTGTCACTTCTTGTTAGGAGAATCTGAGCTGTATAGATTCCGCTAGATTTGAAAGAATCCTGCCATTCCATCACGAGTTGCGCCTGACCCATAGCCGCAGCAGCTTGCATTTCATTAAGGTTCATGTGCGATCTCTTTTTTCTGAGATAAGTAGATCCAATAGCGACAGCACCAGAAGAAACAATGAGTATTTCAGTACGTCTATTATGTAATTGCTCAATTTCATTGGAGAGATTATTGAGCCAGTCACGGTTAAACTCCTCATTATTATCAAGGAGTAATGCCGATCCTACTTTAATCACTATTCTATTGAACTGACCAATTTTTCCTACTTTCATTGAATTCTATTTAGATAAACTTTTGTTCGCATAAGACGTGAGTGTTATTTCACCCTTTGAAACTGATACGCTTCCACTTCTTGCTACGGCTTGGAGTTCTCCTATTTTTTCTATTTCGTGGACAAATTCATCAATTATTTTAATTTCACCTGTCATTTGAATCGTAAAACTATTAGGTGATCGATCAAGTATCTCTGCGTTGAAATTTTGACTCAACTCTTGAATTTTATTGGTTGATTTAGCATCAATTTTTACTTTAATGATCAGTAATTCTCGTTCAAAATGTTCGCCGAGGGACATATTATTTATTCCAACAACATCAACTAATTTCGATAATTGAGAATTTAATTGCTCAATTGCATCATTTGATCCACTGATTACTAATGTAACCCTGGAAAGATTTTTATCCTCTGTTGGAGCAACATTGAGTGATTCTATATTATATCCTCTAGTTGAGAATAAACCTGTCATTCTCGTTAAGGCACCAACCTCATTCTGCAAGATAACTGAAATTACGTGACGCATTGCTTTTCCTTAGTATTTCCTCACTTAATTTTGCTTTAAATGATTAATTTTTTGAGTTTTTCAAATAAATTGATCGTATTGCACCTATAGTATTGCAATCTAATAAAATATAGTAAACACTCTAAAATTATTTGAAAGACTTATTTTAATATGACTACAAAATCACTCACAAAAAATCATCCGCTAGCAGGAAAGAAGATGATGGGTGCCGACATGATCGTCCAAATATTGGCTGATGAAGGTGTCGACACGATATTTGGTTATAGTGGAGGGGCAATACTACCTACATATGATGCTGTCTTTCGATTCAATGAAGAAAACAAAGATTCAGATGGCAATCAACCAATGCCACTAATAGTTCCTGCAAACGAGCAGGGTGCAGGATTCATGGCTTCAGGATATGCGAGGGCAAGCGGCAAGGTTGGTGTTGTGATGGTTACGTCAGGTCCTGGAGCAACAAATACTGTAACACCGATACGTGATTGCATGGCTGATTCTATCCCAATTGTTGTGATATCAGGTCAAGTCCCTACAACAGCAATTGGTACTGATGCATTTCAGGAGGCACCTGTTTCCGCGATAATGGGAGCTGTCTCCAAACATATTTTTCTTGTCACAGACCCGCTCCTTCTAGAATCTACAATCCGCTCTGCGTTTGAATTAGCAAAAACAGGTAGGCCAGGACCAGTGGTAGTTGATATACCAAAGGACATTCAGAATTGGGAGGGTGAGTTCCTCGGCTCTGGATCACTCCCTTTGACTGGCTACCGAAACAGACTAGAAACTGTAATGAATAATAACCTTAACGATGAATTGGCTAAAAACTTCTACAAATTACTTAGCAAATCAAAAAAACCCCTCATCTATGCTGGTGGAGGAGTAATAAATGCAGATGCTAGCTCGCAATTGAGGCAGTTTTCTGAGGCTTATAAAATACCAATTGTCACCACACTAATGGCATTAGGTGCAAGTGATACGACAAAATCATTATCACTTCACATGCTGGGAATGCATGGCTTAGCTTCAGCAAATTATGCAGTTGAGGATTGTGACTTTTTGATTGCCATAGGAGCTAGATTTGATGATAGAGTTGCTGGAGATCCAAAGGGTTTTGCGCCAAATGCTAAAAAAATTGCTCATTTTGATATCGATATATCAGAAATAAACAAAGTCAAGAGTGTAGATTGGTACCATGTAGGTAATCTCAAAAAAGATTTAAATGATCTGATTACATTAGGGAAAAAAATAGAATTTGTTTCAGATTTTAGTGGATGGCACAGTCACATTGAAAAGCTGAAAGAAGAGTATAAATTAAATTACAATAAAAACAGTGAATTGATTCAACCCTATGAAGTAATTGAAGAAATTAATAAACTAAGTCGTGGTGAAGCGATCATATCAACCGGTGTTGGCCAACATCAAATGTGGGCTGCTCAGTATTTTGATTACAAGGAACCCAGATTGTGGTTGACTTCAGGAAGCATGGGAACAATGGGTTTTGGCCTGCCTGCAGCGATAGGTGCTCAGTTTGCAAAACCCAATACATTGGTAATCGATATAGATGGTGATGCCAGTATAAGAATGAACATTGGTGAATTAGAAACAGCAACAACATACGATCTACCGATCAAAGTACTTGTTCTAAATAATTATGGAGATGGTATGGTTCGTCAGTGGCAGAAGCTATATTATAAGGGTCGAATGTCAGCAAGTGACAAATCACTTCATCGAAAAGACTTCGTTAAAACTGCGGAGGCAGATGGTTTTGAGTTTAGCGAAAGATTAGTTAATAAGAGCGAAATAAAGACCACTGTAAAAAAATTTATTGAGTTCGATGGCCCAGCATTTTTAGAAGTTATTATTGATCCGGACGCAGGGGTGTATCCAATGGTAGGTCCGGGACAAACTTACGATAAGATGATTACCGGTGATTGGATAAAAAATCGAAATGAGATTGTAGACGAAGAGTTAGACAAGAGCAGTATGTTTTAGTAATCACTGGTTTTTTCACTTTGAATTTCATCGTACATTTCCATATCAACATTACCTCCACTTAAAACAGCAACTGTCACCTTATTTCTAAGTTCAATTTTTTTGCTCATCACCGCTGCCAAGGCGACTGCACCTCCAGGCTCAACTATCATTTTGAAATAATGAAAAGCAAATCTCATCGCTGCTTTCACTTCCTCATCAGATACTGTCAAAACATTCTCGGTTAATTCGCTATTAATTGCGAAGGTAAGTTCGCCTGGTTTATCGGCTAAAAGAGCATCACAAATGGAGGTTTTATTGGAATTATTTGACACCCTCTTGTTTAAATCAATTGATCTCTGAGTATCGTTATAATGCTCAGGCTCAACTAGATATATTTCTGTCTCGGGTGAAAATTTTTTAATTGGTATTGATGATCCAGCACTTAGACCTCCACCTCCACAACAAATTAAAACCTGATCAAGAGTCACTGATTTTTCATTTATTTCTTCGATTATTTCAAGACCGACTGTTCCTTGACCAATAATAATATTTTTATGGTCATAAGATGGAACTAAAATTGCATTTCTTTTTGAAGCTATGTCTCTTGCTATTTTTTCTCTATCTTCATTGTAACGATCATACAAGATAACATTTCCACCAAGTTTTTCTGTGTTTTCTATTTTTGAATGAGGCGCATCCTCTGGAATAACTATGGTTGTATCAATATTCAAGATTTTTCCTGACATAGCAACACCCTGAGCATGATTACCTGACGAGAATGCGACCACTCCATTTTTTGCATCAGCTTGAGAAAGCTGGCTCATAAAATTAAAAGCACCCCTAATCTTAAAAGAGCCAGTCATCTGCATGCATTCAGGTTTTAAATATACAGTCCCAGCGCAAAGACTATTTAACTCATAGTTTTCAAATAAAGGAGTTTCGTATATATGATTTTTTAATCTTTTAGCTGCATCGATTATTTCATTGATATCATACATAAAATCACAAAACACTAATCAACAAGTAGATCAATTTTAGCCGCACAGATAAAGTCATTTTCTGTAAGGGCATCAATTGAATGTGTTGAGTATGAAATCTTGCAATAATTATATCCAACCGTCATTTCTGGGTGATGGCCCTCTTCTGTTGCAATCCATGCGACGGCGTTTACAAAGGCAATTGTTCTGCTATAAATTGGAAAAGTGTAGTTTCTTTCAATCGATTTCTCATCCTCTCCAATCGACCATTCTTGATTTAACTCCTCAAGATGTACTTTAATTTCTGTTTCACTCAAAGCAACCGCATCTTCCTCACAGTTTTTGCATTTTTTTTCTATCAAATTAGACAATTGATTTTCTCCTGTATTCTCTAGATTATTCCTTTGTTCTCATAACTACCAAAATAGTTTTCCAGGTTAAAAGAAAAATTAAGTTATAATTCATTGTAAATTGAAATAATGACCTTATCTATGGGTATCTCGTTTATGAATAAAAATAACTTTATGGAGAAAGCCAACATGAGACTACTAAGCATACTATCAATACTCATTTCATTGGGATATTCCAACTTGGCTGTTGCACAGGATTGCTCACAAACTGTTGAATCAAACGATGCAATGCAGTTTGATCTCAAAGAAATGCGAGTTAGTGCAGATTGTAAAAACCTAACAGTTACATTAAAACATGTTGGGAATCTGCCTCAGCAATTCATGGGTCATAATTGGGTTTTAAGTACAACTGCGGACATGATGCCTTTAACAGGAGCATCCATGCAAGCGGGTGCACCAAGCTATCTACCTGAGGGCGATNCTAGAATTATTGCGGCTACTGATATGATCGGTGGTGGACAAGAAACATCTGTTACTTTTGATATGAGCTCGCTTGACCCATCAGGAGATTACACATATTTTTGTACGTTCCCAGGACATTACGCAATCATGAAAGGTAAGTTTATTATCGAATAAACTTCTTATATTAATGCTTGAATGCTCTATTGATATTCACAATCAAGAAGAGCACTCAAGTATTCAACGATCGTTATTTGTGAGTGCGACGAATGTTCCTCCATTTCTCTCGCAGAGAAGTCTCATAAGACCTGCGAACCTCTGGGAACTCTGAGGTATTCTGCTCCCTCCAAAAGAATAAGGAAAACCAACCGCATGAATTCTAACTAGTCGGTCGCCGTTTTCATCTTCAATATTAATTCTATCAATATCATTGAGAACTGCTTGCATTGAGTTACCTTGAAACTCGTCTCCAAAAACGTAAATACTAATTTTCTTATCAGGAGCCCAAAATGATTGTATTGCATAAGATATTCCATCAGACGGATCACTATCACTGAAAGGTGCCCATTGTCTCATTGTATTTTTTATTGATTGCCTCAGTTGAGGAGTGTCTGGCAACCAAGTTTTGCCGTATTGCTGAAACATAAATCTGCCATTATCATTCATGATCTGCAGTCCTTTAACTGTAGGATAAACATCAAGCACCTCGCTCAATTTTCTCTCTGCCCAATCCCATTTTGATTGCATGCTTCCTGAAGTATCAATGACAAAAATTATATATTCGCTGTCTACTGGAATTCCACCTATTGCCTCATTGGAAGCTCTGCGAAAATCTGGTTGCATTTTTTTTATCTCATCAGATAATTTCTGTTTTGCTTCTTCTAAATCTTTTTCATTATCATCAAGTTCTATTGGTTTTGATAAACTGATTGCGTACTCTCCTCTGACATTATTTAACTCTTTATTGAGAACTTCTAGCTCCTGCAACAAATTGACTGTATTGAGTTTTGCCTCACGATAATTTTGATCTACAAATGATGATTCATTTTGAATCTCTTCCAATTGCTCTTTTAGTGATTGAGATAATTCTATTGATTCAGCTTGAACATTAAGATTGTTTGGATCGTATATCTTACTAAGAACAAGCAGCAGAACAATTGCTCCAAATCCACAACATATACAGTCTAGGAATGACAAACTAAATGCTTCAATGTTTCTTCTCTTTTTCATTATCGCGACTCTCTATGGCCAATCTTTACTGATACTCATGAATGAACCGCCTGTTCTATATGCAAGTAACCAATATACTATGGATGCGTTGTAGTCGCCTTCCATCGGGTAAAGCAAAATATTTACAGGTATTCCGCTTGGAATTTCATTTTCTGCTTCATAATAAAGATTCAATCTCTCTTGACCGGTAATCATTCCTCTGTTGCTTTCAAATTTATTCATTGTAGGCAATCCATCAACCAATAAAATAACATTATCAGGTCTTGGCACCAGCTGATTGATTTTTGCAAATGCATCTTTCATGTTTGTTCCATTTTGAGGAACTATTCGCCTCAAATTCCTAATCGCCTGATCAAGTTTTTCTTTATCTGAAGCATCAATCCACTCTCCTTCAGTATTATCAATAACTGGCTGCACTTCATTATTGAATGAATATATCTGAAACTGACTATTCTCAGGAAATTGCGCTGTCAACCAGTCAACACTGGAGACAGCTTGCCTCCATTTAACCGATCTTAATTTGATATCGTCTGACATGTTTCTTCTTCTAATAATATTTATAATTTTTCTATCTAACATGCTTGCAGAAGAATCAACTAAAATAAGAATTCTCTTGCCACCAACTTTAAGNCCCGTCAAATATTGACGATCTCCGTCTCCTGTAAAACTTCTTAAATTATCACCAGTGTTTAACCTTTCTGTGACAGTAAGTATTTCTTCTCTTTCTTTGTTCAATTTGTCTATATCTGACTTTAATTGTTCTATTTTTTTTATTTTTGCCAATGAATCGACATCATTTTTTTCTAATTCAGCTTTAATTTGATTAAGAAGAATCAGGAGTTTAGTAATCTCATCAGATATCGTTTGCTCCTCATTTTCTGCTCTTGAGAGCCTACTCTTGGCTAAAACTAAGTTCTTTCTCTCTTCGAGCAGTTGAGATCTAATGCTGCTCACTTCATCAAGTGATATCAATTGATCCTGATCATTTTGCTNCTTAATTTGNGAATTAATTATCATAAACAAAAGAATTACAGCNCCAAAACCGCAGCACATACAATCAAGAAAGGACATGCTAAATTGTTCAGTTTGTCTTCTTCTATTAGCCATCTTATCTCTCAATTGAAATAAGCTTAAACTCGATAGCTGGTGAGCCTATTTTCAATAAATCTCCTTTTTGTAACACTATCTCTTCTTTAACTCTTCTCTCATTCAAAAACGAACCATACCTGCTTAAGTCACTGAAAATACAGTGTCCTTCNTGCATATATATACTGCAGTGTTTTCTTGATATACCTGGAGAGCTTGGATCAAGCTTTATGTATCGATCATAAGTTTTTACATCCGTACCAATGTAGATTGGAATATCACTAATTTCGTAAGCAACATGATCATGCAAGATATGAGTTGGAGCGAAACTGNCTCTATCACCTTTTCCATGATCAACCTCAATTTCAGACTCATACGGCAACACTCTACAAATTGATGGTATGTTATTATCCAATGCACTTGTGTTAAATCTGCAAGCACCCTTCTCAGGTTCTAGATCATCCAGTACCCTGACATGACATGAAAAACTGGACTCTAGCAATGTGATCAAGCCAGGCAACTCAGCAATTTGTTGTGTTAGTTGAATCACATAATTATCATCTCTAGAGAACAATGATCTAAGCTTAGTAACCAGGTTTCGATAATTTTTGTTTACCGCATCAATAAAAGCCGATGAATTAATTTCGATGATCTTAGATACATCCTCTGAATCTATATTGATGNTNACTTTATTTTTTTTTGTTACCTCATCAATAATTTTGCTGACTTTGTTATATAGCAACTGATCAGTTTTAGCAGAATGCATTGGATCATATCTCAACTGCTCGATGCATGATTCTGTGATCAGTTTAATCCAATTATCGTAAAGCTGAAAAAGCCCACATTCTTCAATAAATATCGATTCTTCAACCGAAACATCTTTCTTATCTGTCATCAGTGAGGCTGTGATGCCATGAAGATGAATATCAAGATGTATGATTTTAGAGGCAAAGTATTTTTCTTTTGTTGCCGCTATTGATGATTCTATAAATGTGATTATNTGAATATCAAGTGCATTGGCAATACCCAATAATAAACTCAGATTTTCCGAATCAAGATAAGAGGGATAAATAATAATGATAGGATCGTTATTATTTATGAACTGTTGCACTTCTTTTAGCTGATAACTTACTAAGTCGGCTGACGAATAATCTGAGAATAAACTGGACCGAATCTTTGATTCAGACAGATCACCCCAAAAATCATAATTTATATTTTTAGGNAATATTCGCCGAGAATCCATTGCCTTTGATCCTACCAAAAGCCCTTGATCACTATTGAGAATAATGCCTATNTCTCTGTATAAAACCTNGTCATTTTGAAAGAGGCAGATTCCAGAATTATTTATATTTAAAATCGCTGGCGACAATTTGATNTCTCATTATTGATTTGTGTCAGTCTTCATATGTCGAATTAAGTGATCATTTGTATAATTTTCACTATCAAATACCAATCTCTCTTGCATCAATTGAAGCTGATAGACCAAAAACATTAAAAAAATACTGATTAATAGAGCAATAAAAGTCGAATTGAAGGCAACACCGAGACTTTGTGTTACTCCTGAGATGTCCCCCTGAACAGCAATNTCAGCNTGGCCTAAAGCTTCGCCTATACCTCTGACTGTACCTATAAATCCAATAGATGGNATNGCCCAAGAGATGTATCTGATCATAGATAGCTCAGATTCCAACCTCTCAGATTCAGATTCAAATATAGTATGAGTACTCACTGATACATCCTGAACATTTTTTGTTGCTCCAAATCTTCTGAGCGCGTTTAGAAGAGCTCTTGGTAATACCATCTTTCTTTCTTTTTCATTTAAAGTTTCGATTTGTCTTTCAAGCTCTCTCGTATCTCTTGGAAGAATCGTCATTCCTTCTGCAACTGATATAAGATCGGCATCTAAAAGTTTTCTCTCATTCATTAACAACCCTAATTTAAACCCCATAATTGCAAGAGCCCAGAGCATCAATATAAAGCATGACTCCTGTTCAAAATCCTTGATCAATACCCACACCGATCTTTCCCTGACATAATTTGGATTATTTTCAGCCTCAATATTTTGCTCNACTTGAATTTGATTGGCATTCGGCCTAACGACAGACACATAATAGCCATGAACGATGATCACAGCGACTATCAAAGCAAACAACTGATACACAAATTCAATTGGTATATTATTTTTTTTCATTTTGCGCTCTCTATTGAATTAGATTTGTTTNAATTATTCAAAAATCTAAATATTAGTTGGAAACGGTATTGACTCATCCGCTGGTACCTCTTCTGTTGGTATGAAGTCATCATCATCTTCTCCATAGGTTTGATTATCCAAATCAGAATCATCGCTCTCAACCTTTGTAACTTCATTCCTGTTATTCTCATTTTGAGCTTGAGTTATTTTATTTGAAGAATTCTCCTTCTCTTCAGTGGACTCATTAATAGGATCATTTTTCATTTGCTCTTGACTGGCCAAATTATTTTGGATTGAAATAAGGAAAAGAAAAACCAAAATAGATAATATAAAAATTAAACTTTTTACATAGAATGTATTTGAGAATATTTTTTTAATCATCAGTATTTCTCGCTATCCTAAATCCAACATCAATTCTTCCTTCATTACCAAAATCTCTNTAAGAATGTCTGAGTTGAGTTATATTCGCATGTCGCCAGCTAGAGCCTCTTATAACATGCTGAGTGCCAGATTTTGGTCCCCTAGGATCTTTAATNACATCTGNTACTCCCGGNGTTGGAATTGAGTAATAATCACTTATCCACTCAGAAACATTACCACTTCCATCATAAATTCCAAGTGAATTTGATCGAAAACTTCCAGCAGGAGATGTTGAACTGTAACCATCATTATAATTTGGAATTATGTTAGGTAACAATTTTTGTGCTGCAGTATCAGCATAATTGCCATAATCATTTCTCGGTGGAAAACGATTACCCCATGGAAATATATAACTACTGTTTCTGGACTGATACTTTATTGCCCAAACCCATTCTGCTTCTGTAGGCAATCTGTATCCGTTTGTTAATGGTTCGATAAGCTCCCATTTTTCAAACCGTTTTACATAAGCAGGATTTAGTCCTTCGCTATCACTCAGCCAGTTACAATATTCAATAGCATCAGACCAGCTAATTGATACAACTGGATTATTATCAGCAATCAGTGATGGATGAACATCGGCAGATTGACTTGATATTGAGCGAAATTTACCGAAGTCTTTGTTGGTGACTTCTTTTGTGCTAATAAAATAAGATTGTGTAATCTCAACATTCCTAATAACTTCATTAGCTCGTCTTCCAACCTCCCTTCTTGATGAGCCCATAGTAAATTCACCAGGNTCAACTCTTCTTAATTCTTGGTCTTGTGAGTTCAAAATAAATTTAATGATACTCTGATTTCTGTACTCTTCTTCGCTAAGGATGTTTACTTCAATCTTTTGGGGATAATTGATTCTCGGATTTATTTTTCTAGTAAATGTCTTATATCCCGATTTTTTTATGGTTAGAGTATGCTCAGTTGCAGGAAGATCAAGTGTCAGTGATCCACTTCCAACTTTTTTTTGATTAATGTAGACATCGGCATCCTCCTCATTGAGCAAAATGGATATCTGCCCAAAAATTGCGGCTAAATCAATAGTAACAGCCCTTTTCTCCGCTGAATTTAATCTAAATTGACGATTAACAGTTGTAAATCCATTTTTCGAAAATGAAAATGTATATTCTTGGCCGGGATTAAGGGATACCTTAAGAGGAGATTGGCCACGATACATTCCATCTAAATTAACATTTGCCCCTGATGGAATTGTCATAATGTCAAGCTCTGCATTTGCAGGTTCGAGTATAATGGGCCCTATATTTTCTTTGCCATTTGCAACAACCGAAAAAGTTCGATGCCAAGCATTAAATCCATCTTTTAATAAGGTGATAGTATGCATTCCCTCCATTAAATTAAAAGAAGTTGGAGTTTGACCTATCTTTATATCATCCTTATATATATCTGCACCGGATGGCCTCGATTCCAGTCTTATTTCTGACCATCCAGGAATCATATCAACATATATGTCTTGAGAAATATTCATACCTCTTACAAAAATTTCTCCAGAATATAAAAGAAACCGTTCAGAGCTTATCTCAAGTTTATGATAACCGGAATCCAATTTAAGCTCTTCAGCCTGGTTAACGGCGGTGTAATTATCATCAATATATATCTGACTCTCATCATTTGTATTTGTATAAATATTTACGATACCAGGAAGTTTTTTTAGGGATACGGAAACGATCTGGTTAAGCTCATCAGTGACGATGAAATTCTGAATTAATGGATAGTAACCGTCTTTTTTGATCTCAACAGAATAGTCCCCGGGCCTCAATAGATAGCGATCGCCAAGTGGGATCTTAAACCATCCTCCCTGAATCGATAAAAGATCAACCTCGCCTGGTTGTATTTCAAATTTTACTGATTCTGAATTGAAAATATAATATGAAGAAGATACTAAAAACAGAATAATTACAGATACTGCAACTTTCCAATCAGTAAGATCAATCTTCTTATCTTTTTTAATGGCATCTCTTTTTATCGTGTAATTCTTTGCATGAATTTTTTCATTGATAGAATATTTTTTTTCATTTTCAAATTCGGGGGCTTTTGTTAAGTAATTACTACCTTTCTCATCTATCGAAATGAATAACTCTTCATTCTCAACTGAGAGATTAATTTTTACACCATAAAACTCAATTTGATCTCCAGAAAAAATTTCTCGATCAGAATCAATTAACTTATTATTAATTTTTATATGAGCATTCTTTTTGATTGATTTAATATGAATTTTTGCCTCATAGACACTAATTTCTATGAAATTAGTATTACCAGGCCCAAGAACCTTCACATCAGATTCATTACCGGTACCAATTTTTACAGAGCCTCCAGTAGAAGAGACATTTATTCTCTGAGTATCATTAATCACAAAGTTATTAATTTTCAAATCATTTCCTCACAAACAATTCTGATCGGTTCTGCATCATTCTCAGGTGCTACCGTAAAGTCTATACGAACATCTCGATAACCATTCCTTATTCCAATTGCAGTATAATTTCCAGGTCTTAATTTGATAATCTCTTTTGAAAAGTATGAAAAACTCCCAATCTTTAAAATTCTTACATTTGTTAAATTATCAGAAACCAGTTGCACATCGATCGGCGTGCTAGCCCTTTTCAGTAATCTGCTTAGTTCACTTATTTGCTCCTCAAGTCTGGGTTTTCTCTCAAATGCAGATACTTTAATCAATAGATTGGTTGCTTCTTGTAAAATATCGATATCATTAAGACTATTATAATTCTCAATATAATTATCTAGCTTAGAACTGATATCAGAGCGAAACAATGCCCTGTCAAGCCCTTCTCTTGCAAACTGGAGATCTGGATCTGCAGCAAGAACCTCTTTATATAACTCAACAGCATTTTCCCATTGCTCCCCATCTTCCAGTATAATTAAATCTTTTTCCATGTTAGAAATAAATCGATCTTTTTCTGCTTGATCAAGCTGCAATATTGCATCTACCACTTCTTGTGATTCTGGGTATAATTTTTTTGCCTCTAAGAACAATACTCTTGCTGATACAAAATCAAAGCTTGATAGAGCTTCGAATCCCTCTGTCATTCTGAATTCAAAGTTTTTTCTTAATATATTTCTCTCAATCTCTGAGAGAAGATCAATCGAAGGGCCATACTTTGGATCCAGAGCCAATGATCTGAGAATTAGTTCTTTCGCATCTTTAAATTCTTTTTGATTATTTTTTTTAATTGCCGTGGAATATAGATCCAGAACATCTTCTAGCACGAGTGCCCGCTCATAAAAAGACTGATATTCTGGGTTATCTGGCTTTATTGAAACGACAATATCAAAAAAATAAATTGCGTCATTAAAATTATTATCTTTATAAGCTTTCTCAGCTGACTTTAAATTAATGGATAATTGGTCATCCACTGTTTTGGATAATTTATCTATATTTTTAAATGCTTCTCGATAATAATTTAATGCTTTGGCATAATTAAAGTTAAGATACTCCTGATCTCCTAATTTATAATTTTCCTCAGCATTTCTAAAATCGACACCACCCCATTTAGAAACGCCCTGATTTTTGAGGTTATTCAGTTCAATCAGAATTTTATCAAGCATCTCTTCAGCCATCTTCTTTTGTTCATCTGTATTTTCTGTATTGTCTTTATTCTCATCGATCAGACTTTGATCTATCTCTGAAAATTGTTGCTGGGGTGCTTCGAATTCCTTTTCGACTTTATCTGGCAAGATAAAAAATACAAAGAAACAAAAAGTCAAAATCAAACTAAGGCTCACCCAAAAAACTTGTGGAGAGATTCCTTCATCAGGGTTCTTAATTCTATTATCTTGATTACCAAGCCTATCTGTATTTTTATTAAAATTTCGAACTACTAGTTTCTTTTCATCCTCTGAGTCTGATAGTGAACTTGATACAGCATTTCCAGGAGAGATACCTTCCTCAACCAATGAGGAAGCTAGTTTTTTTAATGATGGTCTCTTCTCATCATTAGGATTGATCATCTCTTTTATTAATAATTTGATTTTTCTGCTTGATTTTTTTTCTACTGAGTCATCGATAATCTTATTGTTTTTTGGAGGGACGCCAACTAATATTTCATGAATCAGAATTCCAAGTGAAAAAATATCTGACGATGATATACTGCCATCTTCGTTTTTCTTGTTTGGCTGATAAAATGATATCCCGAAATCTATAAGTACAGGTTTTCCACGCTTATTAAGAAGAATATTATTTGACTTCAGGTCCCCATGATAGACACCCTGGTTATGAGCGTAGTCTAATGCATCTATTACCAATAAAAACGGTTTAAGAGTTTTTAGAAAATTTCCCTCTGAGAGCACAGAAATACTATTGCCTTCGATATACTCCATTGAAAAGAATGGTTGCGAGTTCTCATTGGCGAAATATTCAAAAACTTTGACTATATTTGGATGAATCAGTTTGCTTGATATTTCCCATTCAGCTCTAAAATTATTAACAGCAGAAATATCTTCTGAGAGTTTTTCGGATAAAAATTTCAGAGCTACATCACTGTTTAATTTAGTATCTCTAGCGAGCCAAACACTCGCCATTCCTCCTTGATCAAGCAATCGAATTAAAAGATAACGATTACAGATAAGACTACCTTCGTGCAAATTATTCACCTAATTTAATTAAGTACCTCATTACTCGATCTCTGTGGAACACCCACCATGGATTCAGAAGGCATCTGATTTTCCAGTTGATTAATCTCCTTGAGTATTTTTCTCCATCCCTCATATTGCGATTCTGCCGTACCAATTAAACGCCTAGATTGACCTTCAACCTCTATTACCATAGGAGCAGCCTCGGCAATGAAAGATTCGGATAATTCGCCTATTTGATTTCGATATGATCTGGTTGATTCCCTTAATTGCCATGCATCGATAATCGTTCTTATTCCTCTGTCAATACCAACACTTCTCGTGGCTGCTTTCATATTCCGTCTTGAGCGACTGGTATCACTCGTATTCATATTTATTGAGCCGGCAGTAACAGCAACGCCAATTAGAGCCCTTATTGAAGCAGCACGTTTTGTATCTCTTATATCAATTTGATTTTCTCTGGCTCTTCTTCTCCATCCCTCATATGGTAAAGCAATGCCATAGTAATAATTTGCATAATGTTCATTAATAGAGTCTATAACAAGTCTGTCACGCTCTCTTATCCCCTTCAATCTCTGGACCATTGGGTCATTTTCTGCTGGTAACCTCAATATTGTAATTTGGTCATTGTCTTTAGAAAAGTAATCTTCGTAAACAGAAGGAATCATGTCAGCGAAGAAAAGTAGCTCTGATGTTTCTTGAATTCTTCTGTTTTGTGAGCCATGAAGACTGGAAGCATAAATTCTAAGATCATTTGCAAAGTCATTAAATATTTTCTGATAGGGATCTTGAGATCTGTCTCTACTCTCAGAATATGATCGCAATCCAGTTTGAATTGAATAATCTTTCGTAAACCAACTTTTTCCGGTGGAATCTTTGGCGCCAATCTGCATGTCAGCATATTCACCATCTGAGCGTAAAATTTTTCCAAAAATCACAACATCGGTAATAGCTTCGGTAGATGGAATCACTCTGACAGACCCCCAATATAAACTCTTTTCGAGTGTTGTCTTAAGATGGTAAGGAAAGAATCTCGACTCAGCATTCCTAATGTCAGGAAATATTCCAGTTTTATCTGGATCATTTTTCTCAGATACACCAGCATCAAACATAAGGATGCCAACATCCAATAATAGATCTTCTTGGATATTCAAGCTGGCAATATCTAAATTGGTTCTCTCTGCATCAATGACCTCAGAGACGGTACAAGCAGAAAAACCTCCGACGGAAAGTAAAATCAGAATCAGCTTAAAAAATTTCGATAAATTAAACATAATAGGTCATATAAAAAGAATTAAAATTTATTATAATTTCGATACTCCTCCCATAATCTCTCTCTTAACTCTGGATCTTCTTCAGATATTGCAGCTTCCCTGAGTTGTTTTGATACCACGTCCTCGCTTACCAGATCCGGTATATCATCTGGTGTTCTTGCTTCAATTTCTGCCTCACTAAGACCGCCTATTGAAGCTTCTCTAGAACTATCACCCATGGATCTTGATGATGAACCTCCTCTCTGAGTACCACCCGTAGATTGCCTTCCCAAACCGACTCCACCTCTGCTGGCATTTCCTCCAAAACCTTCGGTATTTCTTCCAACAGACTCAATTTTTCTTTGCTCTTGTCCCAGTACCTCATCTAAGCCGCCAACAGACTTTTCAAGTTCGCCTTCTAACCTTTTTTGTCTTTGTGAGTTAGTTTCTCCCGGATAATTGTTCACTCCTGATTGGCTTCCCATTCCTCCTCGAATCATATCTCCACTTCCACTCATACCACCCGATGAACCACTCATGCCACCTGATGAACCACTCATTCCGCCTGATGAACCACTCATTCCGCCTGATGACCCACTCATGCCACCTGATGAACCACTCATTCCGCCTGATGAACCACTCATGCCACCTGATGAACCACTCATTCCGCCTGATGAACCACTCATACCACCTGATGAGCCGCTCATTCCGCCTGATGAACCACTCATACCACCTGATGAACCACTCATACCACCTGATGAGCCGCTCATACCACTGTATGTAACCCCACAGGCTTGCAATAAAAATAAAGAGAAGGAGATTACAGTAAGAAACGTACTCATATTGACCTTTTTCATAAGTGTTTTATCCTCAATTTTTGAAAAAAAATAGTATTTTGTTTATCTTTTTAAATTATAAATCTTTTTTTTATCTTCACAAATATTTGATCTAATGTGTCAATTTAAAGAGAATAATGCAAAAAAAACGGCCATTATGAATGACCGTTTTTAAGGGGAAATAGAGTTAGAATTTTAGATTTAATTATTTTTTCTAAAAAATTGCCTCATCCTCTCTCGGGCACTTCTTTTTGTTTTATGTTGATTATTTCTCATGTCCCTGTTTTTTATTTTTTCTTTTTGATCATCTTCTAATACATCATAGATTTCTCTCTTGATAGAACCTCTCAAGACTAATTGATCAGAAATCAAACCACCTATTTCACCTGATAGCTCTTGAACTTTTTCTTTGTAATCTATATCAGAAGGCTCCATTTCCATAAATTGCTTTCTGATTTTCATCAATTCAGATTTATTTTCCTCAATTTGAATTGAAGAAGATTCGAGTATGGCTTCGATTTTTATTTTCTGGGTGTCATTTAATTCAAGGGAACGAGTCATCTTTTCTGTTTTATAATCTAAAAAGTCTTTTTTTGATAACTGTTCAAATTTTTCATATTTGCCTGCCATCACATAACCAGATAAACATAAAAAAATTAGAGCAACGATCGTTTTTTGAATTGGCATTTTTTCTCTCCAGTATTTTTTAAAAAGTCATTCCAAATCTTAACCTCTAAGACGCAGTGAGATGGTCAAGCAATTCCATTTATTGTCAAGAAATGTTAAAAAAATAAACGATTCAGAAAAGATTATGTAAAGTCATCTAATACACAGATTTTTTTAGACATAAACAATGGATGCATATAAAAAAATATTATTAATTGATGATGATATCGAGCTTGGAAAATTGCTTCGTGATTTTCTTTCACATCATCAGATTGATCTTGAGATTGCCAGTTCTGGTGAAGATGGTATTGAGCTGCTTGA
Organism: Woeseiaceae bacterium; assembly: GCA_002728725.1. Lineage (GTDB taxonomy): Bacteria > Pseudomonadota > Gammaproteobacteria > Steroidobacterales > Woeseiaceae > SP4260. The sequence continues at coordinate 37,554 of PBVS01000032.1, forward strand.
ACAGCACCAAACATCAAAGAACTCTTCATTGGATTTGTTAATTTTAGATATTATGTTACCAGGAATGTCCGGCCTCGAAGTATTGAAAAAAATTCGAAAAGAAAACAATATCCCAATAATTATGCTTACTGCCAGTGGTGAGGATCATGATCGTATTCTGGGGCTTGAGCTCGGTGCAGATGACTATCTTCCAAAACCATTTAACTCTCAAGAATTAGTTGCAAGAATCAAAGCCATACTAAGACGATCATATAACAATCACAATGCAAGTAATGATAAGTTCGGTGATATCAGAATTTCACAAGAAAATAGAAAAGCTTATTACAACGATAAAAATCTAAATCTAACAGGTACTGAATTTGAAATATTATGCTGCTTAACTGTTAGTCAGGGAAAAACAGTATCCAAAGATAAATTAAGTCAGGAGGCTCTTGGTAGGCAATTTATTCCATATGATAGAAGTATTGATACGCACATAAGTAATCTTAGAGCTAAATTGAAAGACAAAGGAGCGCCAAACGACTTGATATACAGTAAACGAGGCATTGGTTATGCTCTCATAAAAGACTAGTCTATTAGCTATGCAAAATTTATTTATTAGAATATTTCTCGCCTCTTGGGCTCAATTAACAGTTATTGTTATTCTAGCTGGCTGGGCGGGTTACTACACACATCAGCGAATGGAACAGATGTATAGTAACTTTGAAATTGATGAGGTGATTCTTCGTGCAAGTGAAGTATTGGGTACACAAGGCATAACGGGATTAAAAGTATGGCTAGAAAATATAAATAATCGAGATCTTTATCCCTATCGTATCTATATAATCAATCAAAATCGAGAAGATATACTTGGAAGAGAAATACCTCGAAGAATATTTAACTGGCAATCACATTTTGATCAACCTCATCATCGAAGGGATTTCATGAAAAATAGTGTTGGTAGAGATAATAATTTGCTTCCACGAAATCTTAGACCACGAAACTTTGTCCCGATGTTAATTGGCCCAAATAATCAAAATTTTAGAGTTTATACAGTACCGAAAGAGACGTCTTTTTCAGGGTTTTTCAATGATAATTTGAGATGGCTTATCTTCATATTCGCCCTATTATTGAGCCTTTTCTTATCTTTTTTTCTTTCAAAGTGGTATCTGATGCCCTTCAAGCATTTCAAAAACGCAACCTTAAAAATATCCGAGGGTAACCTAGAGACTCGAATTTCATCAGCGATAAGTGGCAGAAAAGATGAGATGGGAGAGCTCGCAAGGGATATTGATGCAATGACAGAAAAGTTGCAACGTTTCAATCAAAACCAGCAAGAACTTGCTAGAAATATATCCCATGAATTACGCTCTCCTCTATCAAGAATGCAGGTCGCTTTGGATATTGCAAAACAAAGTAATGGGAATAACGCTGAATTTGACAGAATCAGTAAAGAGATCGAAACCCTGAATGAAATGATTGAATATATATTAAAGTACTCAAAAATGGATCAAGCAAGTACCGAAGTAGCAAGTTTAATCAATATCGACGAGCTCATTGCTGATGTTATTAATGACATTAAATTTGAATACAAAAATAACGCTGATCAAATGAATAGAATTATCTTAGAATCAGAAAAAAACATATTATTCTCTGGCTACGAGGATGGGATCAGAAGTGCCTTGGAAAATATTATTAGAAATTCAATTAAATACAGCCCCAATAATTCACCTATTCACTGCAAAGTAGAAAATATCTCTGAAAAAATAATAATAAGCATTACGGATGAAGGTAAGGGAATAAAAGACTCTGACAAAGAGAAGTTTTTTGAGCCCTTCTATCGTCATCCAAGTGCTCAAGCAGGTGATTCAACAGGAACTGGGCTGGGACTGGCCATTGCTAAATCAGCAATTGAATGGAATAAAGGTATTATAGAAGCTATCACAACAAAAAAAGACTTCACCATAAAAATAACTCTTCCGGCATACAAGTAGCATTATAAAATCTCTCTCACTTCACCGAAAAGATTGGATTCTTAATGTTCATTCTCTTTCCAGCTTCAGCTGGCCATTCTTGCTCTTTTTGAGAATAACTAACTTTTTTCAAATTATCTAAAACTGTTCTTGGCCACCCGCATACCTTTCGTGTCTTAAGATTGACATGTAAGTTCATCCATTCTGCTGTTGCTATCGTCTCTTTCGAGCCTTTTTTGAACATGGTTTGAAATAGATGTATTCGTTTTTCGTCATAGGCAAGAATATTCGAGATAATTCGATACTTTTCATCAACCTTCATTTCATTTTGATAAGTAATATGGCATTCAACTGAAAAAGTAGAACATTGCTCATTCTCTATATAATCACTGGTTATGCCTATTTCAGCCCAATGAATATCAATTGCGAGATCAAAAGCCCTAACATAATAAGCCACATTCATATGTCCGTTCATATCAATCCATTCAGACTTGACAGTGCCCTCATGAATAAAAGGATATTCATCTATACTTAATGGTTTACCCTTATCGTACAAAACTCCATAACCAGTTAGGTTCTTTTCTTTATTGCTCATATATCGCTTACCAATTCAGGAATATTTCTAAATTTTACCAAACACTCAGGATTTGCAATTGCGGCAGTATTTTCAACTTTCTGGCCTTCAACTACCTTTTTAACAGCCAGTTCAACAATTTTTCCACTTCTTGTTCTTGGAATTTCATCTACTTGAATTATTTTGCTTGGAACATGCTTTGGTGATGTGTTTGTTTTAATGAGCGCACGGATTGAGCTCTTAAGTGAATCATCCAGAATCACATTCTCTCTCAAAACTACAAAGAGTATTATACGGACATCATAATTCCAGTTTTGACCGATTACTATGCTCTCTAATACTTGGTCAAATTTTTCGACTTGACTGTATATGTCTGCAGTTCCTATCCTTACACCACCGGGATTTAAGACAGTATCTGATCTCCCATGAATGATCATCCCTTTTGATTTTGTAATCACAGCAAAATCACCCTGGCACCATATGCCTTTATATTTTTTAAAATATGCATTCTGGTATAAATGGTCGTCTGGATCGTTCCAAAAATAAATTGGCATAGATGGGAATGATTCAGTGCAAACAAGCTCTCCATCTTTTTCAGTTATAGACTTCCCATTATCATCAAAAACCTCAACCGCCATTCCAAGACCCATACACTGAAGCTCACCTCTTATCACTGGAAGAATAGGATTGCCTGAAACGAAACACGAAATAATATCTGTTCCACCCGATACTGAAGAGAGCTGAATGTCTGACTTTATATCATTATATACATAATCAAAACTCTCAGGAGCAAGAGGTGAGCCAGTTGATAATATAGTCTTTATGGAAGATAAATCATGCGTTAATTTTGGTTTTATGGATGCCTTTTCCTGCGCTGATATGTATTTAGCGCTGACGCCAAAGACCGTAACATTCTCTGATTCAGCTAAATCCCATAAAATACTTCCATCATTATAAAAAGGTGATCCATCGTATATAACCAATGTTGATCCAGTCGCTAATCCGCTCACCATCCAATTCCACATCATCCATCCACATGTAGTAAAGTAAAACAACCGATCATCTTTCCCAATATCATAATGCAAAATATGCTCTTTCAGATGTTGAAGAAGTGTTCCGCCAGCACCATGAACAATACACTTCGGAGACCCAGTAGTTCCAGATGAATACAAAACATATAGCGGGTGATCAAACGGAAGAGACTCAAAATGAAGATCAACATCATTTTCTATTATATCTAACCAACATGTTTTGATAGAACTCCTATCATTAGCGCAATCTTCATCAATAAATGGAATAACAATCTCCTGTTTTATGCTACTAATCTTATTTGAAATTTGTCCTGCAATTTCTAAAGAATCATAAACTTTCCCATTGTAATAATAGCCATCAGAATAAATGAATAGCTTAGGTTTAATCTGACCAAAACGATCGACTACTCCTTCGACACCAAAATCTGGTGAACACGAGGTCCAGATAATACCTAGACTGCTGCAGGCCAGCATTGCAATTATTGCTTCTGGGCAATTAGGTAAAAATGCTGCAACACAGTCGCCTTTTTTTAGCCCCGTCTTTTTTAAAAAATGTGCAACAGATGCAACTTGAAATTTTAACTCGTCAAAGCTGACCTCTTGTCTCTTGGCATTTTCTCCAACAAAGATTATTGCAGGTCGTGTTCCACTGAATTTGAGAAGATGTTGAGCAAAATTGAGCTCAGCCCCATCAAACCAGCGATCTTTAGTCATAGATTCCCCAGCGACCAAAGTAGAATTTTGTTTTTTTAAAAAATTTACATCACAAAATTTAGCTAATTCCTCCCAAAACAAAGATCTCTTAGTAATCGACCATTGATAAAGATCATCATAATTTTTAAATCCCTGCTGACGCATGAATCTATACATCGCAGTTTTTTTCTTACGATCATGAGATGGTTCCCAGAGTACTTTGCTCAAATTCTTTCTCTTTTTTAGTTTAT
>PBVS01000033.1 GCA_002728725.1 Woeseiaceae bacterium
TCCAAAATCGACTTGTTTTCCTAGTGAACGATTACTTGCTAATGGAAAAACATTCTCTGACGGCACACCCCTATCGGATAAGATTTCCAACATAACTTCACCAACAGCGCCAGTCGCTCCAACTACAGCAAATTTAACATTCTTAAACATGTTTACATACTCTTCTTATTAAGTGGTTTTATATGATTGTAATGTACACGATTATACACCGCCATCAATGATTGGTGTCTTTGAATCAACATCTGCATTTTGTGCCCGCTGTCTTAATGCATGATCCATCAATACCAGCGCCATCATTGATTCGGCAATAGGTGCCGCTCTCAAACCAACACAGGGATCGTGTCTTCCTGTTGTTGAAATCTCAGTATTTTCACCGTCTTTATTAATTGTTGAAGTGACTGCTGAAATACTGGATGTAGGCTTTAAAGCGATACTTGCAAATATGTCCTGGCCGGATGAAATACCTCCTAATGTGCCACCTGAGTCATTCTTTTGAAAACCTTCTTCTGAAAGCGCATCTCTATGCTCACTTCCTTTTTGAGTTATAGATGCAAATCCTGAACCGATTTCAACACCTTTAACAGCATTAATACTCATCAAACCATGAGCTATATCTGCTTCAAGTTTATCGAATACCGGCTCTCCAAGACCGACAGGCATATTTTTCGCTACAATGCTAATTCTTGCACCTATAGAATCGCCCTCCTCTCTTAATTTCTGCATGTAAGAGTTAATTTCTTCATAACGATCTGGATCGGCACAAAAATAGGGATTTTTTTTCACAAAATCTTTATCAGTGATTTCCAGCTTGATTGGTCCTAATTGAGTCAAATAACCATCAATCTGAATGTTAAACTTTTCTTTTAGATACTTTTTAGCAATAGCTCCTGCCGCCACTCTCATTGCTGTCTCTCTAGCTGAAGATCTTCCTCCGCCTCGATAGTCTCTAATTCCGTATTTTTGCTGATAGGTATAATCGGCATGACCCGGTCTAAATTTATCTTTAATGGCGCTATAGTCTTTTGATTTTTGATCTTTATTTCTAATAATAAGTCCGATTGGTGTGCCAGTAGTTTTCCCTTCAAATGTTCCAGAGAGAATCTCAACGGTATCTGGTTCGTTGCGTTTTGTTGTGTGCTCTGACTTTCCCGGGCTTCTTCTATCAAGATCGACTTGTATATCCTTCTCGGACAAAGTCATACCTGGAGGACAACCATCAACAATACAACCAAGAGCAACGCCATGACTTTCGCCAAAAGTGGTTACTGTAAAAATTTTTCCAAAGGTATTGCCAGACATATCAAATCCTATTTATTTAATATTTCCATATGTTCTTCAAGGTCACTCTTCATCAACAAAAAAACGCCTTCACCGCCATGCGCAAACTCAATCCAGATAAAGGGAATTGTTGGGTAAAACTCCTCTAATGCTTGTCGACTATTTCCAACTTCTACAATTAATAAGCCATTATCTCTCAGATATTTACACGATTCTCTTAAAAGTATTTTAACAGATTCTAAACCATCTTTCCCTGATGCCAAACCCAATATTGGCTCATGATGAAACTCAGGGGCCATATTACTAATATCTTCCTGATCAACATAAGGCGGATTACTGATAATGAGATCATAGTAATTTGAGTATTGNTNTTCGGAAAGATTNGAAAAAAAATCAGATTCAATTAAATTTATGCGATCTGTCATTTTATGATACTCAAGATTNATATTCGCTACTTGNAGCGCCTCNGGAGAATAATCAATAGCNTCAATTTCAATATCAGGAAAAAATTTTCCCAAAGCAATTGCAATACAACCNCTTCCNGTNCCCATATCNAATGCTCTAGTNACTAGNTTATCATCAGCCCAGGGTCTTAATTTATTTGCGATCAATTCTGCCAATGGAGATCTTGGCACTAATACTCTCTCATCAACAAAAAATTCGAGTCCGACGAACCAAGCTTTATTAATCAAATAGGCCACCGGACGATTTTGATTGATTCGACAGTCAATCAATTTATCGATTTCTATTAAATCTTCATTTGAGATAGTTTTTTGATAGGCTTCTTCCGCTTTGTCATGGTTAAGATCAAGATAACCAAAAATAAGATAGGCCGCTTCATCAATAGCATTATCTGTCCCATGACCAAATGTAAGATTGGACTCATTAAATTTNTTTGCGGTCTCTNTAATCAGAGATTCAACTGTAACCATCGCTTTGTCCCAAAAAAAAATAATTCTTATATAATTTTTTTATTATCGACTCTTTTCAAAACTTATCATAATTAATTCNAATTTGAATGAAAATGAATTTGCCTGAGTTATAATTGACTTTCTTAATTAAATATTGATTTCTCTTTCTTTATGTCGCTTTTAAAAAAAACGTTTCTCTTTATATGCTTCTTTTCACTTTTGTCCGCCTGTACAAAAAGAGAGCCAGAATTTTCTACAGTACTAGATGANCCAAAACCATTATCTGATTTCTCATTGAACAGAGAAAATGGTGCTAGTTTTAATCTTGAATCTCTAAAAGACAGTTGGAGTGTACTTTTTTTTGGTTACACGCACTGTCCTGATGTTTGTCCTTTGACAATTTATCAACTNGCGGAGGCAAACAAAAAGCTTGCAGGAACAATTGATAANCCNCCCAGAATAATATTGGTAAGCGTTGATCCTGATCGAGACTCAAATGAAGTTTTAGAAAAATACGTTAATGCATTTGGAGAAAACGTGATCGGCATAACCGGGAATATCGAAGAGCTTAAAAAATTGACAGATCAACTTGGAATATTCTTCAGCGCGAATAAACATGAAGGTGAAAACTATTCAGTAAATCATTCTGCTGCAGTAATAGTGATAAATGAAGAGGCCCAATTTCATGCTGTATTTAGTGCCCCTCATAGTATTGAACAATTCGTGTCNGATTTACCAATCATCATCAAAGGAAGCTAATGAGATTATTTCTACTGACATCTCTATTATTTTTCTTAGCGGCTTGCGAAAAAAATGGGAGTTCAGTTTCATTTAATAATCTCGAAATTTATGCTCCGCTACCAGGTAATACTGTCACCTCAGGTTATACCAAAATAACAAACAANACCGATGTTACTATTTCAATCGATTCAATAACCAGCCCTGATTTTGAGACAGTTGAAATACATGAGACCATCATTNTGAATGGTATTGCTAGAATGATAGAGATTGAGCAATTAACGATCCCTGCAAATAACGACGTCGTTTTGAAGCGAGGTGGAAAGCATTTTATGTTTTTTGATCCAACAAAAAATATAAATATAGGACAAAATATCAAATTGAACATCAAATTATCAAACAACGAAAATCTAAAATTTGAGGTTCCAGCAAAGTCNCGATTTTAAATTTAAAATAAACCAATAAATGCAAATAATTAGATAAAATTAAATTATGGCCTGGTTATTCATAAAACTTCAGCAGTCGCTGCCCAAAAAACTCATTACAAAGATAATATTTTTTCTGGCAAGGATAAAAGTAAAAGTTATTAAAGACTTTTTGATAAAAAATTTCATCACCATATACAGTATCAACACCGATGAGGTGCTTAAAAAGATTCCTGATGATTTTATTACTTTCAATGATTTTTTTATCAGAGAGTTAAAGCCAAATTCAAGAACAATAATATCTGGTGAAGATAATATCTGCTCTCCTGCTGATGGGAAGCTGACGATGTTTGGCAAAATTAATAACGAAACAATACTTCAAGCAAAAAATAAAACATATTCTATCGAGGATTTACTCCAAGAAAACAAAACTNTAACCGAAAGTTTTTATGACGGCATTTTTGCTACGATATATCTAGCGCCATACAATTATCACAGAGTGCATTCTCCTATAGAGGGAGAGATCATAAGGATCACCCACATACCTGGAACATTGTTCAGCGTAAATGAGGTGACAACAAACAATATACCNAAAGTCCTCGCAAGGAATGAACGTGTTGTCTGCCACATTAGGGCNAGNGATAGACAGGTTGCAATAGTATTTGTAGGTGCTCTCAATGTTGGCAGTATTTCAACTCCTTGGACAGGCCTAATTAAACCGATTGGTAAAGGCGCTGCTAGGGATTTGATATTNAATAAAAATNTNAATAAAAAAGTTAATAAAGGCGATTTGCTCGGTTGGTTCAATATGGGTTCTACTGTAGTCTCAGTTTTTCCAAAGGGTTTAATATCACTNAAGGAAAATATTAAAAAAGATCAGAAAATACACATGGGCGATTNTCTTGGAAGTATTAATGAAGAAATATCACCAAATGNAAAGTAANTNCTCAGTGGAAAAAATCGATATACTCAAAAGGCGTGCATCAAGAATAAAAACAATAAGAAAGTACTTCGAAAAACAAAACGTACTCGAAGTGGATACCCCTATCCTCTCAGAGAAGGCAGTCTCAGACATCCATATAGAAAGCATCGGTGCAACTGTCAATAATAAACAAAATTTTCTTCACACTTCACCGGAATTCTGTATGAAAAGAATTCTTGCAATGTGCTCTGCAGACATCTACCAAATATGCAAAGTATTCAGAGACCATGAGAAAGGTTCATTACACTCACCAGAATTTACTATGGTTGAATGGTATAGAATGAATTTCACTTTACAAAACATCATCAATGACACTTGTCAGTTGATATCTCTTATTCTGACCAATAACCAAAATAAATTAATCAGNGATGTATGGACATATCAAGATATTTTCATTCATTACCTAGGAATAGATCCGATAAATGACAAAACAAAAGAAATAACAAAAAATTTTAAATTTGATAAATCGCTGATTGATCAATTCAAAGAAGATAAGGATCAATATCTTAATTATTTATTTGCAACAGAAATAACCAATAAATTTAAAAANAATCAATTGACTGTGGTTTCNCATTTTCCTGCCTCTCAAGCAGCCTTAGCAAGAGTCACTCCAAGTAATGACATGTTATCGGATCGATTTGAGGTTTTCTTTTCAGATATTGAATTGGCTAATGGTTATGTTGAGCTTACCGACTCTAATGAACTAAAAACACGCATAAAGAGAGATCAGNCTTTCAGAAAAAAAAATGGATTGGCCATTCGGCCGATTGACATAGACTTTATTCAAGCCATGGAAGATGGCTTACCATCGTGCTCGGGTGTGGCCCTTGGATTTGATCGNCTGAATATGATTGCCGANGGAAAGANCACTCTTCAAGAGATCAATCTCTTTGAATAAANAAAAGATTGTATGAGTTATTTAACTCGCGATACNTATTCTTGGGATCGCGTGTCTATTTTTAGGATTTCACCTTCTTCAATAAACAAAGGAACGCGCACAACGGCTCCCGTGGATAACTTTGCCGGTTTAACTCCACCACTGGCTGTATCGCCTCTGACCCCAGGATCTGTTTCAATGACCTCTAACTCAACAAAGTTAGGTGGTACAACGACTATAGGCTCATTNTTCCAAAGGGTAATTTGACAAACATCTTGGTCGGTTATCCAAAGTTTTGCATTTGAGACAGCCGCCTCATTTGCAGCAAATTGTTCAAAGGAGTTTGGCTCCATGAAATGCCACATTTCACCGTCTGAATACAAAAATTGCATATCTCTATCAATAACATCAGCAGCTTCAACACTTTCACCTGACTTAAATGTTTTATCTATGACCTTCCCAGTTTTTAGGTTCCTTACTCTAACACGGTTAAATGCTTGCCCCTTGCCAGGCTTAACAAACTCATTTTCAACAATAATATAGGGGTCTTGATCTAGTAGAATTCTCAATCCAGATTTAAAAACATTCGTACTATAAGTTGCCATTTCGTGCCTCGGGATTATTCATTCTGATTATTATCGTCCTTTTTTTTGGATCTTTCTACGGTTAAATGAATTGCTTTTTTAAATTTCTTTGAATAGTTCTTTCCTCGAAGCGCTCTATCTGAAACAAATTCTTGAAGGTCATTCCATTTTAGCGTCATCGAGCTATTTTTATCTCGATAAACATTGAGTTGATCGCCTTCACCGATAACTGCCACAGCCATAAGCCTTTCTTCTCCTGATTTAAACTTTTTGGTCGGAATATTGATTAATTTATTGCCTTTACCTTTGGCTAATTCGGGCAATTCCTTTAGATCAAATATTAANAACTTTCCAATCGAACTAACCGCAACTATATAATTTGCATCATTCANTATTGGTGATGGAATTATNGGTCTCCCACCATCGGGTANCCTTAGAACCANTTTACCAGCTTTATTTCGAGAAAAGAGATCTGATAATTTTACTCTGAATCCATATCCAGCATCACTAGCAAGAAGCCAGTGATCTTCTGGTTTACCTATTATAGTGCCGCAAAATTCAGAGCCATCGGGTGGATTAAATCTTCCCGATAGAGGTTCACCTTGTCCTCTCGCAGATGGTANAAGGTTAGCCAAGAGGCTATACACTCTTCCCGTACTGTCAATGAACATTGCATTTTGATTGCTTCTTCCTTGGGCAGATGCACGAAACTCATCACCTGATCTGTAGTTTAATGATTGAGGATCTATGTCGTGGCCTTTTGCAGCTCTTGCCCAACCACGCTCAGATAAAATAATTGTAACTGGATCGCTAGACAACAACTGTGTTTCATCGATTGCTTGAGCCGCTTCGCGTTCAATTATTTCAGTTCTTCTCTCGTCTCCATATGCCTCAATATCTTCTTTAATTTCACTTTTAATTAGTTCTTTTAACTTATTGTTACTATTGAGTATTTTTTCTATATNTAATCTTTCTATATCGAGTGCTTCTTGCTCTGTTTTTATCTTAATTTCTTCTAATTTTGCCAGATACCTAAGTCTAAGATTTAGTATTGAATCAGCCTGATTTTCAGTTAGTTTATATTTCTTGATAAGAGCGCTTTTAGGGTCATCTTCGTTACGAATAATTTTAATAACTTCATCAATATTCAGATAGGCGATAAATAGTCCTTCCAAGATGTGAAGACGATCAGAAACGATTTTATGTCTGTGTTTTAATCTCGCTTTTACTGTGCTTTTACGAAACTCGAGCCACTCAACCAAGACATCTTTTAACCCATAAGTTTTAGGTTTTCCATTAAGATCTATGATGTTCATATTTACACGAACGGTTTTTTCCAGCGAGGTTGTTGAGAATAGGTGAGACATCAGCTCCTCCCTATTAACTCGTCTTGATTTTGGTGAAATTACCAATCGTATTGGATTTTCATGATCAGACTCATCTCTAAGGTCATCCACGAGAGGTAATTTTTTATTTCTCATCTGAGTCGCAATCTGTTCAAGAACTTTATTACCAGAAATTTGATAAGGAAGATCCGTAATAATAATCTCATCACCTTCTTCCGTGTATTTTGCTCTTAGTTTCAGTGTTCCATTTCCAGTTTTATAAATATTTCGAATATCACTTCTGGACGAGACTAACTCTCCACCGGTTGGGAAATCTGGGCCTTTAATATTTTTCATTAGTTTACCCAAAGTAGTATCTGGATCATCTAATAGCTGAATTAAGCCTTTTGCAACTTCGGTTAAGTTATGAGGNGGAATATCAGTAGACATACCTACAGCTATACCGGTAGTTCCATTAAGCAATATATTGGGTTGCCTAGCCGGCATAACGACTGGCTCTTTTAGAGTTCCATCAAAATTCGGAATCCAGTCAACTGTTCCCTCNCCCAATTCTTGCAATAATGTTTTTGCATAAGGTTTTAATCTAGATTCTGTATAACGCATTGCTGCAAATGATTTAGGATCATCGGTGGACCCCCAGTTACCTTGACCATCAATAATTGGGTATCTGTATGAAAATTCTTGTGCCATTAACACCATGGCTTCATAACAAGCAGAATCGCCGTGCGGATGAAATTTACCGATTACGTCACCAACCGTTCTTGCTGATTTTTTTGGTTTTTGACCAGCCGATAGGCCGAGTTCGCTCATTGAATAGATGATTCTCCTCTGAACAGGTTTAAGACCATCTCCGATTTGTGGGAGCGCCCGATCGAGCAATACATACATTGAATAATTTAAGTAAGCTTTTTCACTGTAATTTTTAAGTGACAGTTTCTCGAGATTGGCTTCAAAATTCAGTTCTTGATTTTTCATATCTACACTTCCGCCAGATCGCCTTTNTCTTCAAGCCACTGCCTTCTCTCGCTTGCACGTTTTTTTGCTAACAACATATCCATGAGTTCTTCACTATTATCGTCATTAGAAACACTAAGCTGAACCAATCTCCTTGTATCACGATTCATTGTAGTTTCCCTTAGTTGCTGGGGATTCATCTCTCCAAGCCCTTTAAACCGAGTAACTGTAACCTTGCCTTTAAAGTTTTCTTTCTCCAGTTTATCAAGAACACTTTGTCGTTCACTCTCATCAAGAGCGTAAAAAACTTTCTTTCCTGCATCAATTCTAAATAGTGGTGGCATTGCTATGTATATGTGTCCTGCTTCTACTAAGTTCCTGTAATGTCTCAAAAAAAGCGCACAAATAAGAGTGGCAATATGCAATCCATCTGANTCAGCATCCGCCAAAATACAGATTTTATGATATCGAAGATCCTCTATATTTTGATTCACTGGATCGACACCAATAGCAACACTAATATCATGCACTTCCTGAGAAGCAAGTATCTCTGTTGTTTCCACTTCCCATGTGTTTAGTATTTTTCCTCTCAATGGCATTATTGCTTGAGTTATTCTGTCTCTTGCTTGTTTCGCAGAACCTCCTGCCGAGTCTCCTTCAACCAAAAATAGTTCGCACAATTCTGGTTCTTGCGATGTACAATCTGCAAGTTTTCCAGGTAATGATGGNCCAGAAACCACTTTTTTTCTAACTACTTTTTTTGCACTTTTTATTCTTTTTTGAGCTCGTTCTATTGCCAATTGTGCAATCAAATCTCCTGTTTCTGGATGCTGGTTTAACCACAAAGAAAATTCATCTTTAATTACCCCTGTCACAAANGCAGCTGACTCTCTNGAAGAGAGCCTCTCTTTAGTTTGTCCAGAAAATTGAGGATCTTCAAGTTTCACGCTAAGCACATAATTCACGTTATCCCAAACATCCTCTGGTGTAAGAGTAACTCCTCTTGGAAGAAGNCTTCTGAATTCACAGAATTCTCTNATTGCATTTGCAAGNCCTGTTCTTAACCCATTAACATGTGTGCCTCCTTGTGCAGTAGGTATGAGATTGACATAACTTTCTGATAAGTTGCTGCCTTCTTCTTGGAGCCATACCAAAGCCCAGTCTACCGCCTCATTGTCACTTTTAAATCCTCCACTGAATGGAATCTCAGGAATGTGTTGTGTCTGGCCTATAGTTTCAGCAAGATACTGNTCAAGACCGCCCGTATACATCCATGNAATTTTCTCTCCAGTGCTCTCAANCTTCAGCTTTACCTCTAANCCCGGACAAAGTACTGCCTTGGCTTTCAGAGCGTGCTGAAGTTTCGAAGCTGAAATATTGGATGAATCAAAGTATTGTGGGTCTGGCCAAAACCTGATTGTAGTACCTGTGTTGGCTTTGCCTACTTTGCCAACTTCCTCAAGATCGCCTTGTTTTTTTCCTCCGGCAAAGCTCATATTTTGTTCGGTGCCATCTCTTCTGACCCAGACTTCTAGGTTTTTTGAAAGTGCATTGACGACAGAGACGCCAACGCCGTGCAAACCACCTGAATATTGATAGTTATCTTTATTGAATTTTCCACCCGCATGAAGTCTGGTCAATATTAACTCAACTCCTGGTATTTTTTCTT
>PBVS01000034.1 GCA_002728725.1 Woeseiaceae bacterium
ATCCATATGGGGCATCTGGTTGAATATATTCAGACTGATATCTGGGTAAGGTTTCAAAAAATGAAAGGTCATAATTGTCTATATATTTGTGCTGCTGATGCTCATGGCACACCAATAATGATAAAAGCGCGTGAGGAGAATATTAATCCGGAAGCATTAGTTGAAAGAATCTCTAAACAACAACTTCGAGATCTTAACGATTTTGGAGTGGAATTTGATAATTTTCATTCCACTCATTCAAGTGAAAATAAAAAGCTCGTTGAGGAAATCTTCAATGCTTTAAAAAAGAATGGATACATTTACACAAAAGACATCGAACAAGCTTACGATGAAAAGATGAAAATGTTTCTTCCTGATCGTTTCATAAAGGGTGTTTGCCCCAAATGTCAAGCTGAGGATCAATATGGAGACGCATGTGAAAAATGTGGTGCAACATATAATCCTAATGAACTAATAAATTCTTTTTCTACACTTAGCAACACAAAACCTGTATGGCGTGAATCTAAGCATTATTTTTTCAAATTGAGTGATTTCGAAGAGAGCCTAAAAGCTTGGATTGAAGATTCCAAGCTTCATAAGAGCATAACAAATAAACTTTTTGAGTGGTTTGAAATGGGTCTTCAGGATTGGGATATTTCAAGAGATGATCCGTATTTTGGATTTAAAATCCCAGGAGAAGAAAAAAAATATTTCTATGTTTGGTTAGATGCACCTATAGGTTACCTCGCAAGCTTTCTGAACTTTTGTAAGAAAAATAAGATTAAATACAGTGATTACTTTGATGCAGAAAGTAAGGCAGAACTCTATCATTTCATTGGAAAAGATATAGTCTATTTTCATGCATTGTTTTGGCCTGCCGTCCTCAAGGGAGCAGGTATAAGGCAACCTACGAGTGTTTTTGCGCATGGATTTTTGACAATTAATGGTAAAAAAATGTCGAAATCAAGAGGAACTTTTATAAACGGAAGAACATATTTAGATCATCTTGATCCAAGCTATATTAGATACTATTACGCGGCAAAACTGGGTCCCAGCATGGAAGACATAGACTTAAATACCGAGGATTTCGTAGCCAGAGTCAACTCCGATCTAGTGGGAAAACTGATTAATATTGCTAGCAGATGTTCTGGATTCATAAACAAACAATTTGATAATCAGCTTTCTAAAAAATTAGATAACCAAGAACTCTTTAATCAATTTCTCTCTGCCTCAGAGGATATTTCTAACCATTTTAAAAACAGAGAATACTCCAAAGCAATGAGAAAGATCATATCGCTAGCCGATGAAGCTAATCGATACTTAGAAAACAAAAAACCATGGATTATGATTAAAGATGAAGAGCTTCATAAGGAGGTTCAGAGTGTCTGCACGCAAGGATTAAATTTATTCAGAATACTTATGATTTATCTCTATCCTGTAATACCGGAAATAGCAATTAATGCGATGAAATTGTTTAATGAAAAAGAATGGAGATGGAAAGACCTAGACTCTCCAATTTTAGGTAAGAAAATAAAAGAATATCGCCCATTACTCACAAGAATAGAAAAGAAAAAGGTGGAAAATTTAATGACAAGCAAAGAAGATCAGTCAGATAAAATAACTAAAGAAACTGGAAAAATAACAATTGATGATTTTATGAAAGTTGATCTTCGTGTTGGCATTATTGACGAAGCCAAAGAAGTAGAAGGAGCAGATAAACTACTAAAATTAATTGTAAATCTTGATAAAGAAAAACGAACAATTTTTGCTGGAATCAAATCAGCTTACAAGGTCGAAGATTTGGTAGGAAGAAGTGTAGTTGTGGCAGCAAATCTAGCTCCAAGAAAAATGAAATTTGGCACATCAGAAGGCATGATATTAGCTGCGGGACCTGGTGGTGACCAGATATTTTTATTATCGACGGATGAAGGCGCAAAGCCTGGAATGAAGATCAAATAAAAATAGACATTCTTAATTGTTTTTAGGCATATATAGATCGGTTAGGATGCCTTCTTGAGCCTCAGCGCTGAAGGCAATTGTTTCTGATAATGTTGGATGCGGATGAACAGTCATTCCAATGTCTGCTGCATCGGCACCCATTTCAATTGCTAAAGCAACTTCAGATATGAGATCTCCAGCATACGGCCCGATAATGCCTCCCCCAATGACTCTATCTGTTTCCTTTTCAAATAGAAGTTTTGTAAACCCTTCGTCCCGTCCAATAGCGAGTGATCGGCCGCTCGCCGCCCATGGGAATCTTGATTTTTCATAATCTATACCATCTGATTTTGCTTGATTTTCTGTGACGCCAACCCAGGCAATTTCAGGATCGGTATAGGCGACTGATGGAATCACCCTGGCATCGAAGGAACTTTTTTTACCGCTCGCGACTTCGGCAGCAACCTTTGCTTGATGAGTTGCCTTATGGGCCAACATCGGATCGCCAGTTAAATCTCCAATGGCAAATATGTTATCTATATTTGTCCTCATTTGTTTATCTACTTTTATGATTCCACGTTGATCACACACAACACCAGTTTTTTCAATATTTATCTGATTGCCATTTGATTTTCTGCCTACTGACACAAGGATATTGTCATAAGTTGCTGTTTTAGGACAATCATTGCCTTCAAAGAAAACCTTTAATCCTTTTTTAGCAGGTTGTATCTTGCTAACCTTTGTTTTCAAATAGATGTCCTTATAACGATCACGGATAAATTTAGTGTAAATTTTAACTAAATCACTGTCGGTTCCAGGCATAAGAGAATCTGTAAGCTCGACAACTGTTATTTCTGATCCAAGAGCATGGTAAACACATGCCATTTCCAACCCAATTATTCCGCCACCTACAATTAGCATTTTTGACGGTACTTTTTCTAGTTCCAGAGCTTTGGATGAATCAAGAATTCTATCATCATCTGGTAAACCCGGAATGGTCGCACTCTCAGAACCTACAGCAATGATACACTTTTCGAACTTAATAACCTTTTTGTTGTCAATGACTATACTATTATCACTTTGAAATTGTGCATTTCCCGTTATTATTTTAACGTTTCTCTTTTTTGATAAATCAACTAGACCAGAATTTAATTTACTGATAATGCCTTGCTTCCAAGTCATTAATTTATTCATCTCTATCTTCGGATCAGAAAATCTTATTCCATGATCTTTCATGGCGCTGGTCTGCTCAATAACATTTGCTGCGTGCAGCAGTGCTTTAGATGGAATGCATCCTTCATTCAAACAAACCCCTCCAAGGGTCGGTGAGCGCTCTACTAAAGTTACATTCATTCCAAGATCGGCTGCCCTAAAAGCTGCCGTATAACCACCTGGGCCTGCACCCAAAACAAGTAACTCGGAATCATATGTCACTGAGGATTTATTTTTTGAATTTTTTGATTTTTCTTTTTCTTGTCTATTCTCTGTCGTTTCCTTAATTAAAAGAATTTGATCACCTTTTTTTAGGATGTCNCCCTTNTNCACATTNATNGAAACNATCGTTCCTGAGATATCAGNGGGNATATCGATNGAAGCTTTATCTGATTCAACAGTGATAATATTTTCATTTTTTTCAATTTTTTGTNCAGNNTTTACAAGNACNTCTGTAACTTCAACATTTTCNAAATCACCTAGGTCTGGGACTAAAATTTTTTTATTNTTACTCAATNGTNATGCCTTTTTAGAGAGATTTTTTGCTTTTTTTAATNCGTCACACAGAGCTGTGGTNAATCGAACTGCGTATGCCCCATCTATAACTCGATGATCGTATGAAAAGGATAAGGGAAGCATTAGCTTTGGCTCAAACTTTGATCCATTCCAAACTGGTTGTGTTGTCGATCGTGATAGACCCAGTATTGCAACNTCGGGTGCGTTTATTATTGGGGTAAATGCCGTTCCTCCAATACCACCCAAACTCGAAATTGTAAATGTTGCGCCTTGCATTTCATCTGAAGATAACTTACCAGAACGAGCTTTTACCGAAAGACGAAGCAATTCCTTTGCGATTTCAATTAAAGATTTTTTATCTACATCCTTTATTACAGGAACCACAAGGCCATTTTCAGTGTCTGCTGCAAATCCTATATTTATGTAGCTTTTCAATATTATTGAATGCCCATCTTCGGNCAATGATGAGTTTATCTTTTCAAAATCTTTTAACACAAGTGAGCATGCCTTNATAACGTANGCTAATGGCGATATTTTGATATCTTTGTTTTGTTTTAATTTTTTAATTCTCAATCTATCGGCTTCCATTTCTGTAATGTCTGCTAAGTCATGCTGCGTAACATGAGGTAGATTTATCCAACTTGCTTGCAGTCGAGGTCCAGAAATCTTTTGTATTTTTGTTAATGGCTGATTACTAACTTCACCATATTTTGCATAATCCAATGATGGTATCTTTGGCAGCCCAATGGATGAGTTATTGGAACCACTCAGCATCGATTTGACAAAGGCTTTGACATCGTCTTTAAGTACCCTAGACTTATAGCCAGTTCCTCTTACTTCTATCAGATTCACACCAAGTTCTCTGGCAAATTTCCTTATTGAGGGGCTTGCATGTGCTTTTGAAAAGGAATCTTCATCGATTTTAGGTAACCCCTTTGCCGCTGATACTTTTGATTGTTCTTGATTGGTTAAGCTTTGATTTGGTTTTTCAGATGGTACTGGAATTTCTTTATTTGTCTCTAGTTTTTTTTCAGCTGATTTAGGTGTTTTTGGGCTTGCGTTTACTTCTGATTCATCAACCCTCAATTTTCCAATACAATCACCTTGTTTTACAAAGTCGCCAACATTGATCGAAATTGATTCAATTATTCCATCTTCAGGGGAAGGTACATCCATGGAAGCTTTGTCGGTCTCTAGAGTGATAAGACCNTCTTCTNTCTTAACNTGNTTTCCTTNTTTATTNATAATNTCAATAACTTCGATNCTATCAAAGTCACCTAAGGCCGGTATAANTATGTCAATAATTTTGCTCAAAATCTTGCCCGCAAGTGATAAAACTTACAATTTTTCTGGACTGATCTTATTTGGATCAATTTTATATTTCTTGATTGCTTTAACAACATCTCTCTTCTCGATATCACCTTTTTCTGCGAGTGCATTNAGTGTAGACAANACTATGAATCTNGCATCTACCTCAAAATGNTCCCTCAATGCAGCACGACTGTCACTCCTTCCATAACCGTCAGTACCTAATGTCTTGTANATTCCAGGCACCCACTTTTGAATCTGTTCCGGAACCATTTTCATATAATCAGTNGCAGCAATAAATGGGCCCTCTTGTTTATTGAGTGATTTCTCTAAATAAGAGGATTTTCTTTTCTTTTCTGGGTTCAGTTCGTTCCATCTGTCTGTCTCTAGAGATTCTCTTCTTAATTCGCTGAAACTAGTTACTGACCAAACATCACAGTAAATCTTAAAATCCTTTTCAAGGAGATGAGCTGCCTTCTCGACCTCTCTAAGAATGGTTCCAGACCCCATCAATTGGGGTTTACTGCNGTTTCCTTGTTTTACTGATTTTTTTAACAAATACATTCCTTTAAGAATGCCTTTTTCGCAATTCTTTGGAATGGGCGGATGAGTGTAATTTTCATTCATGCAGGTAATGTAATAAAAAATATTTTCCTGATCAGAAATCATTCTTTTTAATCCATCCTTGATAATTACCGCCAATTCATAAGCATATGTTGGATCGTATGAAACACAATTTGGTATAGTAGTAGCGCTCAGTAAACTGTGACCATCCTGATGCTGCAGACCTTCACCAGCGAGAGTAGTCCTTCCTGCAGTGGCACCGATGAGAAAACCTCTCGCCTGCATGTCACCACCAGCCCATAAGAAGTCCCCTATTCTTTGAAATCCGAACATTGANTAAAAAATATAAAATGGGACCATCTGAATTCCATGGTTGCTGTATGATGATCCTGCAGAAAGCCANGAGCAATATGCACCTGCCTCATTTATACCTTCTTCGAGAATCTGCCCCTCTTTGCTCTCTTTATAGAACATCAACTGATCCGCATCTTGAGGTGTATAAAGCTGACCTTTTGATGAATAAATTCCAATCTGTCTAAACATACCNTCCATACCAAATGTCCTTGCCTCATCTGGAACAATAGGAACAATATGTTTACCAATTTGTTTNTCTCTCGTTAANGANGTAAGNATCCTTATGAAAGCCATAGTTGTGGANGCCTCTCTTTCTCCAGTTCCATCAAGCTGAGNNTGNAAGACATCATTAGCAGGTGTTTTGATTGATTTTGCTTTTGTAATTCTCTTGGGTATANAACCCCCAAGTGATTTTCTTCTTTCATGCAAATACTCTAGTTCCTGGCTATTTTTTTTCGGCATGAAATACGGAACATCTTTTAGTTTTTTGTCTGTNATGGGGATATTAAANCTATCCCTNAATTCCNTTAATGCATTTANATCTAATTTCTTTTGCTGATGAGCTGTATTCTGACCTTCAGCGACTGANCCAAGACCGAAACCTTTTACAGTTTTAGCTAGGATAATTGTGGGTCTCTCTCTGTGATTAACGGCTTTCTGATAAGCTGAANATACCTTCCTAGCATCATGACCGCCTCGGTTGAGACGCCAAATATCCTCATCGGACATNTTNGCAACCATCTCTTTTGTTTCTGGATACTTTCCAAAAAAGTGTTCTCGAACGTAGTCACCTCCNTTTGATTTAAAATTTTGATATTCACCGTCGACGCATTCTTCCATTATTTGTTGNAATAACCCTTNTCGGTCTCNAGCNANAAGAGGATCCCACCTTGAACCCCATATGAGTTTAATGACATTCCATCCNGCTCCACCAAAGGCTGCCTCAAGTTCCTGAATTATTTTTCCATTTCCTCTAACAGGACCATCTAGACGTTGAAGATTACAATTCACCACAAAGATTAAATTATCCAATCCTTCTCTCACTGGCATCGTAATCGAACCAAGAGATTCGGGCTCGTCCATTTCACCATCACCCAAAAAACACCAAATTTTTCTATCGCTTGGTTCAGTGAGCCCCCTGTGTTCCATGTATCTCATAAAACGAGCCTGATATGTTGCCATCATTGGACCAAGACCCATAGATACAGTCGGAAACTGCCAAAAATCTGGCATTAACCATGGGTGCGGATAGGAAGATAACCCTTTATTTCCTACTTCTTTTCTAAAGTGATCTAATTGGTTCTCATTAAGCCGACCTTCTAAAAAGGCACGCGCATAAATACCAGGTGAGGAATGTCCCTGCATAAAGATTAAATCGCCTCTATTTTTATCAGTTGGTGCGCGCCAAAAATGATTAAACCCAACTTCATAGAGTGTTGCAGACGAAGCATATGTTGAAATATGCCCTCCTATTTCTGAGCTTTCTTTATTGGCCTGTACAACCATAGCCATTGCATTCCATCTTATAAACGCCTCAATTCGTTTTTCGATTGATCTGTCGCCAGGATAATTTGGTTGCATTCCTACGGGTATGGTATTGAGATAGGCAGTGTTATAGGCTGAAGGGAGATATGAACCACTCCTTCGGGCATGGTCCACCATTCTATTAATAATATAATGGGCTCTTTCGGGGCCGTGAATTTTCATAACAGAATCTATTGATTCAAGCCATTCTCTTGTCTCAATCGGATCCATATCATCAGTTATGTTAAAATCGCTCACTAATTCACCCTAAAAAATTTTGAATCCAGAAGTGTATTATAAGATTTATTATGGCAATAAACCAATTTCTCGGGGATTGCATTTTTGTAACAAAAAAACTTTCATAAATTAAATTATAATTATTAATAATTGTGTAATCTCAATTTATATAAATAAGAGATATCGAATTATGAAAAATACTATGACATTTTCAGAAAGATTCAGAGGGTTCATGCCTGTAGTTATTGATGTTGAGACAGGTGGATTTAATCATACTACCGACGCTCTCTTAGAAATTGCAGCAGTATTTATCAAACTTGATAAGAATGGTAATTTCGTGCCAGGAAATACAATACATAATCATATAAAACCTTTTTCAGGCTCAAANCTAGAACCCGAGTCATTAGCAATAAATAAGATCGATCCACATAATCCCTTTAGGATGGCTATGGATGAATATGACGCGCTTGAAAGTATTTTTGACCAAACTNTAATATATTTAAAAAAACACCAATGCAAAAGAGCAGTTTTGGTGGGTCACAATGCCGCTTTTGATTTGAATTTTATTAATGCGGCAATCAAAAGATGCTCCCTAAANAACAATCCTTTTCATTCTTTCACATGTTTCGATACTGCCACTTTATGCGGTCTTGCATATGGTCATACAGTGCTTGCNAAAGCAGTCGATATTGCTGGTTTTNCTTGGGATCCTANACAGGCTCATTCAGCTGCTTACGATGCNAAAAAGACAGCAGAGATATTCTGTGATGTTGTAAATAGATACAAAANTATTTTTGAGAATATAACTGTTTTTTAAGTTAAATTTCGTTTAATAACTCGGATAACTCACCATTTTCGTACATTTCCATCATAATGTCGCAACCGCCTATCAGCTCCCCTTTAACATATAATTGCGGAAATGTTGGCCAGTTGGAATATGCTTTTAGCCCCTCTCTGATCTCAGGATCTTCAAAAATATTAACATACGAAAATGGCTTGCCTATTTTCTTAAGGGCAGCTACAGCTTGACTTGAGAANCCGCACTGAGGGAAATCTGGCGTCCCTTTTATATAAAGCATCACTGCATTTGTATCGAGTTGCTCTTTTATTCGATCATTTATATCCATCAAATCTCTCTTTTATTTTTTCAAATAACACAGACAGTGATAAAAAAATCTATCTGTATACCAAATAATNAATCGTCTATATTATATGTGACAAAACAACAAATGAATATCTATTCCCAATGATTNAGATAACTGAAAATCTTAAAAAAGAAATAAAACGTTCTGTTAAAGCTGCTATTGAAGAAGATGTAGGAGAAAAAGACTTAACATGTTCTCTAATTGAGGATATTGATGTTNCAGCCAAAATCATTNCGAGAGAAGATATGATATTGTCTGGACAGGCNTGGGCAAAAGAAGTTTACAAACAGATAGACCCTNAAATACATACACAATGGNATTTTNATGATGGAGANNTNGTNAACAAAGATACAGTNATTTCAGAAATTCATGGTANAAGAAATACGATACTCACTGGAGAGAGATGTGTTTTAAACTTTTTACAAATTCTAAGCTCCACAGCAACACAAACGAAAAGTTTTGTAGAAAAGATAAAGAATTCTAAGTGCAAAATCTTAGATACAAGAAAAACTCTNCCGGGAATGAGATTAGCCCAAAAATACGCAGTAAGNTGTGGTGGAGGTGTAAATCATAGATTTGGCCTCTATGACTCAGTGTTATTAAAAGAAAATCATCTCGAAGGAAGGACAGACATACCTGAACTCATTTTATCTGCGAAAAGATTATACCCAGATACTGATGTAATAGTNGAAGTAGAGAGTATTGATGAGCTTAANATTGTGTTATCAACTGAGGCCAATCGAGCACTTTTGGACAATTTCAGTATTGATGAACTGAAAATGGCTTATGAATTAAAGCTCAAATCACACAATCAAAATATACTTCTCGAGGCATCAGGTAACATTACACACAAAAATATCAGAGAGATAGCAGGGACAGGAATTGACTTTGTATCTGTTGGCGCTTTGACGAAAAACATTAAGGCAATTGATCTAACCTTATTAATTAACCCAATATAAAAGATCNNTATGTCTACTCTAATCCATTCTTAACAGCATCGACAATAATTAGGACTGCTCCAATTGATATGGCGGCGTCTGCGACATTGAATGATGGGAATGGCCAGCCAAATATTAAGACTTGAAAATAATCCGTTACATAACCAAGCATAATCCTATCAAAAAGATTACCTAATGCTCCTCCAAGNACAAGCGACAAACCATATGGCAAAAGAATCTTGTTCTCTTTTTCTAATTCTTTAAGCCAATAAACAATGTATAAACAAACTGCAATTGCTATTGTGGATAAGAACCACCGTTGCCACCCACCGGCATCCGCCAGAAAACTGAATGCTGCGCCGGGATTTCGTTGATGAGTAATATTTATGAAGTCATTTATCTTAACTCTTTCATACAAGCTAATATTCTCGATTATTATTAACTTTACCCATTGATCTAATAAAAATATTAGCCCAGCAAGCANAAACCACTTAAATAATGNAGATCTAATGCTTAACAAACTCATCTTATTCACTCTCCTGAANTCTCCGACAATAATTGTTTTGCCTTCATTGTATCCATATTCATCTGATTTATGAGAGAATTAGCATCACTAAANCTCTCNTCATCTCTAATCTTCGCAATAAAATCAACCTCAATGTATTTGCCGTAGATATTCTCATCGAAATCAAATATGTGAACTTCCAATAAAGGTTTTTTTCCTTCGTAAAAAGTTGGTCTTACGCCCAAGCTTGCAACACCATCCAGCGGTCTAGAATTCAACCCATGAACTNGAATGGCAAATATACCCATTATTGGGGTTTTTCTCCTCAGAATATTCACATTTGCTGTTGGATAACCCAAATCTCTTCCTAATTGCTCTCCTTTCACAACTCGACCTGACATCCGATAAGGTTTACCCAGAAGTTTTTTTGCATTCTGTAGTTGCCCCAAGTGCAGATATTCTCTAATCAATGTGCTGCTTATTCGCTGACCGTCATAAATAACACTTGATATTTTTTTCAATTTAAATTTTAAAATCTCATGAACACTCTCCAGATGAGAGTAATCTCCCTCCCTGTTCTTAGCAAAACGGAAGTCGTCCCCAATTATTAGACTTTTTATATTCAATTTTTGGATTAATAGTATTCTGATGAAATCATCAGCAGAATAATTCTGCATGTCTTCATCAAATTTTGGGCAGAAAAATATATCTACACCTGATTTTCTCAGTGCCACATATTTTTCTCGAAATCTCATTAGTCTTGATGGTGGGTTTTCCTGAAAGAATTCCGCAGGTGTTGGTTCAAAACTCATGATTACAGAAGGTAGACCGGTCCTTTCTGACTCATCCCTAATTTCTTGAATGAGTTTCTGGTGACCTAGGTGCAATCCGTCAAAAGAACCTATCGTTAATATACTTCCAGACTCAAAAATAGAATATGGAAAATCATTTATTTTTCTTATGAATCTCATTTTCTATTCTTCCTGAAAACGTAATTCTTTAATTTTCATACCTAATAGCGACAGAATTAAAACGTAGACGCCAACGCTAACTAAAATAAAAAATCCCAACCACGAAAATCTTTGCAAGACTCCCAAACCAAGCCACCATTCTAGGGGCTGAATTGTATATGTTAAAAACATCAGCATAAATGAATTGGATTTTACTATTGTAAGTGGAATACTGGCATTTCAAAAAGGAAAAGATTCAATAGCCATAAACTTATTTGAAAAAGCAGCAAAAAAAGGAAGTATAATAGCGAATAATAACATTGCTATAATAATAAGTGACTCA
>PBVS01000035.1 GCA_002728725.1 Woeseiaceae bacterium
ATTTCATCGATAGAAAGCTCTCTAATACCTGATATAGATGCCTGATTGAAAATGAAATACATTCTACTTCATAACTTTTCCAATATGGTCTTCGCCTCTCTTTTTTGCCAAATCAATTTGCTTCTGCCTTTCTCTTAATCCTTCTATTTTTTCATTTGAAATTTTATTGATGCATTTGGGACACGATACTCCTTCAGTATACATTTCAGATTCTGTTTCATTAATTGACAGTGGATTTCTGCACGCATGACATTGAATATAATTTCCATCTTTTAACTCACTGTCCACTGCAACTCTATCATCAAAAACAAAACATTCGCCTTCCCAAAGACTTTCTTCAGTCTCAATGTTTTCTAGATAATTTAAAATTCCTCCATTAAGTTGACTAACATCCTCATAGCCCATTTCTAACATATACGCAGCTGCCTTTTCACAACGAATTCCGCCCGTGCAAAACATTGCTACCGGTTTTTTCTTGTCAATTTCATTCAACTCATCAACGAAGCTGGGAAACTCTCTAAAGGAGTCTGTTCCTGGATTTATTGCGTTTGGAAAAGAACCTATATCAATTTCATATTTATTACGAGTATCAATGATAGTCACCTCTGGGTTCTTGATAAGTTCGTTCCAGTCTTTTGGTTCAATTGATTTTCCAGCCTTACTAAAGGGTCTTAAATCCTCTCTCCCAAGAGCCACAATCTCTTTTTTTATTTTTACGCGCATCCTTCTGAATGGAGGACTTTTTGTTACATTCCATCTCGCTTTATTACTGATTGAGAGATTTAGTTCTAATCGATCTTCAAGGAAGCTAAATGCCTTAAGTATGTCTAACTTTTCGCCAGTAATTGTCCCATTAAACCCCTCATTTGAAACAAGAATTGTTCCCAATAAATTCGAATTGACGCAAAAATCGAGTAAAGCATCACGTATATCTTCAACGTTTTGAATCTCGATAAAATGATAAAATGACGAAATGGATACATTTTGCATAATCAGGCGTGATTATATTTTATAACTTCCTATTGGCACTGCATCTTTCAATGAAATTCTCAAAAATACAATTTATATTATCCAAATTATCTGTTAAACCATGATCGCTATTTAGTATATGGAGATTAGCCTTACTGGATTCAGCAAATCTCATACTATTCTCAACAGGCACGACATCATCGTTCCAGCCATGAATAATTTCAATTGGAACTGAAACTGGTTTAATTAGTGAATTATCAAATTCATCCATGAAGAATGCTGGAGCCAAAACAAACAAACCCATTGTTTCAATTTGACTGGCAGCCGCAGTTGCAACAAACCCCCCCATGCTTGAACCAACCAGTATAATTGGATCAGATATTGAAGAGCATTCTTGAATCAATTTATTTATTCTATCTTCAGGATCGATAATACCTCTATAATCCACGCTGATAACCTTACATTGCATTTTTTCTGCAATCTTTGACATTGATGAAATTTTAGTGCCCCATGGACCACTTTCCTGTCCATGAGAAAATACTATGTATTGTTTCACCTGAATTTATCCCTTTGCAGTTGTTCGATCTTTTTATGGGTCACAACTTGGACGCAGTCCATCTGATTTTGCATTATTATAATATTCAAGGCTGGATGGGTACTGAGCAATTAGATCGTCTATTCTGGTCTCACCAGAGGGATGGGTGGATAGGTATTCTGGTATTTTGGATGAGTTTTTTGCGTTCATCTTTTTCCATAATTCCACACTTTCTCGAGGATCAAAACCTGCCTTTGCCATGTATTCAATTCCAATGATATCGGCTTCTGACTCTTGTAAACGACTGAATGGATTTAATAACCCTAGAACTGCTCCAGTAGAGAGCGCTTCTCTTGCACCTTGCGTCTGGTTTCGGTAGCCACCACCAAGAATAATTGCTGCAATATCAACACCTACACCAGTTATTGCAGCTCTTGATGCTCTCTCATTTGCATGTCTTGCTGTAACGTGCGCAACCTCATGACCAATCACTGTTGCAAGTTGATCTTGGTTGGTTGCCATAGTCAATATTCCAGTATTAACAACTATCTTCCCGCCAGGTAAAACATAAGCATTCACATCTGGCTGATCCACAACGGCAAGCTCCCAATAGAGATTGGCAGAATCNCCCTCAACGACATCAACGATNGCATTGGTAACGCAAGCNACNTAATCGATTATGACTGGGTCTNGAACAAGTGGAAGAGATTCTCTTAATTTTCTNAATTGACGNGCTCCCTCCTGCTCGAGAGCNACTTCTGATTTGAGAATCATCTGAGTTCTTCCTGTTGGCGAAGANCTGCANGAAATTAGAAGGATACAGCTAATTGTTAGTATTAAAAAATGTAGTATTNGTTTGTGATTCATTTCGCTCCTCCAAATCAATCCNTTAAGGCGCATGATGAGTTCATTTTGTTTCAAAACTTTTTTTCCATCTAATATCATCAACTTTTTCAAGAAGACTATCAATGTTAGACAATAATCTTTTCTTTAATGGCTTTTTAATCTTAAGCTTCACACTGAAGATTTCATATTTCTTAGCCATCTCTATTAACAGCTCATCGCTGGTTTTAATTTCATCAATCAGTCCTAATTCTAATGCCTTTGAGCCATACCAGTGTTCTCCGGTAGCAACTCTCTCAAGATCTAATTGTGGGCGATATTCATTTACGGAAGACTTGAAAAGTTCATGGATTTCTTCGAGCTGATCTTTTAATTTCTCTCTATCTTCATCAGTATTTTTACCAAACATCGTAACGTTTCTTTTGTACTGACCAGCTGTAATTTGCTCAAAATCAACACCATAATTATCCAGCAAACGGTTAAAATTTGGAAGCTGTGCAATGACGCCAATCGAACCAAGAATAGCAAATGGAGCAGCATAAATTTTATTTGCAACTGAAGCCATAAGATAGCCTCCACTCGCAGCTACTTTATCAACGACGACCGTTAAATGAATTTTTTTCTGCCTTATTCTCGCTAGCTGAGAAGCGGCAAGGCCATGCTCATGAACTACACCTCCATGATTATCAAGACGTAAAACTATTTGATCATTTCGTTTTGCAATATCAAGAATGGCAGTGACCTCTTCCCTAAGAGAAGGAACTGCTGAGGCCTTGATATCGCCAATGAAATCCAAGATATACGCTTTCGGCTTTCTTGTTTTTTTCTTTTTATTTTTTTTAGCAATGGCTTTTTCTGACTTCTGTTTTTTCTTCCATTCATCCTTTTCCATAACAGCCTTATTCAGACTGTCTGATAATCCTTTATACTTCTCATTAAGATTTTCAATCTCAAGACCCTCTGAGGTATTACTTTTCTTTGAGGCAGCAACAAAAGATATTAGAACTATAACTGATATCAAAACAGTTATTACTTTAAGTAAAAATAATCCGTACTCTAAAAAAATTTCTAACATATTTGGCCTTTATTTTTCATTTAGTTTATATCGCATTTAAATGTATACCAACATTGTTTTGATTAAATACCTTATCTGCTCTGTAACTCGATCTAACCAGCGGCCCAGAAACCACTTCCGTAAAACCCATTTTAAGCCCTTGATCACGGAAGAATTCAAATTCGCCAGGATGAACAAATCTCTCAACGGGTAAGTGATATCTGGTTGGAGAAAGATACTGACCCAGAGTCAGTATGTCCACTTGGCTCTTTTTCAAGTCTTTCATTGCAGTGATTACCTCTGTTTCTGTTTCACCTAAACCCAACATTATGCTTGATTTTGTGAGAACAGATGGCGATATTCCTTTAACTGCATTCAATACATCGAGGGTTTTTTGGTACCCAGCTCTTGGGTCTCTTACTTTTTTTGTCAATCTCTTTACAGTTTCCATATTTTGAGCAAACACATCCAAACCTGAAGTGGCAACTTTTTTTATATCGTCTAATTTTGCATTAAAATCTGGTGTAAGCGCTTCAACAGCTGTTGATGGATTGATCTTTTTTATTTCTCTTATACATTGAGCATAATGGTTTGCCCCTCCATCACTGAGATCATCTCTGTCCACAGAGGTTATGACAACATAATCTAAATCCATTAATTTCACTGCATTTGCTGAATATGATGGCTCATTTGGATCCAGATAACCTTTTGGATTTCCGGTATCAACGGCACAAAATTTACATGCTCGTGTACAAACAGATCCCATGATCATTATGGTGGCAGTTCCATTATTCCAGCATTCTCCAATATTTGGACAATGAGATTCTTCGCAAACGGTACTAAGACTATTGCTTTCCACAATTGATTTCACATACTGATATGTCTCACCCGTCGGGAGTTTTGCTTTAAGCCAGCTTGGTTTAGAGTTTTTATCTCTTTTTTGCTTATGAATATTTTTTTTTCGCTTGACCCCATTTTTAATTGCAAAAAAACCTTCAGAAGTAAGATATTTCTCACCTGATAAAATTATTGGGATACCCTGAAATTTTTGAACGTTACTCATTTAAAACTAGATAAAAATATATAAAGTTGTATTCTTAAAAACCATATTATATATGTTTTTCATTAATGAACTAAAATAGATGAATCAATTAAGATCGTGAAAATAAAAAAATGTATATTTCTGTTGGTTGTATTCACTTTTTTTGCCAGTGCGAATTCTCAGGAATACTCTTTAGAGAATTGTCTCAAAGAGATGGAAGATGCAGCCAGAGAAGCAACAAACGTCAGCGCAAAAATCTTAGCCAGTCGAACGTATCAAAAGGCTTTGGATGCACAAGAAAAATCTCAATCTCAATCGAGATCAATCAGATATAGATGTGAAAACGCAAGCAAAGCAGAGGGCTTATACAGATCTGCTACTGATATAGCAAATTCAGCGAATATCACTCTAAAAGAGACTATAAAAAATAGACGAAATGCACTCGCGGTAGATGGTCATATTAAATATTCAAAAAACTGGGATAAAGCTGAGAGAAAATTTTTAAATGCAATCAAAGCCATGGAAAAATATGACATAAAAAAAGCTGAGGAACTGAATCAAGAGATATCTACAGAATTTTCAGGAATTGAACTACTTGTGATTAAGGATATGTATCTCAATGAGGCCAGACTGAATATATATTCTGCACAAAAGGAGAAAGCAGATCGTTTTGCTCCAATTACATTATCTCAAGCCAGAGATTACCTTAGAAAAGCCGAATCTGAACTTGAAAAAAGCCGGTACGACAATCAATCAGCAAGAGATAGTGCTGAAAAATCGA
This sequence comes from Woeseiaceae bacterium, assembly GCA_002728725.1. Lineage (GTDB taxonomy): Bacteria > Pseudomonadota > Gammaproteobacteria > Steroidobacterales > Woeseiaceae > SP4260. The sequence goes on from PBVS01000035.1 coordinate 5,225, forward strand.
TTGAGAGAAGTAATCATGCGATTTTTTTAACGAAGCTCATTCAAAGTATTGATAAAGATCGATTCACTATCGAACAATTAATAATTCAGTCAGAAAAAAACTTGGAGAAAATTGCAAATTCTGCAGATATCTATCCACTAATGACTAATGGTTATAAAGCCCTGACAGATAGTCTGTCTCTATATATCGATACCTTAAGAAAAGATAAAAGCTATCTTGAGCAAGATCAAAGAGACAATCTCATTCAAATCTCTGATATGGAAGAAGAAATAAGAAATCTGGATAAAATGCTTGGCGGTGTTAGTGAAGAGAGAGAGTCATTAATCCAGAGAATCGAAGCTCAAGCAAGAATTAAGGAACAGTATGAACGAGTAGAGAAGATATTTTTACCAGAAGAAGCCAGAGTTCTCAGAGAAAATAATAACGTAATACTTCGTCTAATAGGTCTTACATTTGAGAGTAATGAATCAAAAATAATGACAAAAAATATCCCATTATTAACAAAAGTAGAAAAAGCAATTGATGTTTATCCTAAGAGTGAAATTATTATTGAAGGCCATACTGATTCTCAAGGTGATGACCAGTTCAATCAGAATCTCTCACAAGAGAGAGCGGACTCAATCAAGCAGTACATGATTAATGCGATGTTGATACCAAATTACAGAATTATCGCCACAGGCTATGGAGAGACAAGACCAATTGCTAATAATGAAACTGCCTTAGGTCGCCAGAAAAATCGTCGAATTGACGTAGTAATATCCTCGATTGTGGAATGACTACTCTGATCAACCCATAAGAATGTCCTGCAGTGAGGTTATTTTCTCAATGGTATAATCGGGTTCTTTAGAGTTTTCGGGCCATGAAATTCCCGTTGGATTCATCCAAATTGTCCGTAAGCCTGCTTTTTGTGCCCCAACGATGTCATTAACTGGATGATCACCTACGTGATAGATATCTTTTTTATTAACACCTGACCGCCTTATTGCTTCATTAAAAATCTTTATATCAGGTTTTGCATAACCAAAATCTGCTGCATAAATTACATCAAAGAAGAGGTGGTTTATACCAATCTTCACTAAATCTGCATTTCCATTAGTCAACGCAATTACTCTGAAATTACTGGATAGTATCTCTAATGTTTCGATTGCACCTTCAAACAGGATTACATTATTTCTATGCATATCAAAAAAATCAAAAGCGTCTTCCGCAAATTTCTGATCATAGCCAGAAGTCAAAAATATTGTTCTGAGCACAGACCTCCTTAAAAATTTATAGTCATGCGACTTTTTGGGATAATCTTTCACTACCTTCTTCCGAAGATCAGCAGCCATTTCTTGGGTATAATTATCTGATATTTTTGGATAATTCGTTTCAAGCCACTCCCATAATTTACTTTCAGCCTCACGTATAACTGGATGACAATCCCATAAAGTGTCATCAAGATCGATTGTTATAGCCCGATTTCTACTCATAATTCTTTTATTTTCATCTTTTAGTTTGGCAGTAATGGTGGCAAGGAATGTTTATTTTTCTCCGATTTGTCTTTCTTGATCACGGAGATTTTATTCAATGATTTGGCCATTTTCTTACCATTCCATTTGAAATTTTTGTCTGGGCCGTAGGTTGCTCTATCGAATTTCTTTAATTCTTCTGCAAATGGTTCCTCAACGAGATTCGAAATTTTGAGAAGACTAAGTGGAACCATCTCAGGCCACTGCATCTTTCCCCATTCTAATATCAATTTATTAAACTCAATATTTTCTCCATGCAAAGCAGCTTTCCTAGCCTTCTTTAATAAATGGTTGCTTTTCTTGTAGGCGGGCTTATCACTTTTTATTTTTTCTCTTTTTAACTTTGGTTTTGAAAAAAACCATATAAGAATTGTAAACACCCAAAGTATCCCCAAAAATCCACTAATATATCTCCAAAAGTCATTATTGTTAGGCAATGATTCAGCTTCTGGTTTAGATGAATTGGTTTGCAAATTATCTTCAACTAGGTCATCAGATGATGGAAATATATTGATAGTTCTTTCAGGCACTGATGCAATCTTCCACTTATTTTCATCAATATCCCACCAAGGTATTTCGATTTTTTCCATATCTATTTCACCGGATTCAGAGCTAATGATTGCATATTGGTCAATCCTTGACGCCACCAAGTCATCGGCGCTGACAAAGTCAACTAATTTGGGTTTATCAGGATATATTTTCAGGCCCTCATTATCATAATTAATAAGAGGTAATTGGGTTGAGAGCTGACCTTTAGCTGTAATAGTAAGTTGTCTAGTGATTGGCTCACCTGATTTCAGGTTAGAAAGATCTCTCGACCACTCTTCAATGATTTCAAGCTCTTTAGCGGGAAGCCAATCAGCCGATGGATAACCGCTAGGTGGAGATGGGATTGGCAATACATCTATATTAATGCCGTCTGACTGATATATTTTTTTTCCTGTGATGGATCCATTTTTTAATATTCTTGCCTCAAATCGAACTGGCGATATCTCTATTAAACCGCTTTCTTGAGGAAATAATGCATATACTCTCTCGATCACATTGTATATTTTCCCATCAATCACTGACTCATAGCTCCTGTCATCTCCCACAGTTTCTATGATTGTTTCTACACCAGTAATCTCTGGCTCATAAAGCCTTGGCTGTCGTGTTTGAACATTTCTATAAATTTTTATACGAAAAATATTTTGAGCCTGCACATAGCCTTCATCTGAATCAACCTCCGCGGAGATAAAAATATCGGCTTTTCCAAGAATTGATTCAGTCTGCGGAAGTATTGATATATCTAGTGGTTGACTCTTTTCAGATCCAACAATGACTGATGGAATAATAAAATCACCCGCTCTTTTTGCCGTCAACGTATAAGACCAGGTTCTGCTTCTTGATATTGCACCATTGATTATGGTGGTATTACTTAACTGACTGCGAGAGCTTATTATGAAATCTTTTTCTAAAGCTGAAGCATCGGGCTCCTCATCGATCAAAGAATCTACAATTATCTTGAGAGTAAAACTTTCATTGAGTTCAATGTTATTCCGATCAACTGAAGCGGTAACATCCGCCCATGTTACGTTTAAATTAATTAAGATGAGAATGAATGCTCCACTTAGGATCCTGGAAATTGATCTTAATATGCTGAAAGATCTTACTTTGATTTTCTCTACCAAGGCTGAGCTCCTTCATTAGGCCAAATCTGATTTCCATCTTGATCAATACCCTGTCGCTGATATTGATATCGAAATTTTCGTCTAAGTAATCCACCTGGATCATCTGGGATTCTTCTGAGCCATTGCTCCATTGCTTGTTGCTGTTCTTGTGCCATCCTGCCCTCAAGGCCAGATTCATTATTATCTTCCTGCTGTGGCTCTTGATTGGAATTTTCTTCTGCCGCCCTCTCTAATTCTTTTTCAATAGCCTCTATATCTTCTTCGTTAGATAATTTCTGATTTGGATTTGCATCAGATTCGTCGTCCGAATCTCCTGTTTTCGAGTTACCTTCATTATCAGATTGTTCTGATTCATCACCATTCTGTTGTTGGCTTTGTTCGCCCGTTGAAGCCTCTTCTGAGGATTGACCATCGTCATTATTTTCTTCTGAGGATTGATTTTCGCTAAGAAGATCTTTTAATAGATTGAGATTGTAAAGTGCGTCCTCTGCATTTGGTTCCTCTGCAATAACTTTTTCATAGTTTTCAATTGCCTCTTCAAATTGCCCAATCTTTGCGAGTGAGTTTGCATGGTTGTATAAGTGATCAATATTACTGTTGTTATTATATCCATTAGCACTTTGACGATAATTACCGGCCTTATAATGTGCGGCTGACAGCCATTCAGAGTCTTCAAATAATTCAATAGCTTTATCATAATCTCCACTCTCCATGGCTTCTTTTGCTTGTTGGTCTCTTGTTTTCCATAAATCATTCCAATCAAGAGCATAAACTGAATTGTCTATCGGCATTATGGTCAGTAACAATAGGAATACCCAACCCTTTCTAAATAGTAATGACCCGAAAGGGACCACAATTAAGAGTAACCACGGGCCAAATTCTTTCCATTGGTCAGTAGTAACAGAATCATCACTCTCCCTAACTGCTGAGTATACTTCTGATAACAATGTATCAATATCTTGATCATTTGATGTAATACTTGTGTAGCTTCCACCTCCGATTTCTACTAAATCTTTCAAATCATCAACCTCTAGACGGGATATGGTAATTTGACCGGTACTATCTGTTATGAAACCACCAGTTTCTTTTGGAATTGGGGCGCCATTCATTGATCCAATACCCAGAGCAGAAAGCCTGTAACCCTCATCTCGAAGCTTTTGTGCAGAGGAAAAAGAATCAGAGGTAATTCCTCCATCAGTTACAAGAATTATCTCTCCGTTAGATACGCTTGCTTGATTCAATAGTTGCAAACCTTTATCAATTGCCAGAGCAGGGTAGCTTCCTCTACTTGGCATTATACTCGTATCAATACTATTGATTAATGCAATAATTGTATCTGTATCTGAAGTCAGTGGAGTTACCGTAAAGGCATTTGCTGAATATACAATTAATGCGACTTGCGCACCTTGCCGCCTTTCTAAAATATCTAATATTTTTAACTTTGCTCTTGTCAGACGATTAGGAGTAATATCTTGAGCGTTCATTGATCTTGATAGATCCAGAGCAATTACAAGAGACTGATCTGTCCTGAATGATGGTTGCTCTATTCTCTCCCAAGTTGGACCTGCTAATGCAATTATTGATAGCACTGAAATTAATGAGATAAGCCACCACTTGTATTGATTATCAGATAGCTGACTTCTGGACATAACATAAGGTAACAGTCTCTTATCAATCAATTTCTCCCAATTTCCAATTGTAAGCAGCCTTCTCTTAAAGATAAAAATAAGAAGAATTGCTATGGGTATTAACAATATCCACCCTGCCCTGAGAAAGTGAAACTCCGTTTCAATCATGACTCTTTTCTCTCGCGTATATAATTCAAACCACCACTCTCAATAACGTTCATAATTACTAAAAAAACAGAAATGATTAGAGCGGCTCCAAGTGGCCAGTAATAGAGTGATTGAATTGGTCTGAATCCTGATTCAGCTTCAGGAACTGGTTCAATATTATCTAGCAATCTATATATCTCTTGTAGAGAAATTGTATCTCTAGCTCTAAAATATCTACCTCCTGTCATTTCGGCTATTTTTGTCAGCGTTTTTTCATCCAAGTCAGCAGAGGGATTGATGCGTCTTAAGCCACCAGTAATTGATGAAACAACCATTTGGTCCGCACCTATCCCTATTGTGTATATCTTAAGGCCTATTTCTCTTGCTAATTCAGCTGCTTTTAGGGGTTGTATTGCACCAGCAGTATTGGCTCCATCTGTCAATAAAACAAGTACATGATTGGAACCTTCACTCTTTTGGTCATGAATTCTTTTGACAGCGAGGGTGATTGCATCACCAATTGCTGTCTTCTCACCAGCCAGTCCGATGAATGATTCCATCAGTAAAGTTCTGACTGTTTCCCTATCTAGAGTAAGAGGAACTTGAAGATAGGCTTGCTCTCCAAATAAAATAAGCCCAATTCGATCACCTATTCTTCTGGCAATGAAATCACTGGCAACCGCTTTGGTTGCTGAGAGCCGGTCCACTCTTCTTCCGGCAAGCTCAAAATCTTTTGCATCCATACTTCCAGATAAATCAACAGCAAGCATTAAATTTCGCCCTGATATTGGTATTTCAATTTCATCTCCTATAAATTCTGGTCTGGCACTTGCTAGAACGAGAAAAAACCAAGCAATTAATCCGACCCAGAGACGCCAGTTTTTATATTGCTCCGCGGATGGCCTATTAACTAATACAGAAAATATTGAAAAATTTGGAACTATTAGGCCGGATTCGTTCGTGTTTTTTTCTGCAGGTAATAATCTTCTTACCAGGAAAGGTAATGGCAGCGCAAGCAACATCCATGGCCAAGCAAGAGTCCACATTTTAGTTACCCTCTTTTTTGATAGGCAGCATAATTCTCATTCTGACAATATCTAAAAGTTTTTCTACGTCAATATTTTCATCTGACTTACTGTCCTCATATGGCATGGTAATCAAGCACCTTCCCTCACCTTGCGAAAAATAATTTTCATCAAGACCTTGATCTAAAAAATCCAGCCATCTGTCTCCTACTAAATTCGCAACCTCATTTCTCGGTACATATGCGAGCATTGTTCTTCTTAACAAAGTTGATAAGGTTTTTGTTAATTCTTTAATGTCAGAGCGAATGATGTTGTCATTTTCAATGCTTTTTAACCATAACAAAGCTGCTCTTCTTGCTCTATTTTCATTGTATTTCTGATAGAGCTTAAAAATAACCATAAACAATAAAGTTACTATTAAAATAATGACAATCCACCATCCAGGTGCCATCGGCCACCAATCGATTTCAGAAGGATATCGTATATCTCTTAGTTCTATCGATTGCGGATTCATTACCTTAATTTGCCCTGTTCTTGCTCAAATTTTGCTTAAGAATATCTATAGGATCATCTGAAGTAGATATGCGTATTCGTGCGATGCTGTATAACTTAAAAAAGTTAAAAAGAGATCTTTTTTTCTCTGCAAAATTAGTAGCATATTGCTCTCTTACATATTCTGAATAAGTATCTATTGAAATATCTTTTTGAGAAGAAACCAATCTATATCTTCCTGCTGGTGGAGGAGACTCTTCAATTGGATCATTAATAACAATTGACAACATATCGCTGTATCTTGATATTCTTGCAAGATAGGACCTACTAATACGAGATAACCCATTAAAATCACTTATCACAACAACTAAGCTTCCTGGTCTTACAAATTTTCTCAATGATGTCGCCGCACCATTGAATGCCCTGTCAGCCATAGTTGCATCTTCTGTCTCTGTAATATTCCAATCAGGATGAGTGCAGACTTTGTGTGTATAACGAAGAGCAGCTTGTCGACCGAGTTTAGGTTTAATCTCTTCGCAATACTTATCGCCAAAAATTATTCCTCCTAATCTATCGCCTCTGTGATGTGCTGCCCATGAGATTGCACCCGCTAAATAGCTTGCGATCACAGACTTAAAGGAGCCCCGCGTAGCAAAATGCATATTGCTTCTTAGATCTGTAACAATATAGACTGGTCTTTCTCTCTCTTCACGAAATAACTTTGTATAAGCCTGACTGCTTCTGGCTGTGACACGCCAATCAATATTTCTGGGATCATCCCCAGGATGGTATGGCCTAGATTCATCAAATTCCATGCCTCGGCCCTTGTATTGAGAAACATATGACCCCGCTTGAAGTGATCTTATTGAAGATGGATCTAGTTGTATCATTTTACCAATGCCGCTAAGTGAAATTAGTTCTTTCTGATCAACTTTTACTGGCGATGCAGCCAGGTATTTATCTTTCTCTATCATATTTAAAATCAATTACGGAACACCGACTCCATTCAGTATGCCTTCAATAATTTTATTCGGAGTCACACCCTCAGCCTCAGCTTCAAAACTTAGAACCAATCGATGGCGCAGAACATCATAAGTAACTTCCTGAATATCCTCTGGACCAACATAGTCCTTACCTTTCAGCCATGCATATGCTCTTGCCGCTCTGTCAATCCCCATACATGCCCTAGGACTTGCGCCATAAAGCACCTGTCCATCAAGTTGCGAATCAACCTTACCCGGATTACGGGTGGATGTAACAATATCTACAATGTATTGCTCAAGATCATCTGAAAGATGCAAATTTAGTATTGCTTCTCTTGCCTCCAAAATGGCGATTTCAGACAGAAGGTTTTCTGGAATAAAGGATTCATTTTTAGAGTCTCTTGCTTCATCTCTATTTAGAGATAATATTTTTCTCTCATCCTCAACCGTTGGATAACCAATTTCAACATGCAACAAAAAACGATCCAATTGCGCCTCTGGCAAAGGATAAGTTCCTTCCTGTTCAATAGGATTTTGTGTCGCCATGACTAAAAATAATTTTGAAAGTTTATAACTTTTATCACCAACTGAAATCTGCCTCTCTTCCATTGCCTCAAGAAGTGCGGACTGAACCTTTGCGGGAGCTCTATTGATTTCATCAGCTAAGATGAGATTATGAAAAAGAGGGCCCTCTCTAAATTCAAATTTACCTTCTTGAGGACGATACACTTCAGTACCTGTTAAATCCGCAGGAAGAAGATCTGGTGTAAATTGTATGCGACTGAATGTTCCTTCTATGCTATCTGAGATCACCTTTATCGCTCTAGTTTTAGCAAGCCCCGGAGCTCCCTCAACCAGGAGATGACCATCACAAAGTATCGCAATTAACATGCGATTGATCAGTTCGGACTGCCCAATGATGAGACCTGAAGCATGTAATTCTAGTTCTTGAAATTTTTTTATCGCTGTCATGAAGTTACTCCATCAAATATATGACATTATAATTTTGCTTATAATTTCTTTATCTTTTATTTTAAACTAAAGCCACTAGAGCGTTAACTAAGAAAGAAAAAAATAATTTAAGAAATGATAAGAAAAAATCTCTCTCTAATCTGTCTCTTCTTTTTAGCATTATTATATTCCAGTATGTCCTTGGGCAGTGATGAATTGGATAATGCGTTCAAGCAAAGAAGTATTATGATTTCTTCTTCAAATCAGAGTTGTAGCCATTTTGTTGTGTGGCTAGCAGAAACAAGAAATCAGCAAATGAGAGGCCTGATGTATGTTAAGAATTTACCTCAAAATACAGGCATGCTCTTTATTTATCCTGATAGCAAGATAAGGGCAATGTGGATGAAAAATACGTTCATCTCGTTGGACATGATTTTTATCGATGAAAACGGAATTGTGTCATCAATAGAAAAAAATACAGAACCGCAGTCACTTAAAACAATACGTTCAGAAAAACCAATCAAGTACGTACTCGAATTAGCCAAGGGAACGACAGATCGAATTAAACTGATTGAAGGTGATCAGATTTATTGGTGAGATTCTAACACTTTTGTTATTGAATCTGTGAGATACGATACATTTTCCATGGTAATACCAGCAACATTTATCCGCCCAGATTCCTCCATGTAAATACCATACTGAGACTTTAATGCTTGAACCTGTTCTGAGGTTATACCTAAAAATGAAAACATTCCATTCGCTCTTACAATGTGACTGAAATCATGAGAATTTGTTTTATTTTTGAGTGAACCAGCAAGTTCTTTTCTCATATTTTTTAATCGGACCTTTACATCATCCAGTTCACTTTTCCATTTTTGTGTAAGTGATTTATCAGAGAGAATATATCCTACACATGCAGCCCCATGATCCGGTGGGACAGAACCCATTGTTCTGACTATTTTTAGTACATTACTCTTCGTTTTTTTATTTGAGTCTTCATTCTTTGTGATAACAGTCAACGCTCCTACACGATCGCGATACAATCCAAAATTTTTAGAGCATGAGCTGGAAATTATGAGTTCATTAAATTCTGATGCCATCAGTCTCAATGCGCTCGCATCCTCATCCAGACCATTTGCTAAGCCTTGATAAGCATTGTCAATAAATGGCAATAATTCACGACTTTTCATTACCTGAATAATTTTTTTCCATTGTTCTAAAGTTGGATCCATGCCTGTCGGATTATGGCAGCATGCATGCAATAAGACTGCATCGCCCTTCGGAACAGTCTCTAAACACGCGATCATTCTGTCAAACAGAAGTGTGTTAGTTTCCATATCATAGTAAGGGTATTCCCTGAAGTTTATATTGGTGCTTTCTAATACAGGAATGTGATTACTCCATGTAGGATTGCTCACCCAAATATTGATATTTTTTGATGTTTCTTTTAATAATTCGGAAGCCACTCGAAGTGAGGTCGTTCCTCCAGCGGTCTGTATGGTAAAGATTCTGTCTTCAGCTATTTTAATGTCGCCAAGAATTAATTTTTGTATGTTCTTATTGTAAATCGTATCTCCAGCCAGACCGATATATGCTTTAGATTTTTGTGTGGATAAAATATGTGACTCTGCTGACTTAACAACCGACATAATAGGTGTTTCTCCAAAACTGTCTCGGTATACACCCACGCCGAGATCAATTTTATTTGAACGAACATCTTCGTTATATTCAGAAATTATTTTTAAAATCGGATCTGGCGGAATTAATGATAATTTTTCAAACAAAGTAAGCTTCTCCGGTCGATTGGTTGGTTTATTGTTATCTCTAATTTACGAGAATATTTCTTGTATATTAAGATCAAATATTATGAATAATGATTACACAGTGAATACTATATTCTAAAATATAGATTACAAGAGAATTTGGAAAAATAGTAAGGGTTTATGAGCGACTTAAATAAAAAAATTTCAGTCCGAAAGATCAGTAACTCTCCATCAATTAGGACTGAGGATTATGTCGCGATTGAGGAGCCACTGGAAATTCAAATATGTTCTCCAAAAAAGGATCTCTCTGCAGCAAAAAGCCTCTCAATCACAATGAGAACCCCAGGAAATGATCATGAATTGGCTGTAGGTTTTCTATGCAGCGAATCAATCATTAGCAGTCACAAAGATATCGATTCAATAGCTTCAATTGGCGAAACTCAAAATAAGGACGGGCTACAAAATATCGTCAGAGTAACACTCAATCAATCAGTTGACTTTGATCCCAGTGATCTTGAGAGGCATTTTTACACCACATCCAGTTGCGGCGTATGTGGAAAAACATCCATAGAAGCTATTCGAGCAAAGGGCATTAAAGTCAATTCGAGTAAATTTTCAATAAAAAAAGAGAAGATTATTGATCTACCCAAAAATTTAAAAAAGCAACAGGAAAGTTTTTTAAAAACGGGTGGCTTGCATGCAGCGGGAATATTTAATTCTGATGGTGAAATTTTGCTTGCAAGAGAAGATGTAGGAAGACACAATGCGGTCGATAAAGTAATTGGTGCGATGGCAATTAACAATGATCTCCCTGGAAAAAATCGAGGTTTAATTGTCTCAGGGAGAACAAGTTTCGAGTTAATGCAGAAGACTATCGTAGCTGGAATCCCTATAATAGTAGCAATAAGCGCGCCATCCAGTCTGGCAATTAGTTTGGCTGAAGAATATGATATTACATTAATAGGTTTTCTTAGAGGGGAAAATTTTAACATCTACTCAGGCAGTCAGCGAGTCAGCTGTTAATCTAAAACCATGAAGAATAAATTTGATCATGAGATTGCACTTGCAATCATACATAAAGTTGGAGCACGCCCAGAGATGTTGGTGCAAATTCTTCATGCTATCGTTAAGGAATTCACGTATGTCAACGAATCTGCAATTCGTCTAATTGCAAAAGAAATTAATTTAACAAGAGCAGAAGTACATGGTGTGGTGAGCTTCTATCACGATTTTAGAACTCATCCCGCAGGAGATAAAATTATAAAAATATGTCAGTCTGAAGCCTGTCAAGCGATGGGTTCCAGAGAGCTCACCATGCATGCAGAGAAGACCCTAGGGATAGAGTTACATCAAACTTCTGAAAATGCCAAGCATACGCTAGAGCCTGTCTACTGCCTAGGAAACTGTGCTCATTCTCCTGCGGTTATGATAAATGACAAAGTATATGGCAAAGTCGATAAAGAAAAGTTCAATCAATTGGTTAAAAGCGAGTGAAAAATAATAAAACAAAGATTTTTGTTCCAATGGATACTGCTGCCATGTCTATGGGCAGTAATGATGTAGCTGAAAAAATCAAGAGTATCGCTGAAAATCAAAATAAAAATATTGAGATTATAAGAAACGGATCTTGGGGTATGAGCTGGTTGGAACCACTCATTGAGGTTTGTGTTGATGATGAGCGCATCGCATATGGCCCAGTAACAGTAGATGATGTTGAGGATTTGTTTAAATCTGGGTTTCTAAGAGGAGAAAAACATCAGCTTTTTCAAGGTAAAACTGAAGAGATCCCATATCTAAAAAATCAACAAAGATGGACATTTAGAAAATGCGGCTTAATTGATCCTTTCTGTCTCGATAATTATATCTCAAGTGATGGTTATACTGGCTTATCAAAATTACTGAAAGCAGATCAAAGTTATGGAATAGAACAATTAGAAAAATCGGGTCTGCGTGGAAGAGGGGGTGCAGGATTTCCCACAGCCATAAAATGGAAAACTGTTGCCGACACTCAAGCTGATCAAAAATACATAGCATGCAATGCAGATGAAGGAGATAGTGGCACTTTTTCTGACAGAATTTTAATGGAAAGTGATCCGTTCACACTGATTGAAGGTATGACGATCGCGGGTATTTCAGTTGGTGCTAATCATGGGTATATCTATCTCAGATCTGAATACCCTCATGCATACAAAGTTCTTCAAAACGCCATAAAATCAGCAAATAAAGCAAATTGGCTGGGAAAAAATATTCAAAATAGTGGGTATGACTTTAACATTGATATTCATATAGGAGGAGGTTCATACGTTTGTGGTGAGGAAACTGCAATGCTCGAGAGCTTAGAAGGAAAAGCGGGTATGATCAGATATAAACCGCCACTTCCTGCTATTGAGGGTCTATTCGGTAAACCAACTATTGTGAATAATGTTGTTACATTAGGATCAGTCCCAGATATTCTTGCAATGGGTGGTGAAGCATACTCTGAATATGGCATGAACCGCTCAAAAGGAACCTTAGCTTTTCAATTATCAGGAAATGTTAAAAGAGGTGGTTTGGTAGAACTGGCCTTTGGAATTACGTTAAGAGAAATTATTGAAAAATACGGAGGTGGTACAGCCTCAGGTAAACCAGTGCATGCAGTTCAAGTTGGCGGACCTCTGGGTGCATACTTTCCTGATTCTCTTCTTGATACGCCACTTGATTATGAGGCATTTTCAGAAAAACAGGGAATGATTGGTCATGGAGGTATTGTCGTATTTGATGATTCTGTGAATATGGCCTCACAAGCGAGATTCGCTATGGAGTTTTGCTCAATAGAATCGTGCGGAAAATGCACACCCTGCAGAATTGGCTCAACGCGTGGCGTGGAAGTCATTGATAGAATTACCAGTAATGTAAATCGGGAAAAAAATCTACATTTATTGAATGATCTTTGTGAAACGATGATCGATGGCTCATTGTGTGCAATGGGCGGATTAACGCCATTTCCAGTAAAAAGTGCGTTAAAATACTTTCCTGAGGATTTTGAAGCCACAGATAATATGTCAGAATGAAGGAAATATGAATACGGTAAAACAACAAGATTTAGGAACATTAGAGAGCCGCTCTGAAGATATAGTTTCTGTCGAAATTGATGGTAAACCAGTATCTGTAAAAACCGGCACCAGCGTAATGCGTGCCGCAAGAGAGTCAGGTATTGATGTTCCCAAGTTATGCGCAACTGATTCATTGAAATCTTTCGGCTCATGTCGCCTGTGCGTGGTTGAGATAGAGGGCAGAAGAGGTTTTCCAGCATCATGTACGACATTAGTCGAAGACGGAATGATAATAAAAACACAGTCAGACAGTGTTGCAAAACTTAGACGGAATGTTATGGAACTTTATATTTCAGATCATCCTTTAGACTGTCTAACATGTTCTGCAAATGGAGATTGTGAACTTCAAGATATGGCAGGTGCAGTTGGCCTTCGGGATGTGAGATATGGTCTAGAGGGAAAAAATCATTTGAGCGCAGAGATTGATGACAGCAATCCATACTTTAGTTTTGATGCGAGTAAATGCATTGTTTGTTCTCGCTGTGTAAGGGCTTGTGACGAGGTACAGGGCACGATGGCACTAACTATTCAAGGGAGAGGTTTCGAATCAAAAGTTTCTGCCAGTATCAACGAATCCTTTTTGGAATCTGAATGTGTCTCTTGTGGTGCTTGTGTTCAAGCTTGTCCAACTGCAACCTTAATGGAAAAAAGCATTATTGATCATGGTCAACCAGATCACAGTGTGGATACCACTTGTGCATATTGTGGAGTTGGTTGTTCCTTTAGGGCAGAAATGAAAGGCGATCAAGTCGTTAGAATGATCCCGAGTAAAGATGGAAAGGCAAATAATGGTCACAGCTGTGTGAAAGGAAGATTTGCATGGGGTTATTCAACACACAAGGAAAGGATTTTGGATCCACTGATAAGAGAAAACATCGGTGACCCATGGAAGAAAGTTAGCTGGGATGAAGCAATTGCATATACAGCAAAGCGATTCAAGGAAATTCAAAACAAATATGGCAGAAAATCAATAGGAGGAATAACTTCCTCACGATGCACAGCAGAGGAAGTATATGCTGTTCAGAAGCTCGTTAGAACGGGTTTCAATAATAACAATGTAGATACCTGCGCGAGGGTCTGTCATTCTCCGACGGGTTACGGCTTAAAACAAACTCTTGGAACATCTGCTGGAACTCAACCTTTTGAAAGTGTAATGGATGCAGATGTGATTCTTCTCATTGGTGCAAACCCAACAGATGGGCATCCAGTTTTTGCATCACAAATGAAAAGGCGTTTAAGACAAGGTGCAAAATTAATTATTCTTGATCCGAGAAAGATTGATTTGGTTGAGACACCAAAAATTAAAGCTAATTTCCACCTTCCTCTTAAGCCAGGAACTAATGTTGCTGTCATTAACGCACTCGCACATACAATCATAAGTGAAAATTTATATGATCAAGATTACGTTAATGAGCGTTGTGATACAGATTCCTTTGAATCATGGAAAGATTGTATTTTGAAACCTGAAAATAAACCTGAAAATGTTGAAAAAATATGTGGTGTTGATGCAGAGATTATAAAATCCGCTGCAAGATTATATGCAGAAGGAGAAAGAAGCGCGATTTATTACGGGCTCGGTGTGACTGAACACAGTCAGGGCTCAACCATGGTAATGGGTATGGCAAACCTTGCAATGGCTACAGGTAACATTGGTTATTCAGGCTGCGGAGTTAATCCTCTCAGAGGACAAAATAATGTCCAGGGATCATGCGACATGGGTTCTTTCCCTCATGAACTTCCCGGATATCAGCCTGTTCAAGATGACGAGGTTAGAGGAGCATTTGAGAAAGCCTGGAATGTTGCAATTGATTCTGAACCAGGTTTTCGAATACCAAACATGTTTGACGCTGCAATCTCTGGAGAGTTCATGGGAATGTATATCCAAGGTGAGGATCTGGCTCAGTCGGATCCAAACACTCAGCACGTCGAAGCTGCCCTTGGAAATATGGAATGCATTGTTGTTCAAGATTTATTTCTTAATGAAACAGCAAAATTTGCACATGTCTTTCTTCCTGGAACCTCCTTCCTTGAAAAAAATGGAACGTTCATTAATGCAGAAAGAAGAATAAACAGAGTGAGACCGGTTATGAAACCTCGTCAAGGAATGCATGAATGGCTCATAACACAGAAGATAGCAAACGCTCTTGGTTATCCCATGAATTTCAATAATGAAGCAGAAATCATGGATGAAATAGCCAGGCTTACACCCACCTTTAGGAATGTATCGCATGAATTTCTTGATAGATTTGGAAGCGTACAGTGGCCTTGCAATGAAAATGCTCCTCAGGGAACACCTATCATGCATATTGACAATTTTGTTAGGGGTAAGGGCTTATTCATTGAGACTGATTTTGTGGCGACCGAAGAAAGAACCACAAGAAAATTCCCATTACTATTAACAACTGGTCGAATACTCTCACAGTACAATGTTGGAGCGCAAACGCGAAGAACAGAAAATGTTGTTTGGCACGACAAAGACTTATTAGAAATTCATCCGCATGATGCAGAAACACGTGGAATAAAGAATCATGACCAAGTTTCTCTTGCCAGCAGGAAAGGTGAAATCACTTTAACTGCCAAAATTACGGAGCGCGTTCAACCGGGTGTTGTTTATACGACGTTTCATAATCCGGAGACTGGGGCCAATGTTGTTACAACTGAACACAGTGATTGGGCCACGAACTGTCCGGAATACAAAGTTACAGCTGTTCAAATTGCACCCGCTAATCACAAATCAAAATGGCAAGATCAGTTTGAAATTCGCGATCAACAAGAAGGTAAAATCGCAGAAGCAGTTAACTAATTTGATTTGTCCAATTTTGTAAATACCGAACCTTCTAGAGTAAGGCTATACATCAATCCTCTGCTGTCAAAAACAAAAGCCACAACAGGATCCAATATGTTATCACTATCGATAGATTGGCTCAGGCCCTTATCAATGATGGTTATATGCCCATCTAAACCTACTTTCCAACCTGGATTATTTTGAAAGCTGTCTAATAAATCCTCAGTCATAAAAGCAATTACAACTGCTTTTGCTTGAGCGCCTGCCTGAAAACCGAGTGAGCCAGAGCTTATTCTGTAATAATCTGTACTTAATTCAGAAACTTTCAAAACACCTTCACCAGTCTCAAGACCAATACCCATACCTACTTTCACGACTCTAGGAAAAACGAGATAACCATAGGCTTGGTTTAAAATCAGTTTTGATTCACTGATTTCTTGTGTTAAAAGATCTAAAGCAAGCTCAGCATCTCTATCGATTTCAAATGCACTTGCCTCAACAACATCTCGCAACGAATCTCGTAACGTCTCAATTACAGTATTGAGTGAGTCGGGTATGTTTTGCGCCATTCCATATTGCGAAAAAAATAATGACATCAAGGTAATAATAAAAATCTTATTTATAATTTTTTTCATATTTTCTCATTATTCAATAGGCATTAAGCTATCAATTATAGGTTGTCTTCTTAAGTTTTCTCTTGAAGAATATGTTTTCGATAAATAATCCAATATCTGATTCTCGATGACTGGATCAAATTCCCAGAGATTCTGTGTTTGTTGCATCCATTTTATCATGTCATGCCAACCTTCTCTGTCTGCCCTTTGAGATGTAACCAATTTATATGAGTGGCATGCTCCACAGTGCATCCTTATTAATTCCCAACCTGGAGCAATTTTAAGCCCTGTAACAGGATCATCTGCAGAAAAAGCTGCATTACTAATTATGAAAACAAATACTAGTAAAATCTTTCGCATATTTAATTATATTTTCACACTCACTGCTATTCGATGACATGCGTTGTTTAGGTATCCTCTTGGATTCCATTGTGGCAAAACTACTGGTTGAGATCTTCCTATATCGTCAACCGCTCTTGCCCAGATTTCATAATAACCAGACTGAGGAAATTCGACATCATGCTCCCAATGCTGCCAAGCATGAGTATTAATAGGTCTATCTAACTTAGCTTTTTTCCAGGTTGCGCCAAAGTCATAGGAACAAAAGAGTTCTTTTACCTTCAAATCACCCGCCCAGGCATGCCCTCTAATTTTTAGTTTAGAATTTTTATTATGCATGATCCCTGATTTAGGGAAAGTAATCAGTGACTTAACGGGCATCGATTCGATAATGCACATATCTTTATCATCAACCTTTGAGCCTGGTTTGACAGGTTCACATGGGACCCGATATGACTGTCCGTTCATTTTTTCACCATCATGAACAATGTTTCTAATTAAAATTTTATTAAGCCATTTTCCTGAAACTGATGCAGGCCAACCAGAGCAGATCATTCTAACTGGTGCACCGTGAATCAAAGGTAGTGGCATACCATTCATTTCCCAAACAATAAGGGATTCATCTTTAATAGCCTTCCATATTGGAACGCCCCGAGAAATGGGCTTCTTCCTTGAGTCACCAGAAAGATGCCTGTCTCCTCCCTCATAAGCAACATAGAGAGCATCTTCTTTTACCCCAACATATTCCAAAACATCTTTTATTCTTACCCCCGTCCATTCTGGACATCCAATTGCACCAGTAGACCATTGATTGCCTCTCGCAGGAGGAGTAAACTCAGATCTACCATTTCCCCCACATTCGAGTTGAAGTTGCATAGTATGATGCTTAAATTTTGTTTTTAATTCTTCCAAAGACAATGTTGTTTTATTCATACAAGACTCTCCTGTGATATGTATCGTCCATTTTTTGGGATCAATTTGAGACTCAACTGGAGGAATACCATTATTTCTTACAAAAAGTCTTGATGCTGGTGTGACATTATCATCCAACAAATGCGCCGGTGTTTCAGCATTAAATGGTCTATCATTCAATAATATAAGGTCATCTTTTCCATACAATTGAAATGGGTCATAGCTTTGTGAAAAAGCTGCAGGGATCATACCTGCAGGAAAGTTTTTCGCAAATGGTATTGATGAACCTAACGCCAGACTCATTGATGCTAGGCCAGCTTTTCTGAGGAAACCTCTCCTTGAAATTGGATCAGATTCTCTTCCCCAGACAAACTTGTCAGCTGTTATCGGATCCTTATTATAAAGTTCATGCAGTCCTTTAGATTTTTTCATATCACCTTTCTTTGAAATATTCCGCTGAATTCACAATAAAAGTATCTAGCATTAATTTCAATATCGGAGTTAATTTTTTAGAGAGTCTTTCATCATAAGATAAAGTTAACTCATTCATGTAAGTTCGTTGAGCGATTTCCATCTGAATTGCAAATACATTTTCAGCTGGTTCACCATAGTGACGAGTAATATACCCTCCTTTGAATCTATCATTAATGACAACAGAAAAGCCTGAATCACTGGCAACCTTGTGTATTGATTCTGTTATCGAATTAGGGCAACTTTCTCCAGAATTAGTACCAATATTCAAGTTAGGTAATTCACCCTCAAAAAGATTAGGAATTCTACTTTTAATTGAATGAGCATCCCATAGTATCGCATAACCATACTTTGATTTTATAGATTCGAGAGTTTGCTTAATTTTGTCATGATATGGTTTCCAGTAGGATTCAACCCTCCTCTTTATTGTCAATTCACTAATCTCATTATCATCACTGTATAAATGTTCACCTGAAAAGGATTTTATAGGACATAGACCAGTTGACTGATAGTCCTTATAAAGCTTCGTATCGTCTGAAGATCTGTTTAGATCAACAACATATCTTGAAAAATTTGCACTAATTATATTCCATTGAGTGTCTTTGAAAGATTCATAAAGTCTGTTCATGTGCCAGTCAGTATCAGGTAGTTCATGGAATTTTTCTTTAAATGATTTTTTTATATCTTCTGATAACAATCGTCCATCATGAGGAATACTCACAAGCAAAGGTGAATTACCCTCATAAAAACTGAAGGTTTTTAGTTCATTATTGGACATTGAATATTTTATAACTTTGCCCAAAAACATGGCCTTGAATTAAAGCTCTAGACAGCGCCTCTATTTCATTTGCGAGAGATCTATCATCTTCTATTGGCTCTGAAAAAGTTCGTACTTCTGCAAGAGCCTTTTGCAAAAGACTGGACGTTTTTAGTGGCTTGTGAAACTCAATGCCCTGTGAGGCGCTCAACAACTCAATTGCGAGTATATACGATAAATTTTCATTCATATTCATCAATCTATATGCAGCATGTGTTGCCATACTTACATGATCTTCCTGATTTGCAGATGTCGGAATTGAATCAACACTGGCTGGATGAGCAAAAAGCTTATTTTCAGAGACCAATGCGGCTGCAGTTACTTGGTGGATCATAAAACCAGAATTTAAACCGCTTTTTTTGATAAGGAAAGGTGGAAGTCCGCTCAAATTAGAGTCAACAAGCAAAGCGCTCCTTCTTTCTGAGATAGACCCCATTTCAGCTATTGCCACAGCCAGTTGGTCAGCAACGAGTGCCACTGGCTCTGCGTGAAAATTGCCACCTGAAATAATCTCATTATCATCTGCAAAAACTAAAGGGTTATCAGTTACAGCATTTGCCTCGATTGATAGAATAGATGCAATATATCTAATTGAGTCCAAGCAAGCACCCATGACCTGAGGCTGACATCGAACAGAATAGGGATCTTGAATACGGTCACAATTCGCGTGTGATTTTAGTATCTCGCTGCCATCAATAAGCTTAGTTAACTCTTTCGCTACATCAATCTGCCCCTTCTGACCTCTCGCCTCATGGATACGCTCATCGAACGGTGTAATGCTGCCCTTAATTGCTTCCAATGTAAGTGCGCCCGATATAATTGCTGAAAGAAATAAATTTTCTGTTTCAAAATATGCATTTAACGCAATGGCTGTTGATACTTGAGTGCCATTTAAAAGCGCCAAACCTTCTTTTGGTCCGAGTTCTATAGGTTTGAGATTTGATTTCGCTAAAGCTTTACTAGCAGATAGCTTGACTCCTTTATAGTTGACATAACCCTCTCCTATTAATGCTTGCGATAGATGAGCAAGTGGAGCTAAATCTCCTGAAGCTCCAACAGAACCTTTTGAGGGTATACATGGGTATAGCTCTAGATTTATAAATTCACATAAACGNTCAACTAATGCTGATGAAGCTCCCGAATATCCCTGAGCAAGCGCGTATATCTTCAGAACAATAATTAATTTTACTATTTTATTTGGTAGTAATTCACCAACACCAACAGCATGTGAAGAAACTAGATTTCTTTGGAGTTTATTTAAATCTGACTTATCTATTTTCACATTTGCTAAATTCCCAAATCCAGTATTAATNCCATATATTGAATCATTACCTTCAGATTTATTAATTACGTATTTGGAAGAATGGGTGATTTTTTCTTTTGTGCCTTTCGACAAGGATATTGCAATATCCTCAGTCAAAATATTTCTAAGCAATTCGAGTGAGAGGGATTTATTATTTATTTCTATATTCATATTTCTAATTTTTCTTTTGCATTGGTAAATTAAGGTTATGTTGAGATGCACATTCAAGTGCTTCCTGGTATCCTGCATCNGCATGACGCATAACACCACTCGCTGGATCATTCCATAAAACACGTGATATTCTCTCGTCTGCTTCAATTGTTCCATCACATACAATAACTAAGCCTGAGTGCTGCGAGTAACCCATTCCCACACCACCTCCGTGATGCAACGAGACCCAAGTAGCGCCACTTGCTGTACTTAAAAGAGCATTCAGTAATGGCCAGTCTGATACGGCATCAGAATCATCTAGCATATCTTCTGTCTCACGATTAGGGCTAGCAACTGATCCACTATCAAGGTGATCCCTCCCTATCACTATCGGAGCGCTCAATTCACCTTTCCTAACCATCTCATTAAAAGCAAGGGCCATTCTGTCTCTATCGCCTAGACCTAACCAGCATATCCTTGCAGGCAAACCTTGAAATTTAATTTTTTTCTGCGCTGCATCTAGCCACCGATGAAGATGACTATCATTAGGCATCAGTTCTTTTACTTTCGCATCTGTCTTATATATGTCCTCTGGATCACCTGAGAGTGCAACCCATCTGAATGGTCCAATTCCTCTACAAAACAGCGGTCTTACGTATGCTGGTACAAACCCAGGAAAAGAAAATGCNGCACTTACACCTTGATCAAATGCCATTTGTCTTAAATTATTTCCATANTCAACAGTCGGAATGCCTTGCNCATGNAAAGCGAGCATNGCTTCAACATGTTTTGCCATAGATTCTTTAGCATATTTGGCCACAATCTCTGGATGGCTTTTTCTTTTTTTATCCCATTCATCAATGCTCCAACCGGACGGGAGATAACCATTGACTGGATCATGTGCTGATGTTTGATCGGTCACAATATCAGGTTTTACTTTCATTTCGATCATTTTGGGTAAAATGTCCGCCACATTCCCCAATAGCCCCACTGAGATCGGCTCTTTGTTATCGATTGATGATTGAATCATTTCCAGGGCTTCATCAAGATTATCTGTGGTTTTGTCCAAATACCCAGTTCTCAGTCTCTTTTGGATCCTATCTTGATCACATTCAATTGCTAATAAAGAGGCGCCGGCCATGGTTGCTGCAAGCGGCTGCGCTCCACCCATTCCTCCAAGCCCTGCTGTCAATATCCAGCGACCAGAAAGATCCCCATCAAAATGCTGACGGCCCATTTCAACAAAAGTTTCATAAGTGCCTTGAACAATACCTTGGCTTCCAATATATATCCAAGAGCCTGCGGTCATTTGCCCGTACATCATTAAACCTTTTTTATCTAATTCGTTGAAGTGCTCCCAATTTGCCCAAGCTGGAACAAGATTTGAATTGGCGATCAAAACTCTTGGCGCGTCTTTGTGTGTCTTAAAAATACCAACTGGTTTTCCAGATTGAATCAGCAACGTCTCGTTGTCTTCAAGCTTTTTTAATTCGGACACAATAGTTTCATAGCATTCCCAGTTCCTTGCCGCCTTTCCAATTCCACCATAAACAATTAATTCATCTGGATTTTCAGCCACATCGCGATCTAAATTATTCATAATCATTCTCAACGGTGCTTCTGTTTGCCAGCTTTTGGCCTCTAATTGATTGCCTATACTGGCTTTAATGNTTCTATTACTCATNACAATAACCCTCTAATTTTAATCATTTTATTTATTGGATAATTTTNTTCTCATAATGGGCCCATAATTACCTAATAATTCATAACGGTCTCCGGGGTGATAAAACTTTCCGTAAGTAACGAGCACTTTTCTTACCCAAGTCTTTCTCGTTATTAATAAACAGGGTTTATCTTTTTTCATCTGGAGTAACTCTGAGATAGATAGAGAAGGAGTTATCGCGCTTACCACTTGCTCAGCCTCATTAAGAGGCGAAATACTGCTCAGATATGCGCTTGGTGTAATCTCGGAAAAATCTTGTTTAATAAAATCAGGGGCAAAATCTCTCTTGACATAACGATCTTCAAACTGAATTGGAATAGAATCTTCAAAATGAACCATTTGAATGTGAAAAATCTGACTAGTTGTATTAATTTGCATTTTTCTGNTTAGATCATTTGATGGCTGAATCAATGATTGTTCAAGTATCTCTGAAGAGTAAGCACTGCCTCTCGANGTTATCTCATCTGNAATGCTCTTAATCTCAAAGAGGTGAGAATTTACTTTAAAATCTGATACAAATGAGCCTATTCCAGCCTTACGATCCAGATAACCTTCATTATTTAGCTCTCTTAGAGCACGGTTCGCAGTCATCCTTGACACACCCATCATCTTAACCAGTTGGTTTTCAGACGGAACTCTCTCGAGTGGTTTAAGGTCTCCGTTAGAAATCTTATTTATAATAAGCTCTTTAAGCTGCTGATATCTTGGTAGCTGTTTATCCTGCATTGTAATTTTCCTAATTCAATATTCTTCCAAGAAGAGTGCTATATGATTTTTTATGTTTTTTAATTTCTTTGTTTTCTTGCGAGGGANATTTAACCCATTCTCCATTAATCATNACCTTGTGAATCAACTCGCTGTGATTCGAAAAAACGATGGCATCAAAAAGTGTTTCATTTTTGTGTCCTGCCAATGAAGCATTTTCATCTGATAGAACGATTAGATTAGCTGGTGCGCCCTCTTTGATATGACCATTGTTTCTTTGGCCTGATGACAACGCACCACCAGTCAGAATTTTTTTAAATAAATATTGGCCTGTTCCCATGCTCTCTTCTGAAACTATATTTCTCTTTTGATGGATTAATCTCTGTGAGTATTCAAGCCATCTCAACTCTTCGAAAGGATCAATCGAGATATTACTATCAGAGCCAATTGTGAAAGAGCCGCCATGTGAGTCATAATTTTTTAATTGGAAAATTCCATCACCAAGATTGGCCTCTGTGGTGGGACAAAGGCATACCACAGATTTAGTTTGGGCAAGTTTTTTTAATTCATTTTCATTGATATGTGTAGCATGAACTAAACACCAGTTCTCATTCACATCATAGTTGCTCAGCAGCCATTCAACAGGTCTCTCACCATGTGTACACTTAAATTCATCAACTTCTTGTTGTTGTTCAGCAATATGAATATGAAAAGGGATCTGTTCACTTTCATGTAGCTTTACAATTTCTTTGAGTGCATCTTCGCCAACGGCTCTTAGGCTGTGAGCACCGATAGCAATGGAATGAGGATCCATCAGAATAGACTTAGCATAGCTATAGTGCCCAAGGAATTCTTTAATTGTACTGTAGAATTTTTTTTGCTCTTTAGTTAGCTCCTTATCTTTGAAGCCACCCCTCTGATATAAGATTGGTGTATAGACCAAATTTATGCCTGACTCATTTGCCGCTTCTAAAAGAGCATGAAATATATCATTGTTAATATGATTATTTTGATCATCGCGATGAAAATAATGAAACTCTACAACGGTAGTATAACCTCTCATCATCATTTCAAAGTAGGCTTGTTTAGCAATCGTGTAAATTGAACGGGTATCAAGGTTATCCACCAGCTGNTACATTTTCTCGCGCCAAGTCCAAAATGTATCATTACTTCGATTTGACCCTCGCTCCGTGAAGCCACTCAAAGCTCTCTGAAAACTGTGGCTGTGAGAGTTGGTTATTCCGGGTATAACAATATCAAGTTCATCCTCAATGGAAGGGGTTTTTTGTTTTTCAATAGATAATTTTGCTATGCTACCTTTGTTGATACTGATATGGACATTTTCAGCCCAACCTTCTTCAAGAAAGATTTTTTTTGCGAAGTAAGTAGTCATTTGTTTTACATTAGTTGTATATACAGGCTAATACATGATAATTTTTAATGCAAGAAAGTCTCACCACAAGGTATGGTATTGATGTTGCAATGCGACTTACTAATTAGTGATATAAATATTGCTTCAATGATCAGTAATTCCGGCTATGGAATCATTGAGAATGGAGCAATAGCAGTCACAGACTCAACCATCGTCTGGATTGGAAAAGGAGATCTAGTCCCAGAACTAAACGCAAAGAAAACACTATCTTTACCAGGAAAATGGGCAAGTCCAGCGCTAATCGATTGTCATACACATATTGTGTTTGCTGGGAATCGTGCTTGGGAATTTGAAGATCGATTAAAGGGAAAAAGTTACCAAGAAATTTCTAAATCTGGTGGAGGTATAATATCCACAGTCAACGAAACAAGAAAAAGTTCNAGTAAAGACCTCCTAAAGCTTGCTAAAAATAGATTAAATGAATTGCAATCAGAGGGAGTAGGCACTGTAGAAATTAAATCAGGATATGGNCTGGATCTTGCAACTGAGAAGAAGATGCTTGAGGTTGCAAAAAAGTTAGAGAATGAGCAGATATCCATAAAAAAAACGTTTCTTGGTGCTCACGCTTTACCACCTGAATATGCAAATAAAAGTGATGACTATATAAAATACCTGTGCGAGGAAGTAATGCCCGAACTTCACAGTCTCTCACTTATAGATGCTGTAGATGCTTTTTGTGAAAAAATTGCATTCAGTAACCATCAGATTGAAATTCTATTTGAAAAAGCAACATCACTAGATCTGCCCGTTAAGCTTCATGCAGATCAATTGAGTAATTCGGGTGGAACTGAATTGGCAGCAAGCTTTGGGGCTCTCTCAGCAGATCATCTTGAATACACTTCTCAAAAGGGTGTAGAGGCACTTGCAGAATCCGGAACCGTCGCCGTCATGCTTCCTGGTGCTTTTTTNANGTTAAACGAAAAACAAAAACCTCCTATCGATGATTTTAGAANGATGTCGGTCCCCATGGCAATTGCAACGGATTGCAACCCAGGCTCATCACCAATTTGTTCTATTCGGTTCGCTATGTCATTAGCAGCCAATCTCTTTCATTTGACTCCTGAGGAGTGCCTTGCTGGAGTGACAAGGGAAGCGGCTAAAGCACTGGGAATTGAATCTAAAGGTACATTAGAAATTGGCAAGGATGCNGACATAGCAATCTGGGACATCAACCATCCAAATGAATTGACATATTGGNTTGGAATAAATCCACTTTCAAAGTTGATTATCGCTGGAGAGATGATCTGATACCCAGGAAAACCTCAGATAACCTCAAAAAATGAAAAAAGATATAAAGATTAATAAAAAATCTATCATCATTCTGGGTTGNCTCACGGGCATGGCAGCATTATCAATAGACATGAGTCTGGCTTCNATTCCATTTATGGGATCAGATTTATCNAGTGATTTATCTACAAGTCAATTTACAGTAGGTTTTTTCATGGCTGGCGTTGCAATAGGACTGATTCCTGCTGGTTTAATATCGGATAGAATGGGCAGAATACCAGTTTTAATCTACGGGCTTATAGTTTTTATTCTTGCAAGCCTGATGACGGTCTTAGCAACATCTATCGAGTTCATGTTAATAGCCAGATTAATTCAAGGTGTAGGCGCTTCTGCTGGGATGACAATCCCCCGTGCTATGGTTAGAGACATATCAAGTGGAAAGAGTGCAGCACAAACTCTCTCATCNATGATGATAGTATTTACTTTCATACCNATGTTAGCTTCGATATTCGGTAGTTATCTTGTTGGTGAATTTCAATGGAGAGCTACTTTTATTGCCATTACAGTAATTGGACTGATACTTCTTATAAGCGTAAAAAAAGAGC
Source organism: Woeseiaceae bacterium (assembly GCA_002728725.1). GTDB lineage: Bacteria > Pseudomonadota > Gammaproteobacteria > Steroidobacterales > Woeseiaceae > SP4260. Next base: position 31,570 of record PBVS01000035.1, read on the forward strand.
TCGATGAAACACATACAGGTAATAAATCCATGAATTTCAGCGAACAATTTAAAATAGGCATAAAAGAATTCTTTAAGCATAAAGTGAGTATATTTGGGATGTTACTGGTTGTTGTAACAATAACTGGTTATATGTCATTAATAACTGGTTCATCGGTATTAATGATAGAAATATACAAATTGCCTGCTGGTTGGTTTGGACCTATATTCGCTCTTACTGGGTTGTCTGTATTGGTCGGATCCTTCATCAATAAATATTTACTNAGAAAGTTTAAGATAATTCAAGTTATGATGATTGGTGTTTTTTTTATAGGACTTGGTGCTTCTATTTTACTAACTATTGCATATTTCAACGAAGCAAGATTCAGCATACTGTGGGGTGGTGTTTGTATTTATATGTTCGGCACTGCATTTGTCATTTCAAATTCAACCGCACTCGTCCTAGATCCTTTATCAAAAACAGCAGGTATCTCAGCATCAATCATTGGCACAATACAAAATCTATGCTCAGCAGTAGGATCAGTTTTAACGGGATTGGTCTACAATGGCACTATTAGTAACATGGTATTCTCAATGGGAGTATTAGGCCTTATTGTAGTAATTATTTTTGTAATTGGTGTTGAGTNAATCGAGGATAGTTATAACGCTATCTAATTCTCCTCTTGACTGATTAGGAAGTGTTTTTGGGTATCCATACCAAATAAGACCAACAATAAATTCTGATTCGCTGTTTATTTTTAGTAAATCATAAAAACGCTGGTCTCTAGTGATCACTCCCGTTGACCATTTTGATGCTAATCCTGCTTCAGAAAGGTAAAGACTAAAATTTTGTATGGCGCAACAAACACTTGCGTAATCTTCTTGTTGTGTCAATTCTATATCTGATTTTTTGCACGTCACCACCATCCAGCCAGGCCTGGTAGATGCATCTTCAGCTTTGAAGTTACCCATTTTCTCCCCTTTGCGCTCAGTCACAACGGTCCTAATTAATTCAACTGATTCTTTGATAGCAGACGAATTGAGGATATAAAAGTGCCATGGCTCAGTTAAATGGTGATTTGGTGCCCACCTGGCTAAATCAATTCCTTTTGTTATGATGTCCGGATTTATTTCTTTATCTGTAAAGAGTTTAACTGTTCTTCTATTTTTTATTGTANATTCGAGATCTTCCAGCTTCTTTTTCATATCATTCCTCCTGGGTTTCAGCAGTCCTTTGTATTTTGTATCGTTTACCTAAATACAATCCTGTNAAGGCCCACAAACTAGCNACAGCGGCAGCGATAATGCTCACCCCACTCAATCCCAGACCTAGTGTTGCTGTTAAGAATGTATAAAACCATGCAGTAAGCATATCCCCACCTCGATACACAACAATATCAATTACTGGTTTAACCTTATAACGGGCCTCATTATCAACCAAAGTGAACAACATTTCTCTTCCAGGTTTTGTGATTGCATAGTTACCAGCTCTTCTGATGATCTGAAGGCCAATCAAAAAAAGCAATATTGGTGATATTGCAACTACCAACCAACCCAGAACCATCAATACAGGAATTAGGGCAAGTGTTGTTGGCATACCAAAACGTGTTGTAATTCTGCCAGTTAAAAAAATTGCAGTTACAATTGCTAGCACATTCACAATTAGATCTATTGATGCCCATATTTGAGTACGTGCATCACGATCAAAATCAATAAGTAATTTTCTTAACTCAAAATAGATAAATGTATTCATGACAACATAGAAAAGAATGAATAAAGAAATAGAAATAAGATATGGGTTTTTAATTAAACTGCTAAAACCAGATAAAAAATCTTTCTTTATTGTATTTTTAGTCTCATCTAAATTAACTTTATGATTTTTAAGTTCTGAAAACTGTATTTTTTCCAACCAAGAAATTAAGGGAACAGGAATAAGCAATATTATTCCTGCAATGATCAATAAATTCATAGTGCCCACTTGATTGGCAAATAAAATTGGGACAGATGGTCCAAGAATTGCTCCGATGCTCGCTCCCGATGCAATAAAGCCAAATAACCTTGGTGCTTGCTCTTTAGAAAAGATATTCGAGATAAAGCTCCAAAATACAGACACGTGGAACAAACTGAAAACACTTAACCATACATAGAAAATTTTATTGATGATGTCTGGATCTATTAATATTAATGATAAAAAGTTAAATGCAAAGAAGGAGATTGAGAAAAACACATATACCCCAGGTACCACATAATTAAACTTTATTCTTGAAATAATCTCTCCGTATAGACTGACCGCAATAAAACTAAAGAAAAATGTGGATGTCCATAACCAGCTCAATTCGGTATCTGTCCAATCACTCGACATAGCATCNCTAACTGGTCTTAGAATAAAATAAGCCGTCATTAATAAAAAGACGAAACTAAAAGAAAGTAGAGTCGCCCTAATCTCATTTGGCTTTATGCGAGTTGATAAATTTATAAATTTAGAAACAGTATTTTTAATCATGGTTTAGCGCATATTTGTTTAAAAGTTTGAATTGCATGATCTCTCGGAATCTCCATGCATCTCTCAAGGAGATTTTTTGATCTATCATTAGAATTAAGNTCTAAATATGGATCGTCCTTATCGCGAAATGATTTTCGCCATTCAAGAACCGCTACTGTAGTTGCTATTCTTGTTTTAATTAAATCAAATAAGATGTCTAGCTCCTCCAACAATAATGGGGTTTCTTGATTATAGCCANCAACAAAATGGTTCATTAAAAGCATGGGGTTTCCTTCATCNGTATGAAGGTAAGCTGTCGCAACAGCTAGATCGATAATCAATGGTGAATAAACCATATCACCAAAATCGATCATTCCACAAACCCTTCTCTTTCTGGAGGTATCTAAAAGAACGTTGTCAGGATTCATATCATTATGAATAACTTGCCATCGAATTGAATCAAATTTGGGTAATGCGTAACGCTCAAAATCAGATAATGTTTTCTCTACCATTCTTCTTNCTGAAAAAGAATCTATGTGGCTTGTAATTTCCCTGATTGAGAGGGCTCTTTTCATATCCCATAACAGATTTTGATCCGAACCAGGATGTTGAAAATCTGCTAAATTTTTGCCCAAGATTGCCAAATATCTTCCCATGTCCTCCGCAATTGGAATATCTGGAATTGATTGATCTGATGTAAATAGTGGTTCACCNTCAAGGTAAGAAACAACTCTGGTTACAAAGGTTTTGTTTTCTTTACTTAAAATGACACTGTTTTTATTCTTGTTGGTAAATTTGATTTCTGGCACTGAAATACGATCATCGTTTGTATTATTAATATGCATCAATGCACATATTTGGAAATCTGTAACGATAGGATCTTCTTCAGAGTTAGCAATTTTTAGGACATATTTTTTTTGTTTATTCGTCCTTAATAAAAAATTTTGATCACGCTCGCTTACTAAATTTTCAGCTGAAACTACCAAATTATAATGCTGTTTAGCTATATTGATAGCCTCCTCTTCAGAAAAATTCGGTGTTACTGAGAGAATAATATCAAATGGATTATTTTCTTTATTTTTCATAAAAATGAGTCGATATTAATTTATGTTTACCAGGCAATTTGTTCGCCGTTGTATCTATAGAAATTTCCAGATTGGTCAGATGATAAATTATCGATTAATTTCCTCATGCCGTTCACACTTGTTTCAGGTGTTATTGGCGCCTTATCTCCTCCCATCCTGGTATTAACCCANCCTGGACAATATATTCCAACATTAATTCCTTCGTTTTTTAATTCTCTAGCAAGACTGGNCATGACCATATTTAATGCNCATTTTGAAGCCTTATAAGCATGGATTGTAGAGGGTGCATCAGANGCAACACTGTCTAGAGAAGCGACAGTACTTGAAATGGATACTAATTTTTTTTCGTTCCCAGTCCTTATATTTTCAATAAGGCATTCGATTATCTTATATGGTGCNAGAGTATTNACATCCATAAGCTTTCTCCAAATATNATAATCCATGTGGCTAAAGCTTTGCCTTAAATCCCCATCTGCACTTGCTTTTGGTCCAAATTGACCTGCATTATTGATAATGATATCAATTGCAATGCCATTCAGCCTACTCTGAAGCATATCGATGCTTTTAAAATCTGACATATCAGCAAAATCTATCAGNACATTATTTTCTTCTGAGATAGCTTTTAANTCATCAATATCNTTGTCATTACGACANATCGCTATCACANGATCTCCATCAGATGAATATTGCCTTACAAATTCTAGACCAATACCACGATTGGCTCCTGTTACGAGTATTGTCCTCACTGTTTANTCCTCTAAAGTAAATACCAATAAAACATTGCCTGTTATTTGNCCGTATATGTCATAACCTGATGTAGTTATTAAATNTTCTCCAGCAACAACTGGACCATCTGAATCAATTGAACCACCATTAGCAGAAACNTTNTTTATGGTCTCAAATGGCTTTGCGGTCTCATAAGACCAAATTTCACTTCCATCATTAGATGAAAAAATCTCAATGTTACCATTCATGCTTCCCGCGATTACCATGTCAATTGTGCTTGATACGGCTGCACTGTATGAAGAGTAGCATTTAAATTCTTTTTCTTCACAGACTGGTTTTGATGATTTATACCACTTGTATTGCCCATCACTTAAAGCAAGTGCATGTAAGCCGGGCATCGCCTCATTGGAGGTATCTAAATCCTCAGGTATATCAGCCACAGGAACATATAGGTTATCTGAATCAGCAGTCATTCCCCAGTGAACACCCCCTTTTTTTCCACCTCTCCCAACACGTCTTTGCCAGACTATTTCGCCTGCTTTATCTGGATTAAGCGCATAAACCATCCCTGATTTTTGCCCAACCATAAGCAATTCCTGATTATCCCTNGATGAAGNAAGCAAAATTGATGCNCCAATATCCATATCAGGACCAACATTTCCGGGACAATTTATTTTATTTGTAACACAACTAGCATTCCAGACATCCCCCTTCAGCATTTGTTTGTGCCATACAACCTCTCCATCAGATATCCTTAAAGCAACAACTGCGTCACTCATATCAGTTGCAGGATGAGAGTAATTTTGTCCAACGCCTACATAGAGTAGTTTCCTTTTAAGATCAATAGTTGGAGTACTCCATACAGGTGCACCCGAGGGGCCCAGCATCTGAGTACCAACACTATTTCTAATGGTTTTTTTTGCTTCAGGAACTGTGTGCATTCTCCACATCATATTTCCGGTTTGGGTATCAAGAGCAGCTACGCCCCCCCTGAAAGAACAGCAAGAATATTCTGGATCAATTGCATTAATAATTTCAGTTGATGAAAGCGGCACAAATAATAATTTTTNTGCTGTTGTCATCGATCCAGTTATTGTTGTGGCNTGGTGTTCAGCAATATTTTTTATCCATTCTTGATCGCCAGTTTTGATGTTTAGACGATAAATATTTGCAGCAAAATCAGAAAAGAAAATACTCTTNTTATTTTCTGATAAAATAATTGCGCCGCGAATTTCGTTTTTTGCTTTGTATGACCAAAAAATACATCCATCTCTAAGTGAGAGGGCATATAAGTCACCTGATTGACTGCCAACAAATAAAGCATCTTCAGTCACGAGTGGTTGAGAGCGAACTCTGACTGAATCCTTAAACCCAAATACCCAATTTAATTTGAGTTGATTAACATTGCTCTTACTAATTCTCGAAAATGGTTGATTTCGTGTGTTGTTCAAACTGTTTCCCCACCCACTCCAAAGAGGTGATGGATTCTCACTTATTGAGTAATCGCAATATCTTTCACTCGCATACTGGACAGATTTATTATTTGTGGAAGTCAAAAAATTAATCAGAGATACAAATTCCTCTTCTTCAAGAGTTTTACCAATATCTCTCATCGATCCTGTTTTTAGCGATGAAATTAAACCTTCTCTGCCAACAAGCATCAACGACGACAAGTTAGGGGCACGAAGCGCCTCATTTTCATGGCAGTTCGCACAAGCAATCTCATAGACTTCTTTTCCTGGTTCTTCTGCACTGACAGAAGCCATCATGACCAAAAAAGAGAGTATAAAAACTAAAGTTCGCATCACCAAGGTATCTCAGTACCATCATTATTCAGAAATAAACCAGTTTCTAGGGTATCCAACGTATCAATTACGGCTATCATTTTTGAAACACTCTCAGCTGGAGTCAGCGAAGCAAAACCATAATCAAAATCTGTTTTTACGCTGGCCTCTTCTATTGCCATACCAAAAGCTTGATGCATCATTCTTGTTTGTACTGAGCCAGGAAAAAGCATGGCGACTTTCACTCCTTCCTCTTGAAGTTGCATCGCGACTGTTTTCATTGCCATATTCACAGCTGTTTTGCTGATAGCAAGTGTTGGAAGTGGTGTCGGTGAAGTTCTCATCTCTATTGAACCGATGATGCTAGATAGCACCACTATCTGTTTCTTATCACTGCCAATAACATTTTCTGACAATGCCTCAGATATCTTAAGCGGTCCAAAAACATTTACATCCATCAATTGATCAAATGTTGATTTATCGATGTTTCCCCATTGTTGTTTTTTTCGATCGCCCAGCAAGCCAGCATTATTTATGAGAAGATCAATTGATTGACCGTTCAATTTATCGACCAAATTATCAATATCTTCTTGGCTAGTTACATCTAGCTTTTCAATTGTGATGTTACTGTATTTTTCTGCTAGATTGATTAGCTCGACATCATCATGAGGTGAACGACTTGTTGCTATGACGCTCCAACCGCGCTCAGCATATTGACTTACGAATTCGTAGCCAATGCCTCGATTGGAACCTGTAACAAGTACATTTTGTGCAAGTGATAAATTAGAAACAAGTAACGTTATTAAAATGATAAATTTGTTCATATTTATTTCCCCTAATGTCATTATTTTAGTAAGTAGTTTTATTGAGCCTATCTAAATTAAGATTTCCTTTAATCGGTAATTTTTAATCTCATCATCACTTAAGCTCTCCAATTCATGAGGAAATACAACCCATTTTTCTGTTTCATGAATATAAAAATCTGGAAAAATATCAGTAAGATTATTTTTAGGTTTATACCAGGGTACTGCTATCTTAAACTGATCATTTCCTTGCTTGCGATGTTCTTTTATTAATGAAATGACTGACGATACTGTCCTTCCAGTATCAAAAATATCATCCACGATCAGTATTTTTTCATCTTTTTTTAAACTTTCAAATAGCCCTTGATAGCCGTCTATGGCAACAGTCTCTTGACGGTCTGTATTCTGGTATGATGATGTTTTAATAATCATATGATTGAGTTGAAAATTCTTATATCTCATCAACTCATGAATAGCCATTCCGATGGTCGCTCCCCCCCTCCATAACACTAATATTGTTGTCGGAGTGAAACCACTCTTTATTATTTTTATGCCAAGCTTAAATGAATCTTCGATTAACTCTTGGCCGGTAACCATAATTTTATTTGATAAATTATTTTTCATTGATTAAGTAATATAGAGTTTAAAGATTGTGAGGCGTATTAATATTATCTCACTTGTTTAGTTAACCTAGTATAATAAAAGTTATTAGTTATTAGCATTAAATAGGTTAAAAATCATGCCTGAAAAAACTCAACTATTAGGGATTAGTAATGCAATTGTTGATGTGCTAACTAAGGTATCAATGGAATTCCTAAAAGATATGCAAATCAAACCAGGATCAATGAACCTGATTGATGAAAAAGAAGCAATTAAACTATACAAAGAATTTACTGATACAAAAGAAATGTCAGGCGGATCTGTTGCAAATACAGTATCTTGCTTCAGTAATTTTGGAGGAAAAGCTGGGTATATAGGTCAAGTTTATGACGATGATTTTGGTAAAGTCTTTATTAATGATATGAGAGCAATGGGTGTTGATGTTAAATTACCTCCATCAAATTCCGGCTCACCGACCGCGAGAAGTCATGTTCTTATTACTGATGATGGCCAACGGACAATGCAAACTTACTTGGGAGCGTGCACAGAATTAACTGCGAAACAAATTGATTCCTCAATGATTGGTAATGCAGAGATTATCTTGCTGGAGGGGTATCTATGGGACATACCAGATTGCAATGAGATTGCAAATAAAGTGATTGAGGAAAAAGGTAAATCCTCAGCTAAAATTGCTCTTTCTTTGTCTGATTCATTCTGTGTGCAACGTCATTTTGAAGCATTTAAGAAACTGGCGACGGATCAGGTTGATATTATCTTTGCGAACGAAGATGAGATGATGGCATTAACAAGAACCAAATCTGTTCAAGATATGATTGATGAGACAAAAAAACTAGATAATCTATCAGTTATCACTCTTGGCGAGAGAGGTTCTATTATTATTAATTATGACGAAGTAACGCACGCCAAGGCACTAGCAACTTCAAATATAGTTGATACAACCGGTGCCGGGGATACATACACTGCAGCCTTTCTTTTTGGATTGATATCAAAAAAATCAATGAATGAATGCACAGAAATTGCCTCGTGGGCCGCTTCAAATGTAATTCAACAAATTGGAGCTAGACTGAGCAAAGACACAATTGATAACTGTCCATTTCTATAACTCTAATCAAATCTCTTGAGTCTATCTATCAAAAGATTATAAAAACCAACATCATCTATATCCTCTATCCAAATTGCATTTGGTGTGTTTCCCTCAACACCCCAAAAATCAACCGATGTATGCCCTAATGTTAAGGATGAATCTGTCTCAATCCTAACATTGCATTCTTTGCCACTAAAAAGATCTTCTTTAAGAAGCCATGCAATTGTACATGGATCATGAAGTGGAGCACCATCAATTCCATATTTCTCAGAATCATAACGAGCAAAAAATTTGAGCATATTGGCTGTAGCAGAAGAGACCGAATTTCCTATCGATTCAATTTCGTTTACCCTTTCTCTAGAAGTAAGCACCTTATGCGTGACATCCAAACTCATTACAATTATTGGGATGCCACATTCAAATACTACTCTTGCGGCATGAGGGTCTACCCTCATATTAAATTCTGCAGAGGCGCCAAGATTACCCGCCTCTCTCATTGCACCGCCCATTAGAACTATTTGTTTGACTGCCTTAAGTATAGATGGATCCTTGATTATGGCTAGGGCTATATTTGTGAGTGGTCCAGTAGGTACAAGTGTTATTGAGTTTGCTTCTGCTTCACTGAGAGTCTCAATTATGAAGTCCACAGCATGCATTTTTCTGAGTGTGGTTTCCGGCTCAAATATATCGATTCCATCAATACCGGTATTGCCATGGACATTTTCAGCAGTTACAAGATCAACCAATATGGGTCGAGAACAGCCTGAGAATACTTTCGCATTCTTATAGTTTGCGATATCGCATATAATCCGAGCATTTCTCTGTGTGAGATTCAGAGGAACATTTCCAGCAACCGTTGTAATACCCAGAATTTCTAATTCATCAGGGGAGGACATTGCCAGAAAAAGAGCAACAGCATCATCTTGACCTGGGTCGCAATCAATTATTATCTTTTTTGACATTCATCACCAAAAACTATAACCCAAAGAGAATACCTGCAAATGATGCGCTTAATAAATTTGCAAGTGAGGCAGCAAGTACCGCCTTCAAGCCATATGACGCAATAAACTCCTTTTTATTAGGTATCAATATACCAACCGATCCCATCAAAATGGCAATTGAAGCAAAGTTTGCGAAACCGCACAAAGCGAAGGTCATTATAACAATGGTTCTCTCACTCATTCCTGATAGGTATTCTGTGAGATGGCTGTATGCAACAAATTCATTCAAAATTAATTTTTCACCAAAAAGAGCACCGGCCGCCTGAGCTTCACTCCATGGAATATTCAAGAGAAACATAATAGGAGAAAATATCCATCCGAATATCTTCTGCATGGTCAGATTCTCAATTCCCATTACCGAACCTAACATTATGAATATACTATTTAATAATGCTATCAGAGCTACAAAAGCAATCAGCATCCCACCTATCGTTACAGCCAGTTTTATGCCTTCTGTTGCACCAGATGCCGCTGCCATGATCAAATTTGTATGAGTGCTTTTCGACGATCTTATTTGAATTGTCTCTTCAGTTTTTTGTTCTTGGTCATCTGGCATTATTATTTTTGCCATAAGTAGCCCGCCCGGAGCCGACATAAAGCAAGCCGCTAGAAGATATTCCAATTGAGCACCCATTTGAGCATATGCAAGGAGAACGGTCCCTGCGACAGAAGCTAAGCCTGAAACCATAATTGCAAACATCTGGGCATCGCTTATTTTTGATAAATATGGCTTTACAGCCAAAGGAGAGCTATCCATTCCCAAGAAAATGTTTGCGGCAGCATTCATAGACTCGATGACCTTTGTTCCAATTATTTTATTTAAAGCACCACCGATCAAACGCACGATAATTTGCATAATCTTTAAGTGATAGAGGACCGCTGTCAGTGAAGACAGGAAAACTATGACTGGTAGAGCATTAATTGCAAAACTCCATTCATTGGCCAAGGGGCCAAACACAAAATTTACACCTTCCTGAGAAAAATCAATTATGTGTCTCGCACCATTGCTGAGTTTTTGAACAACTGTCTTTCCAGCTTCAAGATAGAGCGAGAATACCGCAACAAGAAATTGCAACATAAAAGCCATAATGACGATTTTAATGTTAATCAATCTTCTGTTTTCTGAGAATAAGCAAGCTATCCCAAGAATAACTACGATGCCAACAAAGCTAATTATGTCTTTTCCCCTGTTTTAATATAAAAGAAGCAAATGAGATCTTCCCACTGATTATAATATAGGTTAATGTTTGATTTTTAAACTACATCCAAAAAATGCATATACGCTCCCAAAATAAAATAATCTTGTTCGCATTACTGTCAATTTTGAGTTCGTGTGACCAAATAAAATCAGACAAAATGATCATTGATATTGTTTTAGAAGCTGATCATATACTTACCATGAACAATGAGAATGATATTTTAACTGGATCAGCTATAGCTATTGATGATGGGATAATTATAGATATTGATACAAAAGAAACCATAAATAAAAATTACAGCGCTGAAATCAACATAGCGGGTGAACAAAGAATAATCATGCCCGGTCTTATTAATGGTCACTCTCATGCTGCTATGACACTCTTAAGAGGAATTGCAGATGACAAGAAGCTGATCGATTGGCTGAATAATTATATTTTCCCTCTTGAACAGAGATTTGTCAGTGAAGAATTTGTCCGAGTCGGGACAGAGCTTGCATGCTGGGAAATGATTAGAGGAGGAACAACAACTTTCGTTGATATGTATTTTTATCCAGACATTATTGCAGAAGTTGCTTCTAGATGCGGGATGAGGGCTCTGGTTTCTTCAACAGTAAGTGACAATCAAACACCTAACGCAAAAAATGCTCAAGATGCTTTAATCAACGGAGAGAACTTCATTAATCGCTGGAAGGAAAAAAACTCACTTATAACACCTATCTTCGGTCCTCATGCAATATATTCAATGAATCTCGAGCAACTAGAGCAAACTCGAAATCTTGCAAACAATCTCAATGCACCAGTAAGCATTCATTTATCTGAATCTCAGTTTGAATCTGAGTTTTCTACTCAAAATTATGGGATGACCAGTATTGAAGCACTAGAATCAATCAATTTCTTTGAAGGAACCACCATAGCAGCACATGTTGTATGGCCAAGCGATAAGGAAATAGAAATTCTTGCGAAGAGAAATGTTGGTGTAGTTCATAATCCCACTTCAAATATGAAGCTTTCTTCTGGTGTAGCACCCATATCGAAAATGATAGAAGCTGGAGTTCTAGTTGGTTTGGGTACAGATGGAGCCGCAAGTAATAATGACCTGGATATGTGGGAAGAGATGCGACTTGCTTCATTATTGCAAAAAGTTACTAGCATGGATCCTGAGGTCTTGCCCGCTATTGAAGTATTGAGAATGGCAACCTCAAATGGCGCTAAAATTATAGACATGGAAAATGAAATAGGCATGATTGCTGTAGGCATGAAAGCCGACGTTATCCAGATTGCTTATGACGATGTNCATCATATCCCAAGTTATGACATTGCCTCACATTTGCTCTATGTTACTGACGAACAAGATGTGATTAATGTGATAATCGATGGAAAATTAATTATGCATCAAAGAGAGTTCTTGACACTAGATACTGAGCAAATAAGAGAAGACGTCACTTCAATATCAAGTANGATAAAAGAGNCAATGAATTCTAATCAGTGAGATCCGCCACCATGGTGATAAACGGGAACAAAATCACTCTCTGTAAAAAATTCTATNCGAGTTAAGAAAGTATAATCAGCTTCGATTGCCATAATTCCAATAAACACCATTAGAAAAATNGGNGGNGCNAGNATNGCNANTTGGAGNGCNANCCTTTCCCANGTCATATGCATGAATATAGCAGTTATAAAACCGGCTTTTAAGAACATAAAGATTAATATCAAGGTCCATCTCAAAGTACCCTGTAATTGGTAGTAATCAACAGCATATGAAAATGCACTTATGACAAACAAAAGAATCCAAACTGCATAATATATGTTTAATGGATGTTGTTGACCTGAATCTGACATAATAAATTACTCCGATTTTTTACCAAAGATAGAAAAATGCAAAAATAAATACCCAAACTAAATCTACAAAGTGCCAATATAAACCACAGATTTCGACAATTGAATAATCATTACCACGACGCTCATAGAATCCATTTTTTACTCTAAATGCAACCACTAATAGATAAATAACACCGCCTGTTACGTGCATTCCGTGAAAACCAGTTATCATAAAAAATGCTGCCCCAAACTGTGATGCACCCATAGGATTAGCCCACGGTCTAACACCTTCATCGAAAATCAATTTTGACCACTCAAAAACCTGCATACCNACGAATGAGGCGCCAAGAATTGCGGTGATAAGCATTAAATAGAATGTTTTCTTTTTCTCTTTTGCATATCCCATATTTACTGCTAAGGCCATAGTTCCGCTTGAGGTTATGAGAATAAATGTCATTATTGCTATGAGTAATAATGGGACGGGTTCGCCCCCCATACTTAATGCAAACACCTCACTTGTGAGTGGCCAAGGATCCTGAGCTGACATCCTCACGGTCATATAACCAATCAAAAAAGAACTAAAAATGAACGTATCACTAAGCAAGAATATCCACATCATGGCTTTACCCCAGTGAACATGGAATGATTGCCTGTCGGCAGAAAAATCTGACGCTACGCCAGCTAAACCTTCCTGTAGAACTTGTGCTTCATTTACCGATGTTTGTGACATTATTTTTTCACTCCAATTATGTTGCTATCATTAGTCCAAAGAGCAACACCCATACCAACAACATAAAATGCCAGTATATTGTACATAACTCTACGCTTGTTCGAACTAATCTTATGTCCTGTTTTTCGTAAATCTTCGTGATTGATCTAGCCCAGACATACAATCCACCCAGAAGATGTAATCCATGCATCGCTGTGAATACATAAAAGAAAGCGACAGCAGGGTTCGATGATGCATACATCCCCTGATCATTCAGTTGCTGCCAAGCGAAAAGTTGGCCAATTAAAAACAATACTGAAAATATACCAGCAATAATCAATCCTACTAACACCCTCTTTGAACCTATGTCTGTGGTAGCAACATGATTCCTTGACCATTGATATGCAATACTGGCTAGAACAAGAAAACCTGAATTGGTCCACAGCACCAATGGCTCATTTAATGGTCGCCAATCAGGCATCTCCATTCTGAGTGAATATGCACTAGCGAATAAAGCAAATAGTGATGTAGCCACAGCCATGAAGGTAGTCAACGCAATCGCCTGAGGTTTCAGATCAAGTGAAGCACCTGATACTTCATCAGCCACCTCATCAGAAACCCATGGCTCCACATTAAATGTTTGCTTGAGCAACCAGAAAATGACAGTTGCCATTATAATTGCTAAAAATATTAATGTTATTGTCATTTTTAATCTAAGCCCGTTATTCTCTAGTTGTGCTCAACTCCGTGATCACGGCCCACAGGCACTTCACTGGCTGGAACAGTTTGTGGAGTGAAATCTTGCTCTTGCCCTGGCACACTGTAATCGTANGCCCAGCGATGTACTTCAGGAAGATCNTGACCCCAGTTCCCATGTTTTGGAGGTGTATCTGGAGTTAACCACTCAAGTGAAGTAGCNCCCCAGCAATTAGGTTTTGCTTTTTTGCCATTTCTCAAGCTCATAAATATATTCACAAAGAAAAGTATTTGAGCGAGCGCAAGTATGATGGCAGAAACTGTAATACTTGCATTTAAAGCATGAGCTGATTCTGGAAGGAAGTCAGTATTACCTAAAGAAAAGTATCTTCTAGGTACACCTTGAAAACCAAGATAATGCATTGGTAGATATACGGCATAAGCGCCTAAAAACGTGAGCCAAAAGTGCCATTTTCCAAGTGTTTCATTGTACATCTTGCCTGACATTAATGGGAACCAATGATATATAGAAGCAAACACCACAAGCACNGGTGATACNCCCATAACCATATGAAAGTGTGCTACGACGAAATATGTATCTGATAGGGGTAAATCAATAGTTACATTACCCAAAAATAGTCCTGTCAGTCCTCCATGGATGAAGGTAAATATAAAACCAATTGCAAATAGCATTGGTACCCTCAGGTGCAGATTACCTTGCCATAATGTCAATACCCAATTATAAACTTTTAGCGCTGTCGGTACGGCGATAATAAGTGTTGTTGTAGCGAAGAAGAAACCGAAGTATGGATTCATTCCACTGACATACATGTGATGCGCCCACACAATAAAGCTGAGNCCTCCTATAGCAAGGATTGCCCAAACCATCATCCTGTATCCAAATATATTTTTTCTGGCATGTGTTGCTAAAACATCCGATACCAATCCAAATGCTGGGAGTGCAACGATATATACCTCAGGGTGACCAAAGAACCAAAAAAGGTGTTGAAAAAGTATCGGGCTACCATCGTTATAACTTAATTGCTCGCCAGCTGAAATCATAGCTGGCATAAAAAAACTTGTTCCTATTGAATGATCGAGAATCATCATAATTGCACTCACCAAGAGAGCTGGAAAAGCCAATAGAGCTAGTATAGTTGCTGTGAAAATACCCCAAACGGATAAAGGAAGTCGCATCAAAGTCATNCCTTTNCAACGATANTGGAGAACCGTAGTTACGTAATTCAATCCTCCCATCGTGGCCGCGACAATAAAAACTCCAAGTGANACAAGCATTAGAATNATTCCTAAATCTGTACCTGGTGTGCCTGCTGATAAGGACTGAGGAGGATACAAAGTCCAACCTGCTCCTGTGGCCCCCCCAGGCACGAAAAAACTGGCAATCAAAATGATTACCGAGAGAAGATAAACCCACACACTCAGCATATTCAGGAATGGGAATACCATATCTCGAGCTCCGCACATAAGCGGAATAAGATAATTACCAAAACCCCCAAGGAATAGTGCTGTAAGCAAGTAGACCACCATTATCATTCCATGCATGGTGACAAATTGATAATAACTTTCAGGGTTAATTAACGCTAATGAATTAGGAAANCCAAGTTGAAGCCTCATGAGAATTGATAGCACAAGTGCCACNACTCCAACTAAAATTGCTATACCGCCGTATTGTATCGCGATAACTTTATGATCTTGGCTCCAAACATATTTTGTTAGAAATGTATCAGGATCATGATGATCCATCTCATGATCTCGATCATATAATGATACGTATGACATTCATCTCCCCTTGATATTTAAATTTCATCTTATTTTTAATTACAGTGTGTTCATATAAGCTACAAGATCTCTAATCTTCTTATCATCTTGCAGAATTCTAGCCATAAAGCCCATTTGCTTACCATAGTAATCTTCTGGATGCTGACCTCTTATGCCTTTCTTGAAGTTTTGTAATTGTCGCTCTAGATACCAATCAGTCATTCCAGCCATTCTCGGTGCATTCATCGCTTTTATCCCCTCGCCCTGTTGTCCGTGACAGTATGCACAGACAACATATGTTTCTTTACCTTTTTCTATATCACCTGTGATTGTTTTAGGTGCCGGATTATCGGGAAAACTTTGAATGTGTGCTATAACATTGTCCATCGCTTCCTCATTGAACAGTGTCATACTCATTGGTGCCATCTGTTGACCATATAGATCGTCCTTATGTGTACCTCTTACACCATTTTTATAATTTTCTAATTGCTTTCTTAGGTACCATTCACTTTGACCTGAGATTTTGGGTGCGTTCAACACAACCATGCCTTCTCCTTGTTGGCCGTGACATGCTGCACATACTGCATATTGCGTAGCTGCTGCACTAGGTTCTGGGTTATAGGCCATACGAATTTGTGTTTCGTTAAGCGTTGGATGCGAGGCAACCCAATTTTCATAATCTTCTGCCTCATCGACAATAACAGCACCTCGCATAGCATGATGTGCGATACCGCATAATTCCTCACAAAGGAGATCATAACGTCCGGTCTTTGTCGGGGTAAACCACATGCTGGTTACCATTCCGGGAACCATATCCATTTTCACCCTGAACTCTGCAACAGTGAAGTTATGCAATACGTCTTTAGCCCTGAGGTTAAGGTTCACAGGAACATTTACAGGAAGATGAAGCTCTGGACTGCTTATAAGAATATCATCTTGTCCGACAGGATCATCATAATCCATGCCAAATGGATTCTCGTTTGTGATGAGTTTAGCGCTAACATTTCCAAACTCGCCATCTTCTCCTGGCAAACGATAACTCCAATGCCATTGTTGAGCTAAAACTTCGACTTGAAGCGCATCTTCAGGCACATCAACGAAACGACCCCACACAAGAAGTCCGGGAGCTAACATCGCAACGATACCAATCGTAGTAAATACGGTTAACCACGTTTCAAGTTTTTTGTTTTCAGGATCATAAGTGGCTTTTTTTCCTGGCTCAGCCCTATACTTAATTACGGCATAGGCCATGAACAAGTTAACAGCTACGAAAACGAAACCTGTGACCCAAAAAGTAATATCAATGGTATCGTCTATGGCGCCCCAATTTGACGCGAGTGGTGTGAATGTCCAAGGACTTACTAAATGAAATATTACAGAACCTACGACCAAAAAAATTAGTGCAATTGCTATAGGCATCCCAGCTTTTTCCTTATGTAATTTTTAAATTTTTTCTCGTTTACCAACAAAATATATTATTGGTGCGCATCTTTTTTTTTCAATAATTCAAAGGCCGCTTTATAAACAATTATTTAAATTTTCACTGACAACAAAAAAAACCATATAAATCAATATCTTGTAATTAAGATAATTCTGATAATTGTTATGATTATTTCCCTCAAATTGTCTCTTTTAGTGGCACTTATGAGGCAATATAAAGTATTAGCAAAATGATTGCTACAACAAAAAAAGAATTGCGTTACATTATGAAATGCTGGTCAATTTTCACGTCTTGGCGCGACTGATAAATTGATTAATTTTAACTTTTAAGCCTCAAAAGTTGTTTTCCCGCCAAGCACTGTCTTGAGAATTTTAATGTTAACAATCTCGTCAGGATTTACCTCATGAGGGTCTTTTTCTAAAATTACAAAATCTGCTAATTTTCCAGCAACAAGTGATCCTTTTAGTCCTTCTTCGAAGGAAGCATACGCGCCATGAATTGTACATATTCTCATAGCATCCGAAACACTAATTTTTTGACTTGGCCCCCACTCTCTGCCTCTGATGTCTTTTCTTGTGACCATGCTCTGGATTGCCATCATTGGCTCATAAGGTCCAGGAGTATAATCAGAAGCAGGTGCTACAGGTATTCCTGCATCAAGAAAGCTCTTATGAGCAAACATATTCTCCATTTTGTCATAACCGTAATCCACCCACTTGTTCCCATGATAGTAAACATATGTATAAAAAGGAGTTGGAATAACTCCTGCTGCTTTTATTCGGGTTAGAATTTCATCATTAACAAGTGAGCAATGCTCAATTCGGTGCCTAGGGTTTATTCCTTCGTGATTTTTTAGAACTTTCTCATAAGCATTGAGCACCATGTCTATGGCAATATCTCCATTTGCATGAATACCCACTCTAAAATCATGCGCAACAGCATCTTCCACTGCTTCATATATCTCTTCTTGCGTCATGGTTAAAATGCCAAAATCTTCTGGCTTACCTT